>JBAUEX010000167.1:0-26710 GCA_049678845.1 Candidatus Acidiferrales bacterium
CAGCTTCGCGACGAGGTGATGACGCTCCTGCTCGCCGGGCATGAAACGACCGCAACCACTCTCGCGTGGACCTTTTATCTGCTCGCACAGAATCCGGCCGCGGATTTCGAACTGCTTGCCGAATTGCGCGCTGTAACGCCCGGCCGCGCGCCGACCTATGACGACTTGCCAAAGCTGCGATTTACCGAAGCGATCGTTCGCGAATCGTTGCGGCTCTATCCCCCCGCGTGGGCGATGGGCCGCCAAGCGGTAGAGGATTGCACGATTGGCGGTTACGAGGTCCCGCGCAACACGACGATCTATATGAGCCAGTGGGTGGTGCAGCGCGATGCGCGCTATTTCGACGAGCCGGAGCAATTTCGCCCTGAGCGATGGATGGATTCACGGCAGAAAATCCCTCCGAGGTTCGCTTACTTCCCGTTTGGCGGAGGACCCAGGATGTGCATCGGGGCGTCATTCGCGATGATGGAGGCGACGCTGTTGCTTGCCGCCATCGCGTCGCGCTTTCGCCTTAAACTGGTGCCGGACCAGACGATCAAGCTATGGCCGTCGATCACTCTGCGGCCGCGGGATGGAATCAGAATGGTTGTGTCGAAGCGCTGAATTGGCACGGCGGCAACCAGCGGCATAAAAGGGGGCGAGGATGCTTCACTCGCCCCCTAAAGTGCACCACGTATGTGACCTCAATCGACTTTGACGGCTTCCGTCTTGCCTTCGAACTGAATTTCCTGGATTTGTCTGTGGTTGAAGAGCACTGCGGTATATTCCGGCTTCCTATTCAATGTGACTTGTTTCCCAGGAACGGTGGCGATCAGTTTTCCATCGCGCTTAACCATCACTTCATTCATGTCCGTATCCGCGGCGAGCGTGTACTGCCCGGGCAGTAAGGATACGGTCCCGATCGTTGCGGGCTGACTGAGTGTGAGAGGCGTGGATTCAGAATGCGCCCAAACAGGAATTGCAAAGGCAACAACAGCCAGTGCTGCAAGAGATGGACTCAAACGCGTACGCATGTGATTTCCCTCCTGATTTATGGATGCGATTCACTTCAGAAGAGCAATGCAGAGACTGTGGGCCCACTGAAGCGAGCGCGCAAATTCAGGCGCGCCTATAGACTGGATGCGCGAGAAAAAGTCAGGGTTGTCAGACTTTTTGGGTGAGTGGCGCGACGGAGTTGCACCGCCGCTTCACTCATCCGACTTTTTCGTGCGTTGAGAGAATTGTTTGATATTGCTGTAGAGTGTTCTCCGCCAGTAATTGCGCAGAGAAACGCCGCTCGACGGTTTCTCGCGCCGCTTTCGCCATTCGAGCGGCTGTGTCATGATCATTGAGCATTTGACAAGCCGACGCCGCGAATTTCGCGGCGTCCGGTGAATCCACAAGGATCCCGCTTCTTCCGTTTTCGATTATCTCTGGCACGCCGCCACTCGCAACGGCAAGCACCGGCAATCCATGCGCCATGGCCGTAAGGAGTGAAGAACCCAAAGGCTCCGCCAAAGACGGGAACACGAACAGATCCAGCGCTCGATAGACTGCTTCGACATCTTCCACGAAGCCCGCGAGGATTACCGCATCGACGATTCTCAATTCTCTCGCAAGGGATTGCAATTTCATGCGGCATGAGCCGTCACCCGCCAGGATTACGCGGCAATTCGGAAACTCCGCGCGAATCCGGGGCAACGCGCGCAGAAGAGTCTCTTGGCCCTTTTCGGGAAGCAAATATCCCACGCAGCCAATCAACAAATCGTGATCCGTGATTTTCCATCCCGCACGCGCGACGCGCCGCTCTTCTAAGGTTGTCAGCGGAGGAATTTCCACACCGTCATACACTACGGCAACGCGCGAAGAATTTATGCCGGAGGAGACGACGCTCTCCGCAACAAACTGCGAAACAGCGATGATGCGGCAGGCTGCGCGATATCGCGCGAGGCTGAGCGGCGCCCGACTCAACGGGTAGGCGACGCGTCGCGCGACAACCAACCGGCTGCGACGATGGGCGCGGGTCAACCAGGCGGCGGTCAATCCGTGCGGATCGTGCGCGTGCAAAATGTCAAAAGCCTGCTGCTCGAGGATTTCGCGCAGACACAACGCTGCCTGCAATCGGAGAAATCGCGGGGGAAAGAGATGGACGGAAAATCCCTCGGCTGCGGCGCGACGCGCCAGAGGCGAATCCCGGCGGGCCATCAGCTGCGCTTCGTGACCGCGCTCACGAAGGCCGCGCAGCGTCAGCAGAATTTGCAATTGGCCGCCGCGCCAATCCGGGCGCGTGTCGAGGTGGAGGATTCTCATCAGTACGCCAGTGTAAGGCATGCTTGAAAAAACTGCGAAGCACAACATGTCGGCGAGCGCTTGTGAAAAGTGTCGGGTAGGTGGCGTCAGGGCTTGTCTGGCGGTGCTCCTCATTGCTCCTGATACGTAAAGTGTCATCCTCGGCATCGTTCTCGCTTGGGAGGCTGCTATGCGGTTCAAAACTGGCCGTTGTCGCCGTCGGATGCGGCCTGCTGTGCCTGTTATGCTTCCCCGCGCGGGCCGCAACGCTCTCGATTACCAGCACGCCGAGCTGGCTTGGTCACCTGGGAGAACGCCGCACACCGCGCAATATCCCGGCGGCTATTTTCACAAGACGCATACTGTATTCGGCTCGCGCCTGGAACATCCCATCGTCGTGCGAATTTCCATGGATGGTTACGCCAGCCAGCAAATTGCGCTGACAGAGGGCCTTTCACATGGCATTCATGGAACGGCCACCCGGAAGGAAACTACTGGCTGATTAAAACCGACCACTTCGAAGAGATTCTCGAACCGCTCGCCAAGATTTTCGCCGCCGAACCCGAAATTCGCAGCGCGAAGGCGGACGCAAGCGAGCCTTCCGTGGCACATCCGATTGAAAACCATCGCCACTCGGGCGAATCCCGCGATTGTGCGCGCGGAGGGAAATCTCAAGCGCGGCACCGACTTTTTCATCACGGACACGGGGGTGATCGCAACCAATAAACATGTGGTGAGCGAACAATCAAACCTATTCGTTTTGACCCGCAGCGAACACCGTCTGCCAGCAAGGGTCGTTTACGTCGATTCCGACAAGGACCTTGCCATTATTAAGGTGGACGGAAACGGCTTTCCACACCTGCCGCTGGCTGTCGTTGATTCCGTGCATCGAGGCGAAACGGTGGTGGCGATTGGGGACCCGTGGGGAGGATTTGCGGACATGCTCACAAGCGGCGTGGTGAGCGGAGTCGGCGCTGATCGCACTCTCGGAAGCGGAACCTGGATTCAAACGGACGCAACAATCAATTTTGGCAATAGTGGCGGTCCGTTGCTGGACACGTACGGGTGGGTGGTCGGCATCACGACGCTTTCCCGCGTTCAAAACGGCGTTGGCGAAAATGCATCCGGAATGAATTTCGCGCTGAGCGCGGAAAATCTGATCGAGGTACTGAAGCGTTTTTATCCAGAAGCGGGCATGCCGCCAAAAACCGCGCAAGAGGACGGATTTGGTTCCGTCAATGTTTCTTCCGACCCAGCGGGAGCCGACATTTACCTGGACGGACAATTTGTTGGCAACACGCCCTCGGAACTTCACTTGTCCGCCGGCGCGCACAAGATTCGAATCCAGTCGGAAAACACAAAATCCTGGGAACGGAATTTAAATGTATGGAAGGACAGCGAAGTGACTGTGCACGCGAAGCTGGAATCACAGAAATGAAACTTCGCTTACAGCGTCAACGTTGCACGAAACGCGGCTCCGCGCAACCCGGCTCCATCATTCAAAATCACGCGCACCGGCATGGACTCCAGCACTTCTTTCAATCTCCCTTTGTTCGTGAAGGCTGCGAGGAATGCCGGGATCCGAAGTTTTGGCAAGATCTTGGGCGCGATTCCGCCTCCGATGTAAACGCCACCCGTGGCCAGCACCTTCAATGCCATGTTCCCTGCTTCCGATCCGAGCAGGACAACGAAAAGATCGAGCGCCTTCTCGCAGAGGGCAGATTTTCCGGCGAGCGCCGTGCTTGAGATGACCTGCGCGGGATCGCCCTGCTTCATTTCCGCCGCGAGCCATGTTGGTTCGTCACTGCGGCCGGTATCGCGCAGGAATTCATAAATATTCACCAATCCGGGACCGCACACGAGGCGCTCCCAGCTGACATGACCAAATTTCGCGCGCATATATTTGAGCATTTCGTCCTGGAGATCATCGCTCGGCGCAAAACTAGAATGTCCGCCTTCGCTGGCCAGGGGAGCGTAGCGGGTACCCTCCCAATGAAGCGCCGCCTCTCCGAGCCCCGTTCCCGGCGAGACTACTACGCAATTTCCTCTGGCATCGGGAGCGCCACGTTGCAACAAAGCAAAATCAACCGGGGCCAGCGTGGCGATGCCATAAGCGTTTGCCTCGAGATCATTGATCAGAATGATGGAGCAAAAGCCGATTCGCTGTGCAACGAGTCTGGCATCGACGATCCATGGCAAATTCGTCGCGCGGCATACGCCATCGCGGACCGGCCCGGCGACTCCGATCGATACGGAGTCTGGATGAACTTTTTGCACCGCCAAAAAGTCCGCGACAATGTCTTCGAGGCTCGCGTACCTGTGACTGGGATAGACGTGTTCAACGATGCAGCGGAGATTGCCTTCGCGCTGCTCAAAAAATGCCAGCCGCGTATTCGTCCCGCCCACGTCCCCGGCAAGGATCATTGCCCGGGTTCCCTCCACTGGCGGCCGTCGCGTTCGAGCAGGTCATTCGCTTCCCACGGCCCCCACGACCCTGCGGGATAATTTGGGAAATTGCGTGGAGGCAGCGCTTGCCAAACGTCGAGGATCGGCTGCACGACGCTCCAGCTGGCTTCGACCATGTCGGCGCGCTGAAACAACGTGGCATCGCCGATCATGCATTCGTAAAGAAGCCGCTCATAGCCAGTGCTGGGCTTCGAACCAAAATAATCCGCATAGCGAAAATCCATGTTCACGGTGCCGAGTTTCACAATCGGCCCTGGAATTTTCGCGCCGAATTGCAGTGAGATTCCCTCCTGCGGCTGAATGTGAACGATGAATTGATTGGGCGCGAGCCGCTCGACAGCCGTTTTTCGGAACAGCATGAATGGCACGCTCTTGAACTGAATAACGATTTCGCTGGAGCGAATCTTCAGCCTCTTTCCCGTGCGCAGATAAAAGGGCACACCGGCCCAGCGCCAGTTATCCGTCAGAAGTTTCAGGGCAACAAAAGTTTCCGTCGAGGAAACGGGACTGACCCGCGGCTCCGAACGATAGGCCGGGAGTCGCACATTTCCGTCCGTGCCTTCGCCATATTGGCCGCGTACCGTGCGCATCAGGACATCCTGCTCGCTGAGGGGTTGCATCGCGCGCAGCACTTTCGTTTGCTCGTCGCGGACCGCATCCGCATCGAAGGAAACGGGGGGTTCCATGGTCACCAAGCTGATGAGTTGAAAAATGTGATTCGGCACCATATCGCGCAGGGCGCCGGAATGGTCGTAGTAGCCGCCGCGGTTCTCCACGCCCATCGTTTCCGCCACGGTGATCTGCACGTGGTCGATGTAGCGACGATTCCAGACGGGTTCAAAAATCCCATTGCCGAATCGAAACGCCAAAATATTTTGCACTGTTTCTTTGCCGAGATAATGATCGATGCGGTAAATCTGATTTTCTTGAAGCACTTCCTCAATTTCGCAATTCAAAGCGTGCGCCGAGGCGAGGCCGTCACCGAACGGCTTTTCATAAATGACGCGCCGCCAACGATTCTCTGTCTGCTGCGTCAAACCCGCCGCGCCAAGCTGCCGCGTGATTTCGCCGAAGAATTCCGGGGCCGTAGCCAGGTAATAGAAATAATTCCCTCCGGTCGAGTGATCCTTGTCCACGTTGGCAAGTAATCCGGCAAGCGATTTGTACGCAGCGGGATCCTGGAAATTTCCAACGTGATAATAGAGGCGCTCGGTCAGCCAATCGACCAGCGCGGGCTCGACCTCGCTCGTCGCAAACTCACGGATTTCCTGCGCGATTTTTTTTTGAAACTCGGGCGTCGATGATTCACTGCGCCCGATTCCCACGATAGCGAACTCCTTCGGCAGCAAATCGTCCTTTGCCAGGTTATATAGCGCGGGAAAAAGCTTTCTCTTGGTCAGGTCGCCGCCGATACCGAAGATCACCATCACGCATGGACCCGCGGGACGGCCCGCTTCGCCGCCGGTCCGTCTATGACCCGGCGCGATCACCGTCGTTTCTTTGCCGTTATGCATGCCTCAGAATCCTCGATTTCTGTTTTTCGAAAGAACAATAATAATTGCGATGGGTTATTTGCCAGCGGCGCGTTCCACGTGACCGCCGAACTGGTAGCGCATCGCCGAAAGCAGCTTGGCGGCGAACTCATCCTCTCCGCGAGAGCTGAAGCGCTCATAGAGCGCCGCGCTCAAAACGGGCGCGGGCGACGCTTCATCGATGGCCGCCTGAATGGTCCAGCGTCCCTCGCCCGAATCCGAAACGCGACCCGAAAATTTCGCCAAATCAGGCTGTTCAAAAAGGGCAATCGCGGTCAAGTCGAGCAGCCACGAGGCAATCACGCTGCCGCGGCGCCACACTTCTGCAACGTCCGCGAGATTGAAATCGTATTGATAGTGCTCTGGATTACGCAGCGGCGTCGTCTCCGCATCGGCCGCTGCGGTTTTCTTTCCCACGTTCGCGTGCTTCAAAATGTTCAGGCCTTCCGCATACGCCGCCATCAGGCCGTATTCGATTCCGTTGTGGACCATCTTCACAAAATGGCCGCCGCCCGAGGGAGCGCAGTGGAGGTATCCTTCTTCAGAAGTTCCGGTCGATTTCTCGCGGCCGGGCGTACGCGATAGATTTCCGCGGCCCGGTGCCAGCGTTTTAAAAATCGGATCGAGATGTTTGACCACATCGTCCGGACCGCCAATCATCATGCAGTAGCCGCGTTCGAGTCCCCAGACCCCGCCGCTAGTGCCCACATCAACGTAGCGCACGCCTTTTGTTTCAAGCTCCTTCGCGCGCCGAATATCGTCGATGTAATAGGAATTTCCGCCATCAATCAGAATATCGCCACGCTGGAGCCGCGAGCTGAGTGCGTGCACCGTTTCGTCCACGACGCCGGCTGGCACCATCATCCAAATCGCACGAGGCGCATTCAGTTTTTTCACAAAATCATCGAGCGAGGCCGCACCTGTTGCGCCTTCGCCCGCGAGCTGCTTCACATTGTCCTGGTTCATGTCGAACGCAACGCACTGGTGACCGCCGCGCATCAACCGTCGCACCATGTTCGCGCCCATTCGTCCCAGGCCCACCATACCGATTTGCATCAAATTGCTCCTTTAACCGCAGCTTACCTGCACAATTCGTCAAAGCGCCTCTTCGCGCACATTTTTTAGGCCAGCGCCCGGCGCACCGCTGCGTCGATGGCCGCCAGCCCCGCTCGCACGTCCGAACCTAAGTGAATTCGCAGCGCCCGCCGGTTGCGTTCCGCCAATACTGCAAAGTCACCGCGAGCCTGCGCCGCTTTTACAATGCCGAACGTATACTTCTGCCCCGGCACGGGAAGGTCCGCGGCATCGTCGCATGTGATCTGCAGAAATACGCCGGTGTTGGGGCCGCCTTTGTAGGCTTGCCCTGTCGAGTGGAGGAATCGCGGCCCGAATCCGAGACACGTCGCGACGCGTTTGCTGTCGCGCACCGCATGACGCATCGCCTGCAAAACTTTTTCGTGCTCATCATTCATCGGAATGAACGCCAGAGTGGCGAAATAATCTCCGGCGTTCAGCCGTCCGAAATGCGCGCGCAAATACGTGGCGAGGGATTTATCGCTCCCAACAATTTGGTTCAAGGCTGCGGCATTTTTGTCGTCGGTAAAGAGCTTGATGCCCTTTTCCTCGAAGAAAGGCTGCTCCGGTGGCAATGAGCCCGTTTTTTCATACTGCTCGGTCAATTTCTTCGTTGCGATTTTGCTGGCCTCGACGTCCGGCTGATTGAACGCGTTAATTCCGATGATTGCTCCGGCCACCGCGGTTGCAATCTCCCACCGGAAAAATGACTGACCCAAATCGTAACTATCGCGCAGCGAGATTCGCACGACCGGCAGTCCCGCTTTTTCGAGTGCGGCCACTTTCGCATCCTGCTGCGCGTCCGGCGCGCATTCCAGCCGCACGTACGCGAAAACACGATCGGTGCCGTAGACCTCCGGCCCTCCGATCTCTTCGCGATCGACAGGAATCAGCCCCTTGCCTTGTTTTCCTGTGGATTCCGCGAGCAATTGCTCGAGCCACGCGCCTAAATCGCGGATTCCAGGAGAAGTGATCAAAGTCACTTTGTCGCGGCCGTTTTTTGCCAGCACACCAAGAATCGCACCCAGCACCGCTCCTGGATTTTCATTCGCCGGCACCGAAGACGCACATGCGTGCACCATTTCTTCGGTACGATCGAGCAATTGTTTGACGTCAACACCCATCGCCGCGCCCGGAACAAGCCCAAAATCAGAAAGCGCCGAATAGCGTCCGCCGATACTTGGCACGCCGTAAAAAATGTGCCGGAACTTATCGCCTTCCGCGACAGTCTGCAATTTTGATCCTGGGTCCGTGACGGCGATGAATTGTTTTCCGACGCTCTCCGCGCCCGAGGCTTGCCTCGCGCGCTCGAAAAAATACTGCTTGAAAATATTCGGCTCAAGCGTGGTCCCCGATTTGCTCGACACGATGAAAAGCGTTTTCTTAATGTCGATTTTTGATTCGATGGCCTTGATCTGCGCCGGATCAGTGGAATCGAGTACGTGCAGCTCAGGAAAGCCGGGCGTCTTGCCAAACGTTTTGCTCAACACTTCTGGGCACAAACTCGAGCCACCCATGCCGAGGAGCAACGCGTGCGTAAATCCCGCTGTTTGCACGTCCTTCGCCACGTCCGTCAATTGATTCGCGTGCGCAATTTGATCTTCCGTCACGCCAAGCCATCCGAGCCATTTCGCCTCATCGCCGCCCGTCCACAGCGTCGCATCGTGCGCCCAGAGCCTCTGAACTTTCCCGCCGCTGGTCCACTCGTCAATCGTTTGCTTCACGGCTTGACCGAGACCTTGAGGCAAGCTATACGTTTGCATCGCCAATTTCGACTTCGGTGAGGCTTTCATCGTCTGTTCGACGGCGGCCAGCAGTTTCTCGAACGCATCCGCGAACAATTTCACGCCGTCATCGACCAGTTGATCCGTCACTTCCTTCATCGAAATTCCGGCCTTCGCGAGGTTTTGCATCGTTTCGCGCGCCGCATTCACATTTTCCACAAGACTCGCGCGGACTTTGCCATGATCGCGAAAGTCGTCCAGCGTTGCGGGAGGGATCGTATTGACCGTGTCTTGACCTATCAACTCCTCGACGTACATCACGTCGCGATAATTCGGATTCTTGGTGCTTGTACTGGCCCAGAGAACCCGTTGCGTATGCGCGCCCTTTGCGGCGAGCGCGTCCCAACGCGGCCCTTGGAAAATATGCTGGTAACGCTCGTAGGCCATCTTGGCATTTGCAATCGCCACCTTGCCCAGCAAGCTCTGGAGCAAGGCGCGTTTGTCGGCATTGGTTTCCGTCTTCAATTGCGCGTCCAACTGTTTATCCACCAGCGTATCAATGCGGCTCACAAAGAAACTCGCGACGCTCCCCATTTTGCTCAAATCGCCGCCGTTTTTGGCATAGGTCTCCAGTGCTGCAATATACGCGAGCGCGACTTTTTCGTACGTCTCCTGCGCGAAGAGCAGAGTGATATTGATGTTGATGCCTTCGCCGAGCAACTGCTCAATGGCGGGCAAACCTTCAGACGTCCCGGGAACCTTGATCATCACGTTTTCGCGCCCGACCATTTTCCACAGCCGCCGTGCTTCGTCGATTGTTCCCTTGGTGTCGCGAGCCAGCAGAGGAGATACTTCCAGGCTAACGTAGCCATCGCACCGCTTCGTTTTTTCATAAACGGAGCGCAAAATATCCGCGGCTCCCTGAATGTCGCGAATCGCGAGCAATTCGTAACGCGCCTTGGCATCCAGATCCGGCCTTGATTCGAGCGACTTCAGAAAATCGGTGTAATCCGTACTGCCGGTGATGGCCTTCTCGAAGATCGAGGGATTCGATGTCATTCCGCGCAGGTCGTCTTCGCTGATCAGGCGTTGAAGTTCGCCGCTGGTCAGCAAATTTCGCCGGATATAGTCGAGCCACACCGCCTGCCCGAACTTGGTGAGTTCCTTTAGCGGATTCGCCGTTTTCGGCGCGTTTGCGTTCCCCACTGTTTGCGTCGCCATTTCGTCTACCCCTTCCCGGTTTTCGCCGGCAAACTGTACTTCATTTCGATGGCCTTGATTTTCTCCACCCTGCGTTCGAGGCGCTCCTGGCCTTTTTCGCGGCCCTTGTAGTGCGCCCCGAGAAAGTTCGTCACCAGCTCCTGCGCCAGCATTGGGCCAATCACGCGTGCGCCGAGCACGAGCACATTCATGTTGTCGTGCTCGACTCCCTGATGCGCGGAATAGGAATCGTGGCACATGCACGCGCGTATGCCTGGAATCTTATTCGCGGCAATGCAGGCTCCCACGCCGCTTCCGCAAATCACAATTCCGCGCTCGACGCGCCCCGCGAGCAGCGCTTCGCCGACCGCCTCGGCAAAGTCGGGGTAGTCTACCGGCGCCGGACCATTTGTGCCAAAGTCCGCCACGTCGTGCTTCGCATCGCGTAAAAACGCCGCGAGCTGATCCTTGAGCACATATCCCGCATGATCCGCGCCGATTCCGATTCGCACGATTACCTCGCCTTTCCCAGCAGCTCTTTCGCTATTGCGACCACGCGCTCCGGCATGAATCCAAATTTCTTTTGCAACTCCTTGAGCGGAGCCGAAGCGCCAAAAGTTTGCATTCCGATCGATTGTCCCTTCGGGCCAGCGTATCGCGCCCATCCCATCGTCGACGCCTGCTCGATGGATATTCGCGCGGTCACTTCAGGAGGGAGCACGCGGTCACGATATTCCTGCGGCTGGTGGTCGAAGAGCTCCCACGACGGCATGCTGACCACGCGCGCGCGAATTCCGTCCGCCTTCAGCCGCTCGTATGCTTCGATTGCCAATGAAACTTCGCTGCCTGTCGCGAGAAGAAGAACCTCCGGCTTACCGGCATCCGTTTCTGCCAGAACGTAAGCGCCCTTCGCCAACCCCGCTGCTGATGCATATTTGGTCCGGTCGAGTGTGGGGAGGGCCTGACGGCTGAGCACCAGTGCCGCCGGCTCATGATGGAGTTGCAAGATCACCTTCCACGCTTCGGTCACTTCATTTGCATCCGCCGGGCGCAGCGTGATCAACCCGGGAATCGCGCGCAAGGCGACGAGTTGCTCGATTGGCTGGTGCGTCGGCCCATCCTCGCCCACTCCGATCGAATCGTGAGTGAACACGTAAATTACCGGCACTTCCATGATTGCGCTCAGCCGGATTGGCTCGCGCATGTAATCGCTGAAAATCAGAAATGTGGACCCGAACGGCCGTATCTTCGAGAGCGAAAGCCCGTTCAACACGGCGCCCATGACATGCTCGCGTATGCCGAAATGAAAATTGCGAGCGTTGTAATTTTCCGCCTCAAAATCGCCCGCTCCGTCGAAGGTGAGGCGCGTCTTCGTCGACGGCGCCAGGTCCGCTGAGCCGCCAATGAGCCATGGGATATTTTGCGCAACGGCATTCAACACCTTCGCTGACGAATCGCGGCTGGCGATGCCTTTCGCGTCCGCGGGAAATGCCGGTAAATTCTTGTCCCAGCCCTCCGGCAGTTCGCGATGCTGCATCTGCAGCACGCGCGCCGCCAGCTCTGGGAACTTGGCTTTGTACGCGTCAAACAGGCTCATCCAGCCCGCCCGCAGTTCTCTTCCGCGCTTGCCAATCCCGGCGTCGAAATTCCCGCGCACGCCATCGGGCACCAGAAATTGAGCGTCCTCGGGCCAGCCGTAATTTTTCTTTGTCAGGCGGATTTCCTGCCCGCCCAGCGGCTCGCCGTGGGCCGCGCTCGTGTCCTGCTTATTCGGAGCTCCATAGGCGATATGGCTATCGACAATAATCAGAGTCGGGCGGTCGTGCGTGCGCAGAAAGGTGGTGTAGGCGCGGCTGAGCATCTCCATGTCGTTCGCGTCGACCACGCGCGTAACGTTCCAACCGTAGCCGACAAATCTTGTGGCTACGTCCTCATCAAACGCCAGTTCGGTGTTGCCTTCGATCGTGATGTGATTGTTGTCGTAAATCCAGCATAAGTTCGACAATTTCAGGTGCCCGGCAAGCGAAGCTGCTTCTCCGGAGATTCCCTCCATCATGTCGCCATCGCCGCAAATCGCATACACCTTGAAATTGAACATCTCGAATTCCGGCCGGTTAAAATATCGGGCGAGCCAATCGCTCGCGATGGCCATTCCCACGCTATTCGCCACGCCTTGCCCCAGCGGTCCCGTGGTAGTCTCAACGCCAGAGGTCCAGCGATATTCCGGATGGCCGGGACACTTGCTGTCGAGCTGGCGGAAGCGCTTGATGTC
This sequence comes from Candidatus Acidiferrales bacterium, assembly GCA_049678845.1. Taxonomy (GTDB): domain Bacteria; phylum Acidobacteriota; class Terriglobia; order Acidiferrales; family UBA7541; genus DAHUXN01. The sequence continues at coordinate 12,537 of JBAUEX010000167.1, forward strand.
TTCGAGCTTCACTGACAATTCGCCCAGTTGCTCGTACTTCGGATTCACTGCCTTCACGCCCGCAAGATGCAACAGAGAATAGAGCAACATCGAGGCGTGACCATTCGACAGAACGAAACGGTCGCGGTTGGGCCAAATCGGATCGTCGGGATCGAAGCGCAAAAAACGCTGCCACAGCGTGTACGCAACGGGCGCGAGGGCCATCGGCGTGCCGGGATGTCCCGAGTTCGCCTGCTGCACAGCATCCATGGAAAGCGTGCGAATGGTATTGATGCAAAGCTGATCGATACTCGCCTGAGAGGTCGCCATTTGAGCGTGGGCATCCATTTGTCTGCTATCGCCCTCGTTTTTGATTAGATGCGAGGAGGGCGACTCCGCATCCTTGCAACTGATCAGTCGCATCTTTGATTTTATCTCTTTACAGGCCTTCTGGCGAATGAACCCTTTCGGATTCATCCGAAAAGCGGCTGATCCCGTGACGCGCCGGACAATGCATCGTGTAAAATTGGCTTTGAAACTCGATTGCGCAACGCGCTCCATGGATGACTTGTTCCTCAAAAGCGGCTTCCCACGGCTTTATGAGCACGTGCTGCGGCTGCCGGTAATCCGCAGCATCCGGCGGCAAGAGCAGCGAACTCTCCACCGAACATTCGCGGAGAACCTTGATGGAGGGGAAATCCTCGAAGTGGGCGCCGGCACCGGCTTCTATACTTTCGATATTGCCTGCCGCGTGCAAAGCGTCACGGCGCTCGAACGCTCTCCGGGCATGACACGCATCCTGCGCCTGCGGATCCTGAGCGCCGGGGCTCGCAATATTACGGTTGTCGAATCCGATTTTTTCTCCTATGCACCCGAGCGTCGCTTCGACGCCGTCATCGCCATCGGCGTGCTCGATTGCGTGAATGACGCAAGAGCGTTTCTGGTACGCTGTATTTCGCTGGCAACAAGCTGCGTGATCGTTACGATTCCCCGGTCGAGCTTTTGGGCCAGCATTCATTCTTTTTTCGGAGGCATGATGGGCATGCGGGTTAGCGTTTACAGGCCGGAGGAAGTTGCGCGCTATCTACACGGCTATCGTTACGCATTGACGGAAACAGGTCTGCGCACGTCATTGACACATGGCCTTACACTTGTTGCCGTGATCAAAACGTCGCGAGAATGAATCTTTTACGCGGGACGAAACGGACTTCAATTCATCAATTTCTTCAGCAACGCTTTCCCTTCTTCCTCGGTCAACACTCATTTCCGCATCAGCGCGATAATTAGCTCGTTCAAGGCGTATCCGTGTTCCGGATTAGCGTTTTGCGAAGGCCGTGACTCTTCCCGCGGCGCAGAGTGCAGCCAGCGGCTGCCTTTCCGGCACAATCGCGCCGCTGCGATTTCCAAGCCAGCTCTCGAGGACCCAAAGTTGCTCCGGTTCAATCGAAGTGAATGCCAGACCCATTCCCATGCCGATCATGGAATAGACGACTTTGGCCGACGCCTCGAAAGACTTCTGTTCCACCGTGAGCCGCAGCCTCACCGATGTTCCAACCGGGAACGGGCTGATTGTGTCCACGAAGCACCCGCCGCGTCCCAAATCGGTACTTCGCGATGTGGTTTTGCGCCCCTGATTCCTTGTCGGTGACATATGCGGTCGCCATAAACGGATAGCGGATGCTGCCGCGGCACTCTTGGTCTGGCGATTCGACACAATTGCGGCTCTTCTTGAATTCTTGAGGCATGCTCGGTTGGACCTTCATCCCCTGCTGCGACGAGCAATTACACTGCCAGGGGCCGGGCACAGCTCGGTCAAATCCAGGGGGAAGCCGAGGTCACGAAAAGTGCTGAAGATTGGGCGTGCAGAGAAACAATTATCCGGAAATTTCGGGACATCAATTGGTGGACCACACGTTCACTGTGATTCTGAATTCACCATCTTCCTGGCGACGCCATGTGGCCATGTATCTTCCCGTGTCCTGTCGCATGCCGCCGTCGCCGTGGGTCTGCATTGTGTAGGCGCCGACCTCGACCGCCATGTTCCCGGAGTACTCAATCTGATTCTGCTCGAATTTACCTTTGGGATGGCCTTCATCGAACATGGATTTGAGCAAGTCGCGAATCGCCTCAGCTCCTCGAACGGCGATTCCGTTGGGCGGCAACACAACCGCGTCGCCCGCATAAAAAAGGAGTGAGGTCTCCAGATCGCGCGCGTTGAAGGCTTCGGCCCATAACTCTCGCAGGCGCTTTATCTGCTCGCCAATATCCTTTCCTGACGATGCCGTTCCTAGGCTTGAATAACCTGGCTCAGACAACATGTGTGTGCCTCCCTTCAGCGCCATGCCGCCCTGGAAAAGTGATCTTGAAACAGAACGTGACTCAACGTTTAGCATCGCCATGGCGAATCCTTTCGAATCATCCTCGGCACTTCCGTGCCAGTCAGAGCCGCTCCCGCCCTCTGCTCGCGGCCTCGTAGACTGCCTGCCTCATCCCCAGACGAGCGCAGGTATCATGACCGGGACGGAAGTGCTGGCGCTCTGTTTCCGGTTGTTGTTTTCTCCGCGGGAAAATTGTGCGCCTCGTCGAATGCTCGATTGGGAGCGTCGCGACGACATTTGCACGGGCATGCAGCAATCATTGCCCGCTCTGCGTTTGAATGTCGGAAACTTGAATTGTGTTCGTGCTTGGATCGAGTGTCCCTGTCACCCTCACGTCTCTGCCGGCGAACTCCTTCGCCTTGTCCTGATTGTCAAGCTGATACGTAGCTCCTGATGCCTTGTCTTGCAGAATATATTTGTCTTTGGACTTGACGATCGTGCCCTGGAATTTCTGAATAGGTTGCTGCTGCGCCTGCGCTCGCGAATAAGCCGATCGCACATAGGCCGACGATTGTGCGGATGCTGCGTGACTCAGCGAACCCGAGCTCAGTGTGAAAGCCGCTGCACAAATCACGCGTAGAAAAAAACGCTTCTCTTTCATTTCACAACCTCCGCCTTCATGTTGCGTTTCGCCCGTTCGGTTTCGTCACGGAGGAATAGTGCAAGAGCGTTGCCAAAACGATATCGCATCTGCATCTACATTCTATTTGCGCACTTAACAAGATGGTGTCGAAACGCAATTATGCATTTATGACCAAACAAGAGTTTTTTACACGGTTCGAATTCACGCCCAGCGCGAATGCTCTACACGACCCGCAGTACAAATTCATCGCGCTCGTACAGGAACTTCCTGTGCACAATCTTCTCGGATTCAAAGCAAGCTACGCGGTCGAACTCGCGTATGCGGAGTACAAATCGCAGCGCAGAGTTAGAGTGGCTGGCAAATCCGGCTCGGCGGCCTGGTGGAGAGAGCAGATTCCGCGCGGCCGCCGAGCTAAACCAGCGAGCGCGGCTCTCTTAAACAGCAGACCGACCTCTCACGAAGTGCAGGACGAGCAGTATCAAACCAATGATAAGCACCAGATGAATAAACGCAGTGGTGACGTGAAATGCGAAAAACCCGAGTAACCACAAAATAATCAAGATTACCGCAAGTGCCGCTAGCATGTTGTCGTCTCCTCATTCTGAGCGCACTGCTGGCCGAATCCGATTTCACGCGTTGCGCTGCACGTGCGCGTGCCGGAAAATGCCGAACGATCCATTCTGGGCGCGTTATAGGTGTGCGTCTGTGCCGTTAAGAACAGTTCACCTAAACCCACCTTTTACTTGGCATTTTGATGCCCAAGCCCGTTGCTCGGTGACCGTTCGCTGGCAGGTTGCGCTGTCCTCAGAATCGCGCAAGCAGGCGCCTGATACCTTCCGTGAAATCGTGCTCAGGTGTGATTAGGCTGACGATCAGATAGCCATCGCCGGGAAAATCGTAAAAGTGACCCGGATGAACATAGACGCCGCTGTTCTCCAGCAGATTGATCGCAAGATCTTCGTCCGCGCGCGTGGCAGGTATGCGAAGCACGACGTACCAGCCGCCTTCGACTTCCAATCGGCTACACGAATCTTGCGCAGCGATCTGGCGGTCGAGCTCGCGGAGGTTGTCGCGCACACGCGCCATCAATTGTTTTTGAAATCCACCGCGTTGTCGTAAAAACGATGGAAGTGCCAGTTGTATCGGTGCGTTCATCGAGAGATACACATCTGCTATGACCTCTAAGCGCGCGCGTGCTTGTGATTTCCGCCGTTCCGGGCCGCTTGCGATTACCCACGCGGCTTTCATCTGCGGCAAGCCGGCGATCTTGGAGAGCCCGCTCATGGTCAAGGTGAGCGTTTCGCGATTTGCAGCGAAGCTCCGATGCAACTCCTGCATCAGCGAGAAATCCAAAAATACCTCGTCGGCAATGACGGCCAGATTGTTGGCGGAACAAATTTCATTCAAACGCTTCATCGCAGTTGAGTTTGTGTAATGTCCCGTCGGATTATTGGGATGAATCACAATGACTCCGCGCGTCCGAGGAGTGATGGCCTGCTCCAGGGCATGAAAATCAATTTCCCAGCCGTGGTCATAAAAGAGCGTATACCGAATCAGTTTTACGTCTTGAATATCGGCAAGAAAGTTGAAGAGCGGATAGCTGGGGGCCGGGATGAGCAGTTCGTCCCCAGGATTGCAGAGCAGACGGAAAACGAATGAATACGCCTCACTGGTGCTGGTTGTGAGAAGAATGTCTTCAACCGAAACGTCGCAACCCCGCGCAGCATAATATTCGGCTATGGCACGACGCGCGGTTGCCAGACCGCGTGGTTCCGGTTGGTACATGGTCGCGGCTGGATTCGAAAGCGCTCGGAGAATCGCGTCATTGGAGTACACAAATCCGCATTCGGTGGGATTTGAGACGGTAAGATCAAATAGCGGTTTATTTTTTGCCCGATGCTGAGCAAGCGCCTCGGCGAGACGATTCGGTGTGAGGTTCCAGTTTGTACGGTCAGCGAACATGCAAAGAGGCCTCGGCACATTAGTCTACCTTAGTCGCGCCAGCCATCATCATTGGTGGCAGAAATCCCAAGTTTAACCGGGATCGGCGCAGCGTTGACTCAACTAACAGCAAGGCCTAAGATGACGCAACGGAGATGTCCCCCTCCACATGATTGGCCGGACGCTGGGCCACTATCGCATCGTCGAGAGAATAGGCGCGGGCGGAATGGGTGAGGTTTATCGCGCACGCGATGAACAGCTCGACCGCGACGTGGCGCTCAAGGTTTTGCCTCCTGGCATGTTGAAAGACGAGAAAGCGCGCCGGCGTCTTCGCAATGAGGCTTTGCTCCTCGCAAAACTTAACCATCCGAACATAGCGACAGTCCATGAATTTGACACCGAAGACGGCGCGGACTTCCTGGTGATGGAATGTGTCGCGGGTACGTCCCTTGCGCAGAAGTTGGAAACGGGACCCTTGCCGGAAAAAGAGTTGCTGCTAATAGCCACGCAGGTGGCGCAGGCGTTGGAGGAAGCGCACGAGCGCGGCATCGTGCATCGCGACCTTAAACCGGGGAATATCGTCATCGCGCCCAAGGACCGCGCCAAGGTTCTCGACTTCGGAATCGGGAAGCTTTTGCGCCCTGCCGGTGATACGGATCCAACGCAAAGTATCACCGCAGCTCACAGTGGAGCCGGAACGTTGCCATATATGTCGCCTGAACAATTGAGGGGCGAGGCAGCGGGGGCGCGTAGCGATATTTTCTCGTTTGGCGCGGTGCTCTACGAAATGGCCACGGGCCGGCGGCCATGCGAGGAAACGCTGCCCTCCCGGCTGATCGATGCGATTGTTCGCGAACATCCTGTGCCCCCCCGTCAGCTCAATCCAAAGATCTCTTCGGAGCTCGAGCGGATTATTTTGAAATGCCTGGAGACGGAGCCGGAGAACCGCTACCAATCGGCGAAAGAATTGGAAGTTGATTTGCGGCGCCTGCAAACGCCCAGTGCAGTTCCCCTAACGCTCGCGGCTCCAGCAACGCCAAATCGCTCGCTGGCCAGGAGAACGAAAGTTGCGGGCGTTGCGATTGGCATCGTATTAGTGCTCGCGCTCGTACTAGGAATTCGTTGGTGGCGAGCGCGGCGAGCGCCACTTTCGAGCTCGCCGCCGATTCAGTCGCTGGCCGTGTTACCGCTCGAAAATCTCTCCGGCGACCCTCAGCAAGAATATTTTGCACAGGGAATGACGGAGGAATTGACCACGCAACTGGCGCAGATCAGCGCATTACGGGTGATTTCGAGAACATCGGTGACAAGCTACAAAGACTCCCGTTTATCGTTGCCAGAAATCGGAAAACAATTGCACGTCGACGCAATCGTGGAAGGCTCGGTGATGCGTTCCAACGATCGCGTGCGCATCACAGCGCGCCTGATACAAGCCTCGGATGGCAGGCTCCTTTGGACGCAAGAGTACGATCGAAACGTGGAAGATGTGCTGAGTCTGCAGGATGAAGTGGCGCGAGCTATCGCCAGCGAAGTGAAAGTGACGTTAACTCCAGACGAGCAAGCGCGGCTGGCAAACGCCCGAACTGTAAATCCAGCGGCACACGAGGCATATCTCGAAGGGAACGCGCTAAATAAAGGCACGCCTGCGCAGCAATGGATTGCTAAACAATCCTTTGAGGAGGCCATCCGGCTTGACCCAAATTACGCACCGGCATATGCCGGTCTGGCTGAGTACTATTGGTCGAACCCGCAGCTCGATCCGAGCGTGGCCATGCCGCAGGCCAAAAAATACGCCCTACGCGCTCTGGAACTTGATCCCAATCTTGCACAGGCGCACACAACGCTGGGAGCGATTCGGTTTTATGCGGACTGGGATTGGGCCGGCGCCGAACACGAGTTGCGTCACGCTTTGGAGCTGAGCCCCAGCGATGCAGAAGCTCACCGCACGTATTCGTATTTTCTGGCTGCAATGGGGCGCACGGATCAGGCAATCGCGGAAATTCAGCGCGCGCAGCAGATTGATCCTCTAAACATCTGGACTCAAATTACGGCCGGCTGGGTCTACTACTATTCCCGCCAGTATGACAAGGCAATTGCACAGTGTCAGAACCTTCTCAAACTCGATCCGAATGCGGCAGGGGCGTACGACTGCCTGGGAACAAGCTACCTCGCTGAGGGAGAATACCAAAAAGCTATAGAAGCGGCTCAGAAAGCTAGTGGGTTTTCAAATAGCGATCCCACCCGCGTTGTCGGGCTGGGCCGAGCCTACGCTGCGGCTGGGAAAAAAGCTGACGCGCGCAGAGTCATCGAGCAACTCCGACAATTGTCGGCGCACACTTATGTGTCGCCCTATTTCTTCGCTACGATCTATGCGGCATTGGGTCAAAAGGACGAAGCTTTCAATTGGCTCGACAAAGCTTTTCATCAGCGTGACCGCTATTTGGCCTGGCTAAAGGTCGACGGCGCGATCGATCCTTTGCGAAGCGACGCCCGTTTGACGCAATTGGTGCGGCGGGTTGGTCTTATCAATTAGGACTGGCGCGCCGTCAGAGATGTGTCTGGCTGGCCCTGGAGCCACTTCCTCTCTGGTTTTCGGTTATCTCAACCGACTGGAAAGGGAACTATGTATCCTGTGCTCTCGGGAGTATGGTAGATCAGCAAAAGGACACACGCGCCACGCTTCCGTCGCTTCGGTTTTTGAAGAACAACGTCAATCAAATTTCTCTTCATGATACCGCGCTTGTTGAGATGTCGGATTTTTGCGCGGTCGCTACAGGCACGAAACTCCTCAAACTCTTCGTTCGATATCGTCAGGATCACCACTTCCGGAAGGCCAGCTCCAAAATCAGTTTTCCATGCTCCCTTGCGCAGTTTTCGCCAGCGGGGTGTTGCAAACAAGTGCATTGCCTCGCAGTCAGGTCTCGGCGCCTTCGTGGTTCTTTTCATGGGATGACTCCTCTTCGTGGCATGGCTGTTCACACCTTGGAGCGCTTTCTACACCCAGCGCGGTCGGAAGTCAATTAACTCACTAGGAAGCGAACGAAGCCATCCGAACTCGGGAGTTGCTTCGCCGCTCAACGCGGAGCAGGTGGAAAACTCAGACTTCCCGCGACGTGAATTGCCATATCAACTTTCTTTTCGACGCGAAGTACAAATGTACTGGGGTCTTTCAGCCCCCACTCCACGTACGGAATCGCGAAATGCAGGTCGGCAGTCAGCTGAGCGCCCGCTATCTGAATGTCCGCCGGAATGGTGATTTCGTGCTGGCTTCCATGAAGCTGGACTGATCCGTGAAGCTGAACGTGCGATTCGCCGGAAAGCGACACCTGGCCCTGAACCCGCTCCGGGACAAAAACAATTTCCGGATAATTTTGGCTCTCCAGCACGGACTTGTGCATCTTTCGATCGCGGCTATTGTTCCCGCTCTCACCGCTCGTGGCGTCGACAACGACTTCGCCGCGTGCTTCTCCGGTAGCAGGGTTAAATTGAATTGCGCCGCTCTTCAACCTGAACGACCCTTCCACCGTGTGGAGCGTGGCTCCGAGCGTAAATGTAATCTGGGTTCGCGCCGGATCGAGGTTCAGCGTGACGCTTTGCGCTTGAACGGGCGCCGAGAGAGTGATGGCGCAAAGAATTCCAATGGTTCTGTAAAGGGAGTTCAATTATGGCCTCCTGTTAGCCCGGCTGTGAAAGGGCGGACTCGCACGAGGCACGAATCGACTTTGCCGTTTTTTGAGGATTTAGAATTCTCCAACCGAGGGACCCCATTGTTTGTAGTGCCGCCAATGGCGAAACCGGTGCGCCCGTGTGGGCGGCGAGGAGTTTCGAGAACAAAGAAGGCTCGGAAGCAAAAGCGGAGAATACTCTATGACGCAAGTGGCGATGGTCGCTCAAGGCCACCAGCAAACGTGACATCATCACGGGCTGCTTCCTAATCCGCCGATGCTCGACTTCGTAAGTTGCTAAATCGTTGCGCTCGAGAGCCTTCGCGAGAGCCAGCGCTTGACGGAAAGCCAGGGTCAATCCGTCGCCCGCAATAGCATCCACCGAACCCGATGCGTCCCCGATCAATGCCACCGGAACTGCCGATTTTCGAATCACCTCTGTCATCGTTAGCGATGACGAAACTCCTCCCAGTTCGGATGTGAGCGGAATGGCATGTTGCAAATGCCTTGCTACCGATGGGAAGAGTTTCAGCGTGTCGGTGAGGCGCGATTTCGGATTCGCAGTGAGAACGGCCACGCAAATTTCCTGGCGGCCGATGGGAGTCACATAAATTTGGCAATTGCGTCCCCAGTGAACTTCGACATAATCGGACCACGGCGTTGTTTGAAAGTGACTGCTGAAGCCGTAGCGAAGGCCCTTCTTGCGCGCAGGAGTAAATCGCGCCCACTGGCGAACGCGTGAGTTTTGCCCATCAGCGCCGATGATCCATCGAGCGCGTACCGCGCGACCCTCCACCGAAATTTTACCGGGCTGTTCAGCGTCTTCGCTATGGTTTTCCTGAAAACCAACGACGCGTTTCCCCCAATGCATCTCCACGCCCAGAGCCGCGGCGCGCTCAGCAAGAGCTGTGTGGAGAGTGGTCCGGCGAATCCCCCAACCCCTTTCGTTGGGAAAATCAGATTGCGCTACGAGATTCCCCTCGATGAATCGAATACCTCGGAATGGGAAACATTGATCGGCGGGGATTGTGACTTCAAGCTCGCGAAGCGCAGCTATGCCGTCGGGCATGAGACCTTCGCCACACGCCTTGTCGACGGGCGGCGTCGCACGGTCCGCCATGCTGACACGCAGGCCCTTTCGACGCGCGGCGATGGCCGCCGCTAGTCCAGCCGGGCCGCCGCCAACAATGAAAACATCCGTTTCAAGGGGAGTCGCTTCTACGTGGCCTGAATTCCGCATCGTCCGTACTTCGATGCGGCGACGCTGCTAACGGATGTGCGCGCCGGCCATGATGATTAACATTTTACTGTTCGTGTTTGCGTTACCACCTGAGCAGCAATAATTCGGAGCAAAAGCCGGGGCCCATAGCTCCCAATATGCTGTACGTTCCCGGTTCGGGATGATGGTTTGCAATTACGTCCTCAAGGACCAATAGGACGGAGACTGACGAGATGTTTCCCACCTTGTTCAAGCAATCCCACGAAACAGCCAGCGCTTCGTCAGGAACATCAAGAGCGGCAGCGACCGCTTCCAACACTTTCGGGCCGCCCGTATGAAAAATCCAGCTTCCCACGTCTTTTCTGGTGAGGCCGTTGTTTCCCAAGAAAGTATCGACATCGTTTCCGAGATGCTCCTTCACGATTTCGGGAACAGCCGGCGATAAAACGATCTGAAATCCCTTTTCCGAAATGTCCCAGCCCATCGCGCCCTCGGAGCCCGGATAGAAGACCGATTGGGTGGCCAGAATTTCCGGTCCTTCGGCGGTTCGTTCGTCGCCTGTGACAATCACGGCTGCGGCGCCGTCACCGAAGAGACCGGCGGAAATCAAATTGGCCATTGAGACGTCGTCACGCTGGATCGTCAGGGAGCACAGTTCCACGGCGAGCAGAGCCGCCACTTGACCAGGATAGGCGCGGACGTAGTCGGCCGCGCGAGAAATCCCCGCAGCGCCGGCAACGCATCCGAGTCCAAAAATCGGAACGCGCTTGATGTTGGGGCAAAGATCCATCCGGTTTATCAGCCGCGCGTCGAGCGACGGGCTCGCTATGCCCGTAACGGACACCACAAATAGTGCGTTGATGTCGCGTGCCGTCAGATTCGTTCGATCGACAGCCGACTGGATGGCTTGCTCTCCTATCTCCACAGCTGTCTCGATCCAAGCGGTGTTCGCTTCGCCCCATGTTGAGAGCGTTTCATAGCGCTCCAACGGCAGAGACATGTAGCGGCCACGAACATCCACGCGCGAGTGCAGACGATCCAACACTTCGGGCTTAGGCAGGCGCTCGCCCCAATAGTGCTTAAGCGCCGCTACCAGAACTTCTTGGCTGAAATAATGCTTTGGAAATGCACCCGCAACGCCTGCGATTTTCATTCGGCACCGATTATCCTCTCTCCTCTAACTTTAACGCACCAGTCAATAAGCGAGCATGGCTCGCGGCGCGCGCTTTCTCTGATTCTGAAGCACGTGACACAATGCACCTACGGGAAATTGAAACATTGACTGGAGCCGCGCGAGCCCCTCTGCATGAAGATGATTATCAGGAAATCGCTGAATTTGCCAGCGCAATGGAAATGAAGTACAAAGCGTTCGATGCTTCAGCGCGCGGCAGCGTTGTTTGTACCATATTGAACACCTTGCCTCAAGCAAGCCATCTGCCTTCATCCAAGTAGTCAATCGAGTGTTTAACCCACCACGCTGACATGCTCGGGTTCGATTTTATAAAGAACACGCACTTCGCCGGGCTGCCGGAACGGATACACCGGTTTGCCCAAATATTTTTGCGAGAGCTTGTTGATGTGCTCGTCGGCGCCCTTCTGCGTAATTTCCACGACACGGCCGCGAACTTCCAGATAACGGTATGGATTCCCAGGATCCTGTATCGCGACCGACACGCGGGGATCGCGGCGAATGTTTTTGTCCTTTACGCGCCCGAGCGCGGAATTGAACAGGATGTGGCTGCCATCGAAGTCCACCCACACGGGCGTCACCTGCGGGCTTCCATCGGGCATGACTGTGGCCAGATTCGCGAATGCGGGCATCGTCAACAAGTCAGCGTATTTCTCGGGAATATCCTTCGCCATAAACATCTCCTCGGTGCGCCTAATACTCTATCAGAAAGCTGGACGGCTTATGCACACTGTGTTTTTCCGAGAACGCCGGTGAGCTTGGTCACGTCAAACAGTGACGGACATCACCGTGTGACAAAGCGAACGATGAGGAAATAGCACTAACCTGGAGGAAACGACGTCCATGACGAAAAGGCGAGAGATTCGCAGCTACGATTATGTGAACCACCCGTACGAGCGCGTCCGCGACGCATTGAGGCAAGACGCACTCACTGTATTCCAGTCGGCTACGAAGGCTGCCGCTTCCCGGGCGCAATCAGTCGCGGCTGAACTGCACGTCGACGTGGGTGGTATTGGCGTCAAGGCCGATGTCCGGATTTCCGTCAAGAAAGTCGAGGAGAAGGTGCAGGATGCCACTCCCTCCACCAGCTTGCTGCTCGAATGGGAATCCGCAACCATGCCACGCTTGTTCCCGCTCATGAAGGCCGAGCTTTCCATCTACCCGCTGACCGCTACCGAAACGCAGTTGGATTTCTCAGGCCTTTACGAACCGCCGTTGGGCGTCGTGGGAAAAGCCATGAACGCGCTCGTCGGCTATCGCATCGCCGAAGCGTCTGTCCACCGCTTCGTTAGCGACGTGGCTGAATATCTGCGTACGACCCTTGCTTGAGGAACCGTTAAGGGCCGTAATTAGCAACCGCGGGAAGTTCGTCCTGTTCAAGCGCACTCGCCAAGCGAAATTCCTTGTTTTTGCACGATGAGGAGAGTACAGACGCAAAGAGCGGTGGTAGTTGTTGGACTGAATGGGAGTTCCTGTGTCACCAGAGGCGACCGATTCCAAGAAAACTCCTTTCAAGCTACACACTTCCACTCAAGAAGGCGAGGCGGTCGTGCGGTGCGTTGGCAAATTGACGGTCGAGCATGCAGAGATTCTGAAGAACCATGTGAAGGGCATGATCCCGCAAAAGAAGCGGATCATTCTTGACCTCAATGAAGTCACCGAGATGGACAGCTCAGGACTTGGTACACTCGTGAGTCTGTACGTCTCGGCCAGGAAAGGAAACTGCGATCTCCTCCTGATCAATTACAGCAAGCCAGTCCGTCATCTGCTGGGACTTACCAACCTGCTCTCGGTATTTGAAGCCGCCGGACGCCACGGCGCAAAGTTTCCGTGAAGCACTCATCACGGCGCGACGCACACCGAGGTCGCTTTGGGGATGTACAGGTTCGGCCCCGGAATGACCAGTCCTGAAAATTGGATTCGTGACCAACATCCCCGTCACACTCTCCCAACGGTGCGCAGCTCCCAGTTCTTTTGCTTTGGCCGCTTGTATTCTCCGCGGTAGAATCAAGAACGGATTCCGGCAAGTTTTTCTCGGCGTCCTTGCGCGCCCGTAGCTCAGATGGATAGAGCACTAGCCTCCGGAGCTAGGGGTCGGGGGTTCGAATCCCTCCGGGCGCGCCATTCCTCATTTTTCGCATGTTGAAAGATCAGGTCGAAGGGCTTTCTGTATGTGGGGTAAATACTTGCGGCATCCACAGTGCAGTTCAAAAGCACCATTTTGAGCAATTTCGCTTTTTCGGCGGGTTCTTGCTTAACGTAAAGAAAATACGCCTTATTCGCGAGTTCTAAAGTCCTCATCGCATCGAGCATTCTTTCGGGCTTTGGTTGCTCCAAGCCTCGCAAAGCCTGTAAAACCTGCTGTTCTTCACTCATCCATTCGGTTGATTTACGATTCCAGAAGTCTTCCGTGATTTTGCCGTCCAGCTTGTCGAGATAGGCTTGATCAATGCGATGGCGCACAGCGGTCAGCCTCCGCTGCCAGCGTTCGCCTTGCTCCTTCCTAATCGCTTCCTCGCGGCCTTTATCAGTGAGCAGAGACTTTTCGAGCTGCAACAGCACGTCATCTGGGATGTGGATGTCGCGGAGCGTGACGGCCAGACGGTCGCCGAGTTCCTCTTCACGGAATCGCGGCAGATCGCATTTGCCGCGATAACCGGTGCAACGGTAGTAGGTGTAACGGTTCTTTTTGAATTCCGCCGTTACCGCGCAATTGTCATAGGCGCAATGCAACAAGCCGGAAAATGCGAATTCGTGTTTGCGGTACTTCGGCTTGTTGTGTCCGCGAAACACCGACCGTACCCGCTCAAACAACTCCGCGCTCACAAGCGGCGTTTGGGTGCCGTTGTAGAGCTTGTCTTCCCAGATGAATTGGCCTTTGTAGAAGGGATTCTTGAGCAATCGTTCGAGATAGCCTTTGGCGAGAAGCTTGCCGAATTCAGCTTTGAGAGTATTGCGGACACTGGCAAGGGAATGCTGGCCGGAGGCATACAGCTCGAACATCCTTTTCGCAATGGGCGCTTTCTGGGGATCAACCTCAATTGTGTGTTCGAGCTTGTTATTGCAGTATCCCAATGGCGGCCTGCTCGGATAGATTCCCTGTTCCGCTTTCTCGCGCATGCCTTTGCGCACTTCCTCGCGCAAGTTCTCGATGTAGTTCCGCGCAATGACCACTTGAATGCCATGCACGAGCTTGGCCTGTGATTTTGAGTCTTTGCCG
>JBAUEX010000168.1:0-7846 GCA_049678845.1 Candidatus Acidiferrales bacterium
TGCACGCATCACGAACTTCGGGTTGGCACTCTTAACGCTAACTTGGGTGAAGTGGACGAATACCTGGGGATGACACGCAAAACTTTCGTAGCAGATCTCTTCGAGCGATGGCGCCTTGCGTCAGACAATTTCGAGCATGCGGTCGATCGCGCGGCGCGCGCGGCGGGCGGTTTCTTCGGGGACGCAAATCTGCGGCTCCAGAATTTCGAGCGAGCGCAGAATCCGATCCAGCGTGATGGTCTTCATGAATTCGCAGACCGCCTGGGGATTAACGGGACGAAACACCTTATCCGGCGCCATCTTACGCAGCCGGTGCAGCATTCCCACTTCGGTGCCGACGGCAAATTCCTCCGCCGTCGATTCGCCGATGTGGCGCATCATGCCCTCGGTCGAAAGAAAAAATGTGCGCGAACGCGGCAGCGTGCCGTCCGCGACGCGCGCCATGCAGGAAGCGACGCAGCCGCACTCCGGATGAATCAGCAACTCGATGTCCGGATATTCGTCCATCAGGTTCAGCGCTTGCTCCGGCCGGATCGCGTGGTGCACGTGGCAGGAGCCGGGATACGCGATGATATTCGGCCGTCCCGTCTCGCGCGCCACGAACGCCGCCAAAAACTTGTCGGGAACGAATAAAATCGGCCGCTCCGCCGGAATCGCGCGCACGATTTTCGCTGCATTCGCCGACGTGCAGCAATAATCGCTCTCGGCTTTCACTTCGGCGGACGTGTTGACATACGCCACCACCACAGCGTCGGGATAGCGCGCCTTCCACGCGCGAAGCTCGTCGGCGGTGATCGTCGCCGCCAGCGAGCAGCCCGCGCGCAGATCCGGCAGCAGCACGATTTTCTGCGGGCACAAAATCGCCGCCGTTTCCGCCATGAAGTGCACACCGCAAAAAACAATCACGTCGGCCGGCGTTGCCGCGGCCTGTTGCGACAGCCCCAGCGAGTCGCCGACGAAATCAGCGATTTCCTGCACTTCGTCGCGCTGGTAGTTGTGCGCCAGAATCACCGCGTTGCGTTCTTCCTTCAGCCTCGTGATACGCTCCTGCTTCAGGCGAATTTCCGCAGGCGAGTCCTCGATCAACTCGACGGGAGGCACGGAATGGCGCGCCTCAAACGGAATGGGATTTGCAGCTTCGCTCACAGCTAAATCACCTCGCCTCGGGAATAATTCTAGCGCTCAAATCCAGCGCGCGCACGGAATGCGTCAGCGCGCCGATGGAAATCGCGTCCACGCCTGCCGCCGCATAGGCTGCCACCGACTCCTCAGACACATTGCCGCTCGCTTCAACGAGCGCCGCATCATGCAGACCTGCGTCACGGAGTGCCTGCACCGCGCGCCCGGCATCCTCCGCGGGAAAATTGTCGAGCATCAGAATGCACGGGCAGGCATCGCTCAACGCCTGGAACTCGCCAAGCACGTGCGCAACGCTGAGCGCTTCTTCCATGCTCGTCACCTCGACTTCGAAAAACGCCGCCGACTTCCTTCGCTCCCACGCCTGCCGCAGCGTCGCATCCCATCTCTGATTGGATGCCAGTCGCAGGTGGTTCGTTTTGACCAAAATCGCGTCGCCCAGGCTCAGCCGGTGGGTTCCGCCCCCGCCGCAGTAAATCGCGCGCTTATCGAGCAATCCCCACGCGGTCTTGCGCGTGCCAACCACGTGCGCCGTTGGCGACGCTCGCCGGGCGACCGTAACCAGGTTCTTCGTTGCCGTCGCGATGCCGCTCATCCGCTGCATCAGATTCACGACCGTACGCTCCAGAGTCAGCAAACTCCGCGCGTCGCCGGTAACGCGCAAGATCACATCACCGGCCACAACATCACTGCCATCATGAACCATCGGAGTGGTCTTTTGTCGGGCGCGCTCGTAAATCCAGACAACCTCGGCGACTCCAGCAACCACGCCTGCTTCCTTGGCGTGAATTTCCACGGTGCAAGGACGCGCGCCGATTTCCATCGCCTCCACGGTCAAGTCCGCCGGCTCGGTATCTTCGCGCAGCAGTTCATCGGTCAGCGCGCGCAGGGCGCGAAGATACAGCGGATTCTTCAGTATCAGGTCGTGCCCGCGGTAAAAAGCCGTACGCACGCGCTGTTCGCGCGTCATGCGATGCAGCCCGCCGGTAATTTCAGCCCTCGTCGTCATCCGATTTCAATTCTACAGTCGCCGCCCATCACGCCGCCTGTCATCATGCACCGGCAGCGAAGTCATGCGCGTAAACCGCAAAACTCCATCTTCCCGTGTCTCAAGCGTGGAAGTCAATCGGTGCAATGGTATAATTTCGAACTGTACCCCTTCGCACCCGTAATATTCAGGACCTCAGGCAACTCGCGGCCCGTTTTCAGCTATCATGGTTGGAAGGCCATCGGCGCGCTCGGCGTACCCCAACAGGTCATCGGCCACGGAACAGGAAGCAAAATGAACCACTTCTCACGAAACTCCGTAATCGGAATGTCGCTTTTTTTTGCGATGGCGCTGAATCTGCCGGCGCAGACGTCTCAGCAGAATTCCCCGACGCTGAAGCGCCGCCCGCCCGGGCAAACTGCGCCGAAAGACGTGCCGGGCGGCGATAGCGACCTCGCGTTCTTGCAGGATTCCCTGCCGATCGTTCCGCCTCCCCTGCGACTCGTCGTCGACGCCGGAGTTCCTCTGCGCGTGATGCTGAAGAAATCCGTGCCGGTAAAAAAAGCCGGCCAGCCAATTCAAGCTTTCACCACTGAACCGATTTATTCTTTCGACCGCGTGGTGATCCCAAAAGACACCGAAGTGGACGGCCGTATCACCGAACTGCTGTCGCCTTCCAAGATGAAGCGCACCGCAGCGTATCTGAACGCCGATTTTTCACCGCATCGCACCCTTCAAGTGGAATTCGACACGCTGATTCTGAAAGACGGCACGCGCATGCCGCTTCGCACTACAGTGGTGCCCGACGTCGGTCCGGTCATACGCCTCGAGACAAATCCGCAGAAGAACGGAGCCGTTCACCGCGCCCGCGGCCTGCTCAGCCAGCAATGGCACCTCTTGATCTCCCAAATAAAACCCTCCCCCGTGTGGCAGCACGCGAAACAATTCGCCTGGAACGAATGGCCGTATCACAAACAGAAAATCGCGGCCGGAACCGTGTTCGACGCAGAGCTCGAGCAACCGCTGGAATTCGGCTCGGTCGCCATAGCCGCCGAAGAAATGGGGGCGATGGGCCAACTCCCGGCGGTCAATAATGAAGCATACGCGCGTCTCGCCACTCCTTTGAGTTCGGCCACCGCGCATCTGGGCACCCCCGTCAGCGCCATCCTTACGCGCCCCGTTTTCTCTCCGGAGAGGAAACTTTTGCTGCCCGTGGGCACCGAGCTGCAAGGCATGGTGGTGCACGCGGAACCCGCGCGGCGAATGCACCGCAACGGCCAGCTTCACTTCACGCTTCAGCGCGTCCAATTGCCGCTGAGCACGCCGCAGCCGGTGGAAATGGCTCTCGAGGGAATTGAGGTCGCGAAATCGTCGCACATCAAGCTCGATTCGGAAGGCGACACAAGCGTCGCCGGCGATAAAGAATCGCGCGTGCTGCGTACCGCCCTGTCGGTGGCCATTGCGACGTCGACGATGCGCACCGATTCCGACCACGGCACCGTCGACCAGGGTGGCGATCCGGGAAAAACTGGCGTCGCCGGCGGCTCCGGTTTCAAGCTCATCGGCTTTGCGCTTGGCATAGGGCTGCAGTCGCGCGCCTTTGGGCAAGTGATGGGATTCGTGGGCGCGGGTGAATCGGTTTATTTTCATTTCATCACCCGCGGTAATAATCTGGTGTTGCCAAAGGACACACCCATCGAAGTCAGCTTCGGCCAGCACCGCCGTTCCGCGGGCTCATAGTCTCGACTCGCCACCGTAACGAAGGGCGCGTTCTTCGCATCTTACGTGCGGCGGAAACATCTACAGTTGGATTCGTCGCGAAAACACTGCTCTTCGAGGAAAGTCCCTTTGAACTGTGCCATTCTGAGAAACACAACACGCATCCTCGCCGTGGCCGCCGTCATCGCCTTCTGTGGCGGCGTCATGATCGCCGGATGCAGCAACTCACATTCCAGCGAGTCCGGCGCCTCGGTGCAGCCCACCGATTCAGCCGCATCGACTGAGTCGGCAGGTGTCGCAGCCCCGACAGGCAGCCCCACCGACGTCCTCACCTACCACAACGACAATGCGCGCACGGGCCTCTACGCCAGCGAAAAAATTCTCACGCCTCGCGACGTCAACTCCCGCGACTTCGGGAAAATTGCCTTTTTCTCCGTACAAGGCCTTGTCGACGCGGAACCGCTCTACGTGTCGCAACTAACAATCGCGCACGCGAAGCACAATGTTGTTTTCGTTGCTACCGAGCGCGACCTGGTCTACGCCTTCGATGCCGATACCAACGCGCAACTCTGGCAAGTCTCCCTGCTCGGACCCGACGAATCGACCAGCGACGACCGCGGTTGCGGCCAGGTGAAACCGGAAATCGGAGTCACGTCAACGCCGGTGATTGACTTAAAAGCCGGACCTCACGGCGCGATTTACGTCGTCGCCATGTCGAAGGATAGCTCCGGAAAATATTTTCAACGTCTGCACGCCCTAGATATCACCACCGGCGCTGAACTTGACGACAGCCCGCAGACCATTGAAGCCACCTATCCCGGCTCGGCCATCCCCAATTCAAGCGGCCAGGTCGATTTCGATCCCAAACAATACAAGGAACGCGCAGGCCTGCTGCTACTCAATGGCGTTGTTTACACAAGTTGGGCCTCGCATTGCGACTTCGATCCCTACACCGGTTGGATCATCGGCTACAACGCGCGCACTCTAAAGCAAACGAGCGTCCTCAACATCATGCCCAATGGCAGCGAAGGCGCGATCTGGATGTCCGGCGCGGGCCTCGCCGCCGATTCGTCGGGCAATATTTATTTTCTTGCGGGCAACGGTACATTCGACACCACTCTCAATTCGCAGGGCTTCCCGGAAAAAGGAGATTACGGCAACGCGTTCATGAAGCTTTCAACCGCGGGCGGGAAATTGTCCGTGGGAGACTATTTCGTGATGCATAACGCCGTGGAAGAATCGCGAAAAGATTTGGACCTCGGCTCTGGCGGCGCGATGGTCTTGCCGGATCTTCAGGATAATTCAGGAAAGACGCAGCACCTCGCCGTCGGCGCGGGCAAAGACGACATTATTTACGTCGTGAATCGGGATTTGATGGGCAAGTTCAATCCAAACAACGACAGTGCCATCTATCAGGCTGTTCCGCGCACAGGAAACGACGATTCCGAGGGGCTCGGCGGAACGGGCGGCGTCTTCGCGGCGCCCGCTTATTTCAATCACACGCTTTATTATGGAGCGGTCGACGATTCGCTCCGCGCGTTCAAGATTGCCAATGCACGTGTTGTCAGTCCCGCGGAGTCGAAGACCGCCGTCAGCTTCGGCTATCCGGGAACCACGCCGAGCATTTCCGCGAACGGCACGAAGGACGCCATCGTCTGGGCCGTCGAGAACAATTCCCCCGCCGTGCTTCGCGCGTACGAGGCCAGCGATTTAGCCAGGGAACTTTACGACAGCCTCCGGGAGCGCAAGCGCGACGAAATCACCGGCAACAAATTCATCACCCCGATGATCGCGGGCGGAAAAGTTTTTGTGGGAACTCCGACGGGCGTGGCGGTTTTCGGTTTGCTGCCGAAGCCTGCCGGGCCTCAACAGTCTTCGCCTTCGCGCCGCAAATAGTCCGGATCACACGCGGCGAAGCAGCGCTGCCCCCGAGCGCCACAGCTTCATCATTTTCGCCGTGCGCCTCGGCATCAGCTTCGCCCACAACCGGATCATCCAGTCGCCCGGCATGGGCCGGTTGAACTCGCGCGAAGCCTGAAAAAATCCGCGAAACTCGATCGCTTCCCAGCCAAACGGGCGGAAAAATTCCTCGCCGACTTCCGGCGCGAACTGGATCGGCGCGCCCGCGGCGCGCAATTCCTTGCCCCATTGCTTTTCCATCATTTGCTTTACTTTCGGCGAGGCTATGTCCGTAAGCCAGTATTGCAAATGCCGGCACGTGTGCAAATCGCCCGCAAGTTTCCCCACGTGCTCCTCGGAAAGATACGCCAGCAGGCCTTCGGTAATCACCAAAGCGCGCCTCGCGCTCGCCTCCAGTCGCGCGAACAGCTCGCGGCGCGCGGCGTCATCGGCCAAATCGAGCGTCATGCGCTCCACCTGGCAGTGCGGAGTCTCACTCCCCAGCATTTCCGTCTTGTACGCGATCATCTCCGGCAGGTCCACTTCCACCCATTGCAGCGACGGGGGCAATGCCAGCCGATACGGCCGCGTGTCGAGGCCTGCCGCCAGATTCACCACCAGATTGATATCCTCGGCCGCGATCGTGCGCAGCAGCATGTCGTCCAGCAGCGCCGTGCGCACAATCATCGCCCAGGCCTGGCGCCTGCCTCCGCGCAACGTGTTTACGATTTCCTCGCCGCGCGCCCCCGCGAGCTTTCGAGCGTACGAATCGTGGAAAATCGCGTCCTTGCGCTCCGTCTCCATCGCGCGGTAATAGGCCACCCAACGTGCCGTATCCGAGACGTTGCGCATCGCCGGGCCTTTGGACTTATCGCTCACTGCCTAGCCTCCAGGGCACTGTCTCGAAGTTAGCCTATTTTGCCAGCTTGCCCCAAGGAATGATATGGGTGCACCGCAACGCTCGCTTTACTTGAACCAACGCCCTCTCGCAAATATTTCTTTTCGCGCCGCGCCCGGAATGATTTATGCTCTCCTGTTTTTCCGCCAAATTGAGAGGTGCCACTTGATTCAGATTCGCCGCATGGCCCTGATCGTTCTAGCCGCAATAGCGATAGCCGCACTCGCGCCCGTGGTCATGGCGCAGCAGTATTCCCCAAACCTTTACCAGGACATGCGCTGGCGAATGATCGGCCCGTTTCGCGGAGGCCGCACCAAAGCCATTTCCGGCGTGGCCAGCGAACCGAACGTTTTTTATATCGCGCAAGTGAATGGCGGCGTCTGGAAAAGCACCGACCACGGCGAGACGTGGAATCCCATTTTTGACGCCGAGCCCACGCAATCGATCGGCGCAATCGAAGTCGCGCCTTCCGACCCCAACACGATTTACGTCGGCAGCGGCGAAGGTTTGCAGCGCCCGGACCTTTCCGTCGGCAACGGAGTCTACAAATCAACCGACGCGGGAAAGACGTGGACGCACGTCGGTCTCGACGATGCTTTCCAAATCGCCGAGCTGGCCATTGATCCGCGCAATCCTGACCACGTGCTCGTCGCCGTCGTCGGTCATCCGTATGGTCCCAGCGAACAGCGCGGAATTTTCCGCACCACCGACGGCGGCCAGAGCTGGCAAAAAGTTCTCTCAAGTGAAAAAGATCAATACACCGGCGGCGGCAGCGTCGAAATCGACCCTTCCAATCCGAATGTCGCTTACGCCTCTCTGTGGGATTCCGTTTCGGGCCCGTGGGAAGACGGCAACGAATACAACGGCCCCCATAGCGGCCTTTACAAATCCACCGACGGCGGCGCCACGTGGACCCAGCTCAACGGACACCTGCCCGACGCAATCGTTCAAGTGCACACCGCCATCGCGCCGAGCGATTCCCACCGCATCTACGCTTCCGTCGCGTACGGCCACGCTGGACTCGGCATCTATCGCTCCGATGACGCCGGCGCCACGTGGACCTTGGCCACCACCGACCGCCGTCCCACGGGCCGCATCGGCGGAGGTGATCTTTGCGTACTAAGAGTCGACCCCAAGAATCCTGACATCGTCTATTCCACCAGCACCGTCACGTTCAAATCCACAGACGGCGCGAAAACCTGGGA
>JBAUEX010000169.1:0-2142 GCA_049678845.1 Candidatus Acidiferrales bacterium
TGGATCGACGGCCCTGAAATCAAGAGCGCCACCATCGACTCCTATAGCGGCGCGACAAACGACTGGATTTATGTGGTCGGCCGAGACGGCGTTACGAGAATTGAGCGCACATTCAAGAGCGGGATGCACTCGCATATTCCCTATGTTCGCATCTGGAAAGGCGACAAACCGCACGCTGAATTTTGCCAGCATCATATTGTCGGCGTGGAGTTTATGTCGTGAGCGACGACCTTTGCTCCGACTGCCCGCCGATTGGCTACGGCTACGAGAAAATGCGCTGTCTGCCCTGTCCGCGTAGGCGGTTCCCGAAGGTAATAGATGCCGTCGCCGACAAGGTTCTCCGGTATCGCCCGAAGGCCAAGAGCAAGCCTGCGAAGCGCCGTAAGCGCCGCGCTGCAAAACTCGCAAAGAAGTAGCCCAATGAAATGCGCGTACGCTGATCCTCCGTATCTCGGCTGTGGCGCTTTGTACGTGGCGCATCATGCCGACGCGCTGGATTGGAACGACCCGGAAACGCATCGGCGATTGATCGCGCGGCTTTGCGACGAGTTCCCGGATGGCTGGGCCATGTCGCTCAGCTCGCCAAGCCTGCGAACGATCTTGCCCATGACGCCAGAGGATTGCCGGGTCGGAAACTGGTCCAAGCCGTTTGCCATCTTCAAGCCGAATGTCGGCGTCGCCTATGCTTGGGAGCCGGTTATTTGGCGCGGCGGACGCCGTAGGACGCGCAAACAGGACACGGTGCGGGATTGGGTATCGGCCAATATCACGCTTAAGCGGGGACTGACTGGCGCAAAGCCAAGGGATTTTTGCCGCTGGATTTTTGAGATTCTCAATCTCCAAGCGGGGGACGATCTGGTCGACCTGTTTCCCGGCACGGGAGCCGTCATGGCCGCGTATCAAGATTGGGTTTGTGCACAAGAGCCTACCCCGTTGCTCGAACTGGGCTAATCATGGCGCAAGGGACTCATGTATATAATTCCCCAGTTAAACCCCCAACAGCATGGAGAGTTCCTTGGCTGAGGAACACTGGTCAGTGACGGTTGAAAGGTCGGGCGAGAAGATCGTGACGATCGAATCGAACTGCTTGTCGGGTCGCGATTTGAGTGCTGCCGATGAAGAAACGATCAGGACGGCCGCACATCACTTGTTGGCGTTCATTGGCGATTCTTTCTACACCGAGACCTGTCGCAACGATAAGTGTCCGCGCGGCGGTTTGTCGGTCAACCGAGGCGCAATGCGAGGAATTGCAACGTGCGCTCCGCGATGCTGAGCGTGCTGTCGCCGAGCTAACAGGAAAGGACGGTGATGCCAAATCGATCCCGCATACGGGCCGGCTCCGATAAACCGATTAGGCGCGGCTGCCTGATGGCGGTTGCGAAATAGGCGCGCCCAGGTCGCCCCCTAAACACCTGGGCACATATCCCTGAACAGCAGGCAGAACTATGCGAACACAAGCTGATCGAGACGATGACCTAAAAATCGGACGCGATCTTGAGCGCAGGGACTTTTATATTGATCGTTTACGGAAAGCACTGTGCACCGCCATGCGGCAATGGAAGTTCTATTCTGAAATGGTCGAGCGCGTTGACGATTTCGACCTCGCAATCGAGAAATCGCCGGAGGGCGATTTATACCGCTCGTGCAAAGCAACATATGAGCAGACAGTCAAATGACCGATCAAAAGTACATGCGCCCTGGCCTAGACTTTGCAGTAGGGAAGGCCATCGAAGAAGCTGGCGAGTTTCTGGCCGCGATGGGCAAAACGTTGCGGTGGGGCTGGTCAGGTGTCAATCCAGAATTGCCCGAAAGCGATCAGGAGTCGAACGCGATTTGGGTCAAGCGTGAAATGAAGGATTTACGCGGCGCGCTCGACAATCTTGAACGCGAAATGGAAAACGAGCTTTAGGCACATATCCGGAATTAACCGCCATGATGGCAACTCCAAATGAAACTAAGGTTCTCGCCGTTCTCGCCAGCGGCAGCGAAGATTTTGGAGTGATGGCGTTCGCTGAAATAGCCGGCTACGTCAGATTGACCCGCATAGAGATACGGCGAGCGTGCCGGTCACTGACACGAAAAGGCTTGGCTGAATTTTATCGCGGCTGTTGGACTGAGGATGGCGTGCCGGCTGGTAGCGGC
>JBAUEX010000170.1:0-12152 GCA_049678845.1 Candidatus Acidiferrales bacterium
TGACTGTCCAGAATGTCGAGCGTGATCGGACCTGACGTCGCGGAATTCAGGTAGTAATCAATGACAGCTCCGCTAGGGGGATTTTGCCCAGTGTTTCTGCGGCCGCCCTGCCCCCCGCCACCGAATCCGCCATGCTCGCGATACGCAACCGCCGGAGTCAACAGATGTGCCGGTTGCGACGCGATCGCCGGACTCGCTTCACGAAGCGGCGTGATGTTGTCGAGAACCCAAAATGCGCGTCCGTGAGTCGCAATCACCAAATCGTTGCCGTGAATGGCCGTGTCGTAGACGGGCACGACGGGAAGATTTAACTGAAGCGACTGCCAATTTGCGCCGTCATCAAACGAAACATAGACGCCGCGCTCGGTGCCCGCATATAGCAATCCCTTGCGCACGGGATCCGCGTGAACCGAATGCACGTAATCCTGATCGCCAATTCCGTGGGTGATCGACGTCCAAGTCTTGCCGAAGTCGGTGGTCTTGAAAATCATGGGATGAAAATCATCAGAAAAGTGCAGGTCGGCCGCCACATAGGCGGTTCCTGCGTTCCACGGCGACGGTTCAATCAGGTTGACGCGCGACCACTCCGGCATCTGCTTTGGCGTGACGTCCGTCCAATGCTTCCCACCGTCTTCGGTAACATGCACCAAGCCGTCGTCGCTGCCGGCCCAGATGAGATCCTTTTGCACGGGGGATTCCGCGATCGCATACACTGTGTCGTAATACTCGGCGCTGGAATTATCGGGAGTCAGCGGCTCCGGCGTGGAATGCTGCTTGCTTTTGTCGTTGCGCGTTAGATCGGGGCTGATGACGGACCAGCTCATTCCGCCGTCGGTAGTCTTGAAAACCACTTCCCCTCCCAAATAGAGGACGTTCGGATCATGCGGCGATATCTGCATCGGCGCGGTCCACTGGAAACGATGCTTCACGTCCGAGGCAGGATGAGCGCGCGCGCCAAACCATGGAGCGATATCCTGAACTTGGCCAGTGTGTCCGTCGTAACGCGTGAAGTGGCCGTTATGGTCTCCGGCGAAAATAATCTCCGGGTCGCGCGGATCCGGACAGATGAAACCCGATTCGCCGCCGCCCACGGAATGCCAGTCATTGTCTCCGATGGACCCGGAATCCGTGCGGCTCCGGATGGCGACGCTGCCGCTATCTTGCTGTGAGCCATAAATGGAATAGTTGAATTCGTTGTCAGTGGTGACGTGATAGAACTGCGCGGTCGGCTGATTATTTTCGAGCGTCCACGTAGCGCCGCCATTGGTCGTGATCGTTGCCCCACCGTCGTCCGCTTCAATCATGCGCCCTGGATTTGTGGGATCGATCCAGAGTTGGTGATTATCGGTGTGGTTCAGCGGAAGCGTTTCGAACCTATGACCTCCGTCGGTCGAGCGGAAGAGCCCCACGTCGAGCGAGTAAACCGTATCCACATTTTTCGGATCGGCGTAGATGTGATTCTGATACCACGGTCGCACCCACAGCGGCTCGTTATTCACCATCTTCCAATTTTCGCCGCCGTCATCCGAGCTGTAGATCGCGTTCACCTTGGCCTCGATAATTGCGTAAACGCGATTCGAGTCCGCCCCCGAGATTGCGATGCCAATTCTCCCGAGGATTCCGCCGGGAAGACCATGTCCTTCCAAATGCCTCCAGGTGGCGCCGCCGTCCGTCGACTTGTAAAGGCCGCTTCCGGGACCTCCGCTGATCATGCTGTAGGCGGTGCGGCGGACTTGATACATCGCGGCAAACATGATTTGCGGATTCTTGGGATCCGCTACCAGATCGGTGGCGCCGGTCTTGTCGTCGACATAGAGAATTTTCTGCCAGGTCGCGCCGCCATCGGTGGAGTGAAAGACCCCTCGCTCGCTGTTCGGTCCGAACGCATGTCCAACTGCGGCCACATAAACGTTGTTTGGATCCGTGGGATTCACAAGGATGGTGGCGATGTGCTGCGTGTCGCGCAGACCAATGTTCGTCCACGTCTTGCCCGCGTCAGTAGACTTGTAAACGCCGTCGCCAAAAGTAATATCGTTGCGCAAACACTGCTCGCCCGTGCCCACATAGATAATGTCGTGATTCGACGGGGCAATGGCGATGGCCCCAATGGACGAATTCGGCTCGCGATCAAAAATGGGATTCCACGTAAGGCCGCCGTCCGTTGTCTTCCAGACGCCTCCGGCGGCCGCGCCGAAATAGTAAGTGTTCGGGTCGCCCGGAATGCCCGCCGCTGCTTCCGCGCGCCCTCCGCGAAACGGTCCGACCAATCGCCAGCGCATACCGTCATACAGACTCACAGGATAGGATTGCGCGAACGCTGCAATCGCAAGAAGCATTCCGGCAAACAGCGCAAGCAGCAAAGAACGAAACACGCGGCGACCACCAGCTTCGATCATGTTTATTTTCCTTCCTCTTCAGAACAGTAGCTCTTTCAAATCGTCTGCCATTGGCGCGAGACGGTTCAGGGCGCGGGATTCTCAGGCGATTCCGCCGATGCAATGGCTCCGCCGGGCCTTTGACCGCGTCTCCAAAAAAAATAGGCCACCGTCAGAAATGCGAGCCACGGCAACCCGGAAAGAATCGTTGAGCGCATACCGGGCACCCACCACGTGGTAATAATGATGCCCACAATCAAGACAGCACCCAAAACCGAAGTGTACGGATATCCGATCATGCGCACCGGCAGCCGGCGGCCGCCGCGAGCTTTCCAAGCGCGACGAAAAAAAAGATGCGTTATGAAAATCATCACCCAGACGAACAACCCGCCGAACAGAGCGATCCCAAACAGATAAACGTAAGCACTCGACGGATAGAGGATCGCGACAACCGTGGCGATGACCAGGCCTGTCGTCGACAATAGCAGGGCGGGCAACGGAACTCCTCTCGCTGTAACCTGGCCCAGGCCCCGGGGCGCGTACCCGCCGCGGGAAAGCGAAAAAATCATGCGCGTGGCAAGGTAGAGGTCGCAGTTCATGCTGGAGAGAGCGGCCGTGAGAACCACGAAGTTCATCAGCTGGGTCGCAGCGGGTATGTGCATCAACCGGAAAACGCTGACGAAGGGACTGGCGGTGACGTTGGCGCCCGGTTGGATACTCATCCAAGGCACCACTCCCACAAGAACGATCATGGAACCGATGTAAAAAAGTATCAGACGGAACACCATCCGGCGCATCGCTTTCGGTACAGCCTCGTCCGGCGTTTGCGCTTCACCGGCGGTGACGGCCACGACTTCCGTGCCGATGTAGCTGAAAATGACGAAACACATAGCCATCCAAACGCCGGTCCATCCGCGAGCGAAGAATCCGCCGCCGGAAGTGAAGTTTCGCAAGCCCGGGCTGGGCGCGGACGGCATGAGCCTGAACAGAACCACGAGGCCAAACCCAATGAAGGCGAGAATCGCGACAACTTTGATCATCGCAAACCAATATTCGAACTCGCCAAAATTCCCGACGCCACTTGCATTCACAATGACCAGTAACAACGAAAACAGGACGATCCAAATCCACGGCGCAACCTGCGGAAACCACCAGCGGCAATAGATCGCCACGGCCGTGGCCTCGCCGCCTATGGCGATGCACTGGCAAGCCCAGTATGTGTAGCGAACCACGAAGCCGGCCCAGCGATTAACATACAGTTCCGCATAAACGCCGAAGGAACCCGCGGTGGGGTGCGCGACGGCCATTTCCGAGAGCGTTCCCATTAGCAGCAGGGCCATGACTGCGCCGAGCAGATAGCTCACAATCACCGCGGGACCCGCCGTGTGCACCGCCAAGGAACTGCCAAGAAACAGCCCCGTGCCAATCGCCCCGCCGATGGCAATCATCGTCATCTGGCGTGTAGTCAATGCTCGCGACAGGCCTTGCTCTTTGTCGAGAACTCCGTCAATGGCCACTTGATGGTTGAGTTCGCTCACTGTCCGTGCCAGTTCATTTCGTTCCGCCCGCGAGACTCGTTTGGAATTTGCGCCTACACTGCCTGTTCCTCGTGCACCATAAGTTCAGGAAATCCCTCGAGCGCTTCGAGCACTTGGCGGACATCGTCAAGCGTGTTGTGCACGTGAAAGGAAATCCGCAGGCCATCATGACGTCCAGAGACGACGATGTTCTGCTCCGCGAGTTTCGCAATTACTGCGTCCACGTTATTCGATTGCAGCACGACGAGCGGTCCCACGCTATCGAGCGGCGTTTTCACGCGAATTCCCAGGCCGCGCGCCCCTTGAATCAGCGCCTGAGCCAGAGTGCGTACTTGCTGCGAGACGTTTTCGAGACCGATCTCTTGCAATAACGCGATTCCCGCGCCGGCGGCGTAAATATTCGGGATCGGCGGCGTTCCGGCCTCAAAACGACGCGCGTCTTCGGCCAGGTCCAGATGCTTTACATCAAATGCAAACGGCTGCGCTTGGGCAAACCAGCCCGAAATCGTCGGAGTAAGCGAAGGGATCAGGTTTTTCCGCACATAGAGAAATGCGACGCCCGAAGACGCAAGCAGATACTTGAGCGTGCCGCTCACGTAAAAGTCCACGTCCAGCGACTTCACGTTCACCGGTCGCGTGCCGCAGTCCTGATAATCGTCCATGAACACCAAAGCGCCCTTGGCATGGGCCACGCGCGTGATCTCTGCCACATCGGAACGGAAGCCATTCATGAAGCAGATGTGCGTCAGCGGCACAACGGCGGTCTGATCGTCGATTGCGCGCGCATAAGATTCGGCGGGCAAGCGTCCTTCTCGGGCCGAGATAAATTCAATTTGCGCTCCCCGTCGCTGCTGCGCCAGCCACACGTGGCCCATCGTCGGGAACTCAAATTCGCCCATTACAACTCTCCGCCGCTTGGCGAAGTCGAAGGCGCTGGCAATTGAGTTCATTCCTGCTGAGGCGCTCGGGATGACGGCGATTTCACTTGCTTCAGCTCCAATAAATCGCGCAAACTGCGTCCTCACCGCCTCGTATTTCTCCACCCAAAGATCCCAGGGCGAGCCTCCGTCATGCCAAGTTGCCATGTACTGACGCAAAGCCGCGTCCACCGAATCCGAAAGCGCACCCTGCGAGCAGGAGTTCAAATAGATTTTGTGCTTAAAGATTGGAAATCGCGACCGGATCGCCCGTATTTGCCCGTCTGAAAGCATCCCTCACTTCCTTCGCCGCCGCTTTTCTCCCATCATCGAGCAGCACGCTTGCTGATATCTTCACGGCGCGCCGCAAATTGCGCAATCTCGCGAATTCGCGTCAAACGGCACGGAGCTTATCACAAGCGGAATAGGAACGCCATGTATGGGTTTGGTATACCAGTCGCATATCAGTGACGAGCGATGGGAAACTCTTAACAGTTCTCAGCGGACACCCAACGAAGAACATTCGATGCAGAATTTGAGTTTGCAACGATCCGGATGGCCCTCGCCATTCGGCGCGAGCCATTCGTCTCGGGTTCAGCGGGGCTTGCGGAAAACGTCGAGAACACTCGCGAAACGATCTATCTCTGCCACGGTATTGTAGTGAACCAAAGACGCGCGGACGGCTCCCGTTTCCTCGCTTAGGCCGAGCCTGCGCATCAAACGGGGCGCATACATGTGCCCGTCACGCACGCCAATTCCCGCCGCTGCCAACGTTTCAACCACGGTTCGCGGCGCTACACCGGGCAGATTGAAGAGCAAGGTCGGCACACGTCCGGCAAGAAACTCAGGGTCGCCTATCCCATACACATTCGCGCCATAATTTGACAAAACACGCAGCAATTCTCGCGAAAGAGATCTTTCGTAATCGCGGATTCCTTCCATCGCACGCACGATCCTTTGCCGTTTTGAATCGCGGGCTCCGTTCGGCGTCAGGCGTTCGCCCAGCGACTCCAAATAAGAAACCGCGGCGTCCATCCCCGCGATATTTTCATAGACGCACGTGCCAACTTCGATTTTTGCGGGCGCTTCGTTGGGAATGAAGTCTTCGCGAAACGTTTGCAGACGATCCAGCGTTTCGCTGCCGCCCCACAAAAATCCCATGTGCGGCGAGAAAATTTTATATCCCGAGCAAACCAGGTAATCGCAGCCGAATTCCTGGACGTCAATCGGTCCGTGCGGGGCATAGTGTACGCAATCGAGGAAAACTTCCGCCCCCGCCGCGTGCGCCAGATTCGCCACTCTTGCGACATCGACGATTGACCCTGTGGCATTCGCGGCCGCCGTACATGCCACCAATCTGGTTTGAGAGGAAAGAAGCGGCTCAAGATCCTCGACATGCAAATTCCCGTCATCGCGCGTGCGCCACCACTGAAATTTTGCGCCTTCTCTTTCCAGTGCCAACCATGTGGCGATGTTGGCCTCGTGGTCCATGTCGCTGACGATAATTTCGCGACGCTTGCTTAGGCTTTGACCGATAGCCAGGCTCACCAGGCGGATAAATGAAGTCGCATTCATTCCGAAGGAAACTTCTCGCGGATCGCCGGCATTCAAGAAATCCGCCACGCTCTGCCGCGCACGGGCCATCGTCGCGTCTACTTCCTGGCTTCTTCCATAGCGTCCGCCACGCTGCACGTTGCACTCGATCAGGTGTCGGGTGACCGCATCCACGACCGTCTGGGGCGCTTGAGCGCCGGCCGCGTTATCGAAAAAGACGAAATCGTCGGAGGTCTTTAATGCAGGAAAAAGAGCCCGAATGTCCTCTACCGGAAATGGGCGGGCTTGGGTTGCGATTTGCCGATCCTTTTGATCGTCATTGCTCTTGATCATTAACATTTCGATCCGTTGTCATCATGCGGTGCGGACGGACGCTACACCGCGATCAATCGAAGTGTCAAGACAATCATGGTATACCAAACGCATGCAGGTCCTCCGGCATG
The DNA here is from genome assembly GCA_049678845.1 of Candidatus Acidiferrales bacterium. Taxonomy (GTDB): domain Bacteria; phylum Acidobacteriota; class Terriglobia; order Acidiferrales; family UBA7541; genus DAHUXN01. Next base: position 6,828 of record JBAUEX010000170.1, read on the forward strand.
AGCCGGTGCGCGATGGCGCCTTACCGGACGATTTTCGACTTCTTGCACTTTCATTGAATCTCATTTACTCTTTCATTTCGCACCGAGGAGACAGTTTGCCAAGCTCAAAAAAATCCCACGGGAGCAAGGTTCGCCGCCCAAAGTCTCGGCCTTCTCGGCGCGCGCATGGAGGGTTTCGTGACTCCAACGCGGCCAGCCAAAACGGCCGCAGCACATTGAGCGAGCGTCTCTATCAAGGCCTCAAGCGGGACATCATTCGTGGCGTCTATCCTCCCGGCGAGGCCCTTGGCGAGAAGGATCTCGCGAAGCGTTATAAGAGCAGCCGCACGCCCGTGCGCGAGGCCGCCGTCCGATTACAGCAGGAGAACCTGCTTCGCATCGTTCCCAATCGTGGCTATTTTGCCAGCTCAATGACCATTAATTGGCTCAACGAGATTTACGAATTTCGCGCTGCCGTGGAGGGCGCGTGCGCGGAGTTGGCAGCCCGCAAAGGAAATGACGAGAAGTTGGCCGACGAACTCGCCCGCCTGGCTCAGACGGAATATGAAACATACGATCGCGCAAGTTATGAGCGTTTCATCAAGGCGGATACCGCTTTCCACATTGGCATGGCGCGCTTAACACGCAACCCGATGCTCGTTCGTGCCGTTTCCGATATGCGCTGCCACATGGAACGCGTCATGTACGCGGCCATTGGCATCGGTTACTACGGCGAGGCGCCCGTCAAAGAACACTCGGAGATCGTCCAAGCCATTCGCAATCACGATCCGGAATTGGCGCGCCGCTTGATGTATGAGCACATTATCCAATCTCGCGCCAAGGTTCTCCGCTTAGCGTACGGAGAATCGTCCATCCTTTAACCCGCTCAAGAATCCATTTCTAGAACTTCTCAGCTTCCGCCGTTGCTGTTCTTCTTGGCGTATCCGCGAATCGAGAACCTGCGGAAAGTCCGAAGCTGTCGGTCGGAACCGATCGATTCGAAGCGGAGCAACACTTGTGCTGGCCCGTGCCTTTCGTATCCAGGTTGCATATCAGTTGCGTGAAGGTCGCATGCAGCTTTTTTTGCTTGACTTGAATTGTTTCGCTCAACTATAGTCCGCGCCATCCATTGTTGAGAGCGCTTTTCTCAACCGGAGGTGCCGAATGTTGGGCCGACGCTGTTCTATCCTTCTTGTTCTAGCCTTGCTCTCTATCCTCGCGACGGTTTCATCGGAACTTTTCGCGCAGTCCGCAACCACTGGCTTAATTTCCGGCACGGTCACGGATCCGTCCGGAGCGACCGTGGCGGGCGCCAGTGTCACGCTATCGCAGCGCACCACCAATGCCACACAATCGACGCTCACGGATTCCGCCGGGCGCTACGTTTTTCCCGCCGTCAATCCCTCTGATTACACATTGACTTTCTCAGCCAAGGGATTTGAGAACGCGGTCACCAATGAACTCCATGTCGAAGTCCTGAAATCCTACACGATTAACATCACGCTCCAAGTGGGCGCGGCAAGCCAAACGGTCACTGTGAGTGACGTTGCGACCGCGGAATTGCAGACCACAAGCGCCACGGTTGGCGCGGTGCTGGGCGGCGTCGCTTTGGAAGAACTGCCTGTCTTTACGCGCAGTGCCAGCGCACTAATGTTTTATCAACCGGCGGTTTCGCCGTCCGGCCAGATTGCCGGCGCTCGAGACGAGCAAGTCACTTTCAGCTTCGATGGTGGAGACGTAACCAGCGACCTAGAAGGTAACAACACGTATGCATCGCCGCCGGGAGAGCCGTCCCCCTCGCCCGTCGTTCCCATACCGATCGAGAGTACGCAGGAGTTTCAGGTATCGACCACCAATCCCAATGCCACATTTGGCCGCTCTTCGGGTGGTCAGGTCGCGCTCCTCACGAAGTCCGGCAATAATAGTTTCCACGGGTCGGCCTACGAGTATCACAACGATGACGCGCTGAACGCAAACAGTTGGACGAATAACCGCTTGGGCATTCGCAAGCCCCACAGCGTGGACAATCGATTTGGCTTTACCGCCGGCGGACCCATTTTGAAAGACCGCTTCTGGTTTTTTGGGAATTACGAGGGTCGCCGTTTCCACGACGCCTCGATCTTTAACGCCGTCGTCCCCACCACAACTATGAAGCAGGGGATTTTGCAATTTCGCGATACAGCCGGGAATATTGTGCCGTACTCATTTCAATCCGGTAGCATTACCACCGCTTGCGGAGGCGCATCCTGCGATCCGCGCAACCTTGGTTTTAACCCCGTCATTCAATCGCAATTGGCGCTCTATCCCACGGGCAACAACGCGTCGCTTGGCGATGGCTTAAACACAACTGGGTTTACTTTCAACGCTCCAACACCAATTTCCGAAAACATTGCTGTAGTACGCTTGGACTATAAGATCAATGCGAAATGGAGCGCTTTCGCCACTTATCACTATGCGAACGTAGCCCGTGTCGGAACCGAGCAATTCAGCATCTTGAACACATCCGCTCCGACATCCACAGCGGAAGATCCGATCAAACCGCAGTTCTGGACCTTCGAAGTGACGGGCCAACTTTCCCCGAATTGGACTTCCGTGAGCCACGGCTCATTCTTGCGCGATTGGTGGGGCTGGAGCCGGCAGGCTCCCAACCCTTTGGTGTCGGGAACCCAGCAAGCCTTGGTCCTCGCCGGTGAGGGATCCGGAACGAGCAATAGTACCTCTAAGCTGCTCGCAGACCCAGTCAACCTGGCTACGCAGTCTGCTCGGTCGCGCGTCTTCGACGGACATAAATGGTATCTCGCCCAGGATTTCAGTTGGATCCGTGGTCGGCATTTGTTTCAATTCGGCGCCTCGGGCGATCTCTCCCATGATTACTTCGTCAAAACCGACAATTTCGCGGGCGGTCTGACCGCAGGTCCGCTCCTCTACAGCGAATCAACAGGAAATGGCAGCGGTGAGTTTCTGAAAATCAGCAGCACCTATGAGCCTTCGATCTGTCCCTCGAGCGGTGCCACTGCGAACTGCCTCAAGTCGAGCGATGCGCTTCGTTGGAACGAGCTCTACTCTACATTGCTCGGCATGGTCGACCGCAGTTCTCAAGTAATCACACGCAATGGCCAGTTCCAGCCGAATCCCCTTGGAACGCCGGCCTTTTCGCAAAGCTTCATCCCTGCCGTGGACGGATACTTTCAGGACATTTGGCAGGTACGGCCCTCGTTTACCCTTACACTCGGTATGAATTGGGGCGCGCAACCTGTCCCGACGGAAGCAAACGGTAAGTACGATGTGCTTGTGTATGCTGCCACCAACACGCCGGTCGACTATCGAGGGTACCTGTCAGAACGCGCAAATTCGCTGAATAACGGCGTGCTGCCGGGACAGGCTTTCAATCCGCTCTTCGGCGTCACGCCCGTCAGGTATCTTCCCGCACCGTTCACGGGCGACATGCGCGTCACCAACTGGCATCAATTCGCGCCACGCATCGCCATCGCTTGGCAAGTGCCATACAAGAACCCTATCTTCGGTGACAACAAAACTGTGATTCGTTTCGGTTATGCAACGGTGTACGACCGCATGAGCGACATCAACCAGGATTCGCTGCCTTTGACGACAGGCGGCTTGCTCGACGTCGGTGCGTGCGCCGGGCCGGTCTTTACCGGCGGAGGACCGGTGTGCTCGAATGGCGCAACCGATCCCACGAGTGCGTTCCGCATCGGCGTGGACGGAAATAATGTTCCGATTCCTGCCCCGGCTGCGGCCCCGATTCCTTACGTCGTCAGCGGCACGGCAGCTGCTCCGTTTGGACTGTTCATGCAGAGCGGGTTGGATCCCTATGCAGTCCCGGGCTACTCCCACAGCATCGACCTCACGGTTCAACGCCAACTCCCCCATCACGCCATTTTTGAGATTGGCTACATCGGGCGTTTGAGCCGCAATCTTCCTCAGGACATTGCCTTCAACGCCGCGGATTATCTGATGAAAGATAAGCAGAGCGGCCAAACGCTGGCGCAGGCATTTGACGGAGTAGCGCAGGCGGTGCGCAATAAGACAGCCGTGCCAGTCGAGCCATTTTTCGAAAACCAGATCGGCGCGTCCTCCTGCACCGGAAGCGGCTTTTCGAGTTGCAGTCAAATGGTGGCGTCGCAGGATCCCACCGACCTGATCAACGGCTCCTTGAATAACTTCTCACTGAACGAATTGAACCGTGTCACTCCAACGCCGCTCGATAATATTCAGTCCTTCCAGTCCTACGGCATCACCGATGGCGGTTTTTCGAACTACCAGGCCGGATTCGTTAGCCTGAACAAGAGCTTCGCGAATGGCCTTCAATTTCAGGCCAACTGGACCTGGAGCCACGCCATCGGCAATCAGGGCGTGGACCAGCAAAGCGGTTCTTCGGCCAACAGCCCGTACAACCTAAATCTCGATAAATCATCGGAATCTTTCGACCGCAGGCATGTGGTCAATGTCTGGTTCTACTACCAACTACCCTTCGGCAAGGGCACAGCCCATAACATGACTGGGGCGCTGGATCGAGTCGCTGGCGGTTGGTACACGTCCGGCATCTACAGCTTCTACACCGGCACGCCTTTGTATATTTCCGCCAATGGGGATTATGGCGCCTACGAAAGCAAGGGCACGGCTGCCATTTGCACTACCAGGCTGCATGGTCTCGAGGGCCGAAACTACAACGTAGTCGGCTCAGGCGGCGTCGCCACCGCAGGTAACGCTCCCAACGGCAGCGGTCTGAATATGTTTGCCAATCCTGGCGCGGTGGTCAGCTCGTGCTCGCGCCCACTCTTGAGTGTGAATGGGCAGATCCCGTTTGACGAGTTGCGCCTCCAGCCGAGTTGGAATTTTGATTTTTCGCTCGGGAAGCGAGTCGCCATTACAGAGCGCATCCACTTGGAATTCTCGGCTGAAGTCCTGAACATCTTTAATCTAGTCAATTTCTCGGCCCCATCGCTCAACCTGAACAGCCTATCCAATTTCGGAGTGTACACAAGTCAGAGCAACAATCCGCGGCGTCTCCTGCTCGGCGCGAAATTGCAGTTCTAGCCCCACTTTTTCGCGGCCCGCAATCTCGCGCAAAGCGCTACGCCGGTGAGTTCAATAATTGCGCCTTGAGAACTGCACCGAGGTGCCGGTTTCATCACTTCCCGAACAATTATCCCGCGAATCCTCCATAGAAAGATCTTTATCGAATGGCGGAGTTCGAACTTGTTTCGGCACAGTTGTGAACACAGACCAATTCATCGGAGATAGAACTCGGCTTGCCACATACGCTAGAATCGAAACTTACTTTGTCGGGGCGTAGCGCAGCCTGGTAGCGCGCCTGCCTTGGGC
>JBAUEX010000171.1:0-4382 GCA_049678845.1 Candidatus Acidiferrales bacterium
ATGCAAAGAGCGGGCAAGGAGATGCCGCACCTTTCCGTTTCATGCCACGAGATCGAAAAGAGGCGGCGGGCCTTCACGCAAAGGGAAGGCACAGGGCTTCTCACCAATGATTCTCGAAGCGCTTGAAAAAATCATCGCCGGCGAAGATCTCTCGCGCGTCGAAGCCGAAGCCGCGATGGAGCAGATTCTTTCCGGCCGCGCTTCTGACGTGCTGATTGCCGGCCTGCTCGCCACGTTGCGGATGAAAGGCGAAACGGTCGACGAGCTCGTCGGCTTTGCCACCGCGATGCGCCGCCATGCGACACCGATTTTCCCCGCGGGCCACGTGCGCGCTGACGAAATGCTCGTGGACACATGCGGGACGGGCGGCGACGGCTCTTGCACGTTTAACGTTTCTACCGCCGCCGCATTCGTGGTCGCCGGTGCGGGCGCGCGCGTCGCCAAACATGGCAACCGTTCGGTTAGTTCGCGCTGTGGCTCGGCGGATGTCCTCGAACAGCTTGGAATCTGGCTCGATCAAACCGCCGAACGCATTGGCCGCGCCATCGACGAAGTTGGCATCGGTTTTCTGTTCGCGCCCGCCGTGCACACCGCGATGAAACATGCCATACCTGCGCGCCGGGAATTGAAAATGCGCACCGTGTTCAATCTTCTGGGTCCGCTCACCAACCCTGCGGGAGCCTCAGCGCAGGTCGTTGGCGTATCGAATGCGAATTTCACCGAACTTCTCGCCCGCGCTCTCGATGAGCTCGGAGTGCGACGAGCCTTCGTCGTTCACGGCGCCGATGGAATGGACGAGATTTCGCTGAGCGGCGAAACGTACGTCACGGAACTGAACAATCGCGTCATTCGCAGCTATACAGTCGTGCCGGAGGATTTCGGCCTGCGCCGCGCGCCAGCCCAGTCGATTCGCGGTGGCGACGCCAAACATAACGCCGAAATCATTCATAAACTTTTCGGCCGCGGAATGCTTTATCGCGAGCACGGCCCGCATCGCGACATCGTGTTAGCGAATGCTGCGGCCGCTCTCGTTGCCGCTGGCCGCGCAACCGATTTCCTCGATGGCGTGCGTCTCGCCACCGAATCGATTGACTCGGGCGCCGCGCGCACCAAGCTCGACACTCTCGTCCGTTTTTCACAGGGCCAAGACGCCACCGCCGCCAGATAAGACGACGCTTCGTGCTTATCCTTGTTCCCGCAGACTCCGCACCGCATAGGCAAAACTTGCCAACGCAAAGATCGCAAAGCCGATTGCTTCAATCAGGATTTGCCGTGGTACACCCAACCCAATGGACCCGTAGCGCAGCAAATCCACCTGCCACGTGATCGGATTTGCGAGCGCCGTAACGCGAAACCACCGCGGCAACGGCGCAAGCGGGTAAAACATTGAGCTGGCAAATAGGAGAACAAAGTACGATACGTTCACCACGCTGTTGAACAGATCGTTGCGCCGGATCTTCAGCGCGAACGTAGCGTAGAAGAAAAACCAGCCTGCCGTGCCGCCGACGACGCCCGCGGCTAAAATTGGCAGCGCGCTCCACTGCAAATGGATTTTGAGCAGCAGACAACCAGCCGCAATCGTAATTGCGGCTTGCACGATCCCCATGCAAATATTAAACAGAACTTTCCCGAGCAAATACTCAGAGCGCCGCATGGGATAGGTCAACATCTCGAAAAAAATTCCATTGTCGCGGTCGAGAAAAAACGCCCACGAACTCGTGGTCGCTATACCCAAGCTGGCCATTCCCAGGACTCCTGCCAGAAAAAACGAGTTGTAGTCGAGGCCCGCGCGGAGTGAGGGCGCGCCGAGCGCCGCGTTCACGCCGATGCCGAAGACCAGCAAATAGAGCAACGGATAGAACAAATCGAAAAACAAAAACGTCGTGTTCGTGGCGCGGATTTTGCTTTCGCGATAAACAATCGCAGCAAGGGGATTCATGGCCTTCACGCCTCCTTGGTCAACTCGACAAAAATATCTTCCAGACTGGCCCCGCTCACTTCCACTCGCAACACGCGGCCTTTCTTCGATAGCGCGCTCACGATATCGAGCACTTGTGCCTCCTCGACCTTGAGCGCAATCTCGACGGTGTTGTCATCGAGATGTGAACGCAGCGGCGCAAGCCGTGCGACGTCTTCGGCAATCGTTTCAGGCAAACGGTCAAATGTGAGAACAATTTCGTACACGCCCGCGGAGAGCAGCTTCAGCGCGTTCAAGTCGCCGCGCGCGACCTGTCGCCCGCGATTCATAATCAAAATATCGTCACAAAGCTCTTCCGCTTCGTTCAAAATTTGTGTCGTCAGCACAATGGTTCGTCCCTTGGACGATTCCTCGCGCAAATACCCCATCACCGCGCGCTTCAAAATCGGGTCCATGCCCGTGGAGAATTCATCGAGGAAAACCACTGGTGTTTCGACCATGAAAACTTTCGACACTTGAACGCGTCGCCGCGAACCTCCGCTCAAATCCTGCACTTTTTGATCTGCCTGCGAGGAGATTTGAAATTTCTCCATCACGATGTCGGCACGCCGCCGCGCTTCTGCTGCGTGCAGCCCGTGGAAACGTGCGAAGGTCAGCAAATTATCGCGCACGCTCAAGAATAATTCCCCTGCCGTTTCCTGGAGCACCATTGAAATCTGCCGCCGCACTTCGAGCGGACGCGCAACCACCTCGAAACCTTCAATGCGCGCCGCGCCGCTCGACGGGCGCAGCAGCGTCGCCAGCATTTTCAGCAAAGTCGTCTTCCCCGCGCCGTTCGGCCCGAGCAATCCGAAAATCTCGCCGCGTGGCACGGAAAAGCTGATGCCATCGACTGCGCGCACCGGCGACTGCCCGTGCCTCGCATACACCTTTGCCAAATTGTCGACTTCCAGAGCAAAGTTGCTCATTGCAGTTCTCCATAGCTGTGCTGCGCACGCGACAAAAAAGAGTCAGAGTGATTGAGTGGAAAACCTAGAAATGGTACGCCGGCGCGCGAAAGCGTTTCGCTTCCGGCCGGGACTTACAGGAGAGGCTTAATGATTCTCATGGGCGACCTGCCCTTTCGTGTTGCGTTCGAAGACTCTACGCAGCACCCGCGCAAATGTCAATTAGTTTTGCTATTCGACGATGGCCGCGTTCTTTGCCGGAGCGTCCACGGAAAATCATCTGCCGGACAGTCAAAACGCTAGAATCGCGCCGCGCGAGCATATATAGATAGATGGACGGAGTACTTCAGGAGGCTCAAATGAAGCGCGTTGCCATTCTAATTCTTTCCGTGATCTTCTTTGCGACCAAGGCCGCACCGGAAAACAAATCCGACACGGCACGTGTCGTCTCCGCCGTGCGCACCTATCGCGTCGCTCATGAACCGCAAATCATCAGCGAATTCGTCAGTCTCCTCTCAATTCCCAACGTCGCCTCCGACACGCCAAACATTCAGCGCAACGCGACCGCGCTCGTTGCAATGCTCAAGCGCCGCGGCTTTCGCACTGAGCTTCTGCCGATTCCGGGACGCGGCCCTGTCGTTTTCGGCGATCTGGAATCGCCCGGCGCCAAAGGCACGGTGATTTTCTACTGCCACTATGACGGCCAGCCCGTCGACGTGAGCAAATGGATCGGCACAAAGCCTTTCGTTCCGGCATTGCGCACGAACACGATCGACGCGGGCGGGCAACTGATCCCTCTTCCCGATCAGCCCGGCAGCTACAAAGACGACTGGCGCCTTTACGCGCGCTCGGCCGCCGATGATAAGGCGCCCATCATCGCTTTGCTTGCCGCTGTCGACGCGCTGCGCGCAAGCCATATCCCACTTGCCGTGAATTTGAAGCTCGTCATGGAGGGCGAAGAGGAGGACAGCTCGCCACATCTCGCCGAGACAGTCGACGCGCACAAAAATCTTTTCGCGGGCGACTTGCTGGTCACTGCCGACGGGCCCGTTGATCAAAGCGGGCGGCCGCTGGTCTTCTTCGGCAACCGCGGCGTGATTTCCGTGCGCATCACGGTTTTTGGCTCGCTGCATCCGCTGCACAGCGGACACTACGGCAACTGGGCGCCCAATCCCGCGATGCGTCTCGCGCAACTTCTGGCAACGATGAAAGACGCGAACGGTCGCGTGCTCGTCGCTGGCTTTTACGACAACGTGGTTCCGCTTGGCCCCGCCGAGCGAAAAGCCATCGCCGAAGCGCCCGACAACGACGCGCGCCTTTTGCGCGCGTTTGGCATCGCCGCGCCCGATGGCGGCGGCAAGAAACTTCTCGAATTATTGAACGAGCCTTCGCTCAACATTGACGGCCTCGAAAGCGGCTGGACTGGCGCGCAGGCCAAGACCATCATTCCCGACACGGCGACGGCGTCGCTCGACATGCGCCTCGTGAAGAACGCGGGGCCAGATCAGGAATTCGAC
>JBAUEX010000172.1:0-6419 GCA_049678845.1 Candidatus Acidiferrales bacterium
GACAAATATGTTAGTCCTGGAATTAGGATGTTTGCAAGAACGGAGGGGAGGTTAGGATGTATTGTAAGCGGCTGCGAAAGCGTCAATTTACGTCTCGGGTCAACTGGCTCGGTCGGCGTAACCTTGCTAGCACGTCGAATCCCGTATTCTTGACGAAACGTGGGAATCCTGTTACAAACGTTTGTTTCTAAACCTGTCTGCATGCGACCCATAGGGTTCCAGCGGGAGTTTTAAATCACCCGGAGGAAGAATGTCACTCGGAGGATGGACGAATCGATTCATACGTGTGAGCCGACGCTCACGGGAGGATTTCTGATGCGCAAGTGGCTCGCAGGCATTTCATCGCTACGAGACCGATTCACCCTGAGGCGCTTCGCGCAAATCGGCACAGCCAGCACCGTTGTCACTCTTTTGAGCGCGGCTGCGGCCCATGCGCAATCGACGCCGGAAGCGGGTGGCGAAGCGAATCTGAAGGTTCCCGATTTGACGCAGGTGAATTTTCTGGGCGTGAACGGGCACACCCTGCTCCTTTGGGGAATTTTGTTCTGCATTTTTGGCCTGCTGTTTGGCATGACGATGTATGTTCGCCTCAGAAACTTGCCCGTGCATCGCTCGATGCGCGAAATGTCTGAGCTGATTTACGAAACCTGTAAGACGTACCTAATCACGCAGGGGAAATTTCTGCTGCTGCTCGAATCTTTCATTGCCGTGATCATAATTTTATATTTCGGCGTGCTACGGCACATGTCGGCGACGAGCGTGATTATCATTCTCGCTTTCAGCGTCCTGGGAATTTGCGGCAGCTACGGAGTCGCGTGGTTCGGCATTCGCGTGAACACATTCGCGAATTCACGAACGGCCTTCGCGGCGTTGCCGGGCAAGCCTTTCCCGATTTCCCGCATCCCGCTGCGCGCGGGCATGAGCATCGGCATGATGCTCGTCAGCGTGGAATTGCTGATGATGCTCATCATTCTGCTTTTTGTTCCCGGCGACTACTCCGGCGCATGCTTCATCGGATTCGCGATTGGTGAATCCCTCGGCGCAGCCGCATTGCGAATCGCGGGCGGAATCTTCACGAAAATCGCCGACATTGGCGCCGACTTGATGAAAATCGTCTTCAAAATCAAGGAAGATGACGCGCGCAACCCCGGTGTGATTGCGGATTGCACAGGAGACAACGCCGGAGATTCCGTGGGGCCCAGCGCCGATGGTTTCGAGACGTACGGCGTCACGGGCGTGGCGCTGATCACATTTATTTTGCTCGGCGTAAAGAATCCCGTTGTACAGGTGCAATTGCTCGTCTGGATTTTCATCATTCGGGTAGCCATGCTGGTCGCGAGCGCGGTCGCCTATTTCGTCAACGACGCCATCGCGAAGGCCCGTTTCGGCCATGTCACAGAGATGAATTTCGAGTCTCCGTTGACTTCTCTGGTTTGGATCACTTCGCTCACGTCCGTGGCTCTGACGTTCCTGATTTCCTACTTCATCATTCCGGATATTGGCGGCGATCCATCGCAATGGTGGAAATTATCGGTCATCATTTCGTGTGGCACGCTGGCCGGAGCGATTATTCCGGAACTGGTAAAGGTCTTCACATCCACCGAATCGCGGCACGTGCGAGAAGTGGTGCGGTCGGCGCAGGAGGGCGGCGCGTCGCTGGGAATTTTGTCCGGCTTCGTCGCGGGCAACTTCTCGGCGTATTACCTTGGACTCACAATGGTGTTGCTGATGTCTATCGGGTATTTGATCAGCACGCTGGGACTCAGCAGTTTGATGATTGCGGCGCCTGTCTTTGCGTTCGGACTCGTGGCTTTTGGTTTTCTCGGGATGGGCCCGGTGACGATCGCCGTCGATTCGTATGGCCCGGTCACGGACAACGCGCAGTCGATCTACGAGCTCTCGCTGATCGAGCAGATTCCCAATATCAAGCAGGAACTGAAAATCGATTACAACATGGACGTTAATTTCGCGCACGCCAAGGACATGCTGGAAGCGAACGATGGAGCGGGCAACACGTTCAAGGCAACCGCAAAACCGGTGCTCATCGGCACCGCCGTCGTCGGCGCAACCACCATGATTTTCTCGATCATCATGGCTCTGACGAATGGCATCACTGTGAACGTGGACAAACTTTCGTTGCTGCATGCGCCGTTTTTGCTGGGTATCGTCACCGGCGGCGCGATGATTTACTGGTTCACGGGAGCTTCCACGCAGGCCGTGACAACCGGCGCATACCGAGCTGTCGAATTCATCAAGGCCAACATTCATCTCGAAAGCGCCAAGAGCGCCTCGATCGCCGACAGCAAAAAAGTGGTCGAGATTTGCACGCAATACGCGCAAAAAGGAATGCTTAACATTTTCATCGCCGTCTTCTTTGCCGCGCTTTCCTTTGCGTTCCTCGAACCTTTCTTCTTCATCGGCTACTTGATTTCCATCGCGATGTTCGGCCTGTACCAGGCGATTTTCATGGCCAACGCGGGCGGCGCATGGGACAACGCGAAGAAAATCGTCGAAGTCGAGTTGAAACAGAAAGGCACACCGCTGCACGACGCCACGGTTGTCGGCGACACCGTCGGCGATCCGTTCAAGGACACTTCGTCGGTGGCGCTGAATCCGGTGATCAAATTCACCACGCTGTTTGGATTGCTCGCGGTCGAACTCGGCGTGCAATTGACGGCTGAGCGAGGCGGGAGCGGATTGACGCACATCCTGTCCGCCGTGTTCTTCCTCGTGTCGTTTTTCTTCGTCTACAGATCGTTCTATGGCATGCGCATCAAGAGCGGAACGGCGGCGTAGAGGGCTGTTCAACTTGTCGAACGCGCGAGTTGGCGACGCATGGGGTCGCGAGCTGCAAGAATTGTGTTGACGTGAATGCGCACCGTGTCAGCCACGCGGCGCGCGTAGCCACCCGCGAGCGTCACTGCGATCGGCATGCCGTGACGCCGCGCATGCTCGAAGACCAGATCGTCGCGGCGCCGCAGACCTTCCATCGTTAGCGCAAGCCCGCCCAGCTGATCTTCGCGATAGGGATCCGCACCCGCGATGTAAAAAATCAAATCCGGACGAAACATCTCAAACGCTCGCACAAGATGCGCCTCCAGGACCGCCAAATAATTGTCGTCGTCCGTACCATCGGGCAAATTCGCGTCCAGATCCGACGGCGGCTTCGGATACGGATAATTATTCTCCTGATGAATCGAGAACGTAAAAACCGAATCATCGTCAGAGAAAATCGCCGCGGTGCCGTTACCTTGATGCACGTCCGTGTCGATGGTCATCGCGGTCTTGATGGCGCCATCGAATTGCAGGCGTCGAATGGCGATGGCGACGTCGTGAATCACGCAGAAGCCTTCGCCGTGATCGGGATAGGCATGATGAAAACCGCCGCCGATATTCACGGCGCAGCCGTCGGCCAGCGCGCGCTTACCTGCCTCGATTGAACCGCCCGCGCCGAGCCAGCAGGCTTCGATCAGCTCTTTTGAGTAGGCAACCTCCATGCGAAGAATTTCGAGATAATTCAGCGTGCCCGTTTTCAATTTGTGGACATAGTCAGGCTCATGGACGCGCAGGACGTCTTCGTCCGTCGCGGCCGCCGGTGAAATGAAATCAGATTCATCCGCCAACCCTTCGTGCAACAGCGCCTCGCGGACCAGCCGGTACTTTTGCGATGGAAAAACGTGCGCGCCCAGATGTAAATCGTATCGATCATCGTAAATCAGTTTGAATGGGAGCATCGCAACGCGAGCGTAGCCCGAAAGAATGGAAATGACAATCCAACACGCCTCATCCATGCGTACTCGAAATGACACGGCTCGCCGATCGTGTTAGCATTTGGGTGAGCGATTAGTATTTGAAGCAAAGAAATAAATGACGCGCCGCATTCAATCTGTCGCCCTCATGCTCGCGCTCCTGGCCGCGCCGCTCGCGCTTTTGTCACGCAGCTACGCCTGCACTCCCAGCCAATGCACGATGATGTGCTGCCTGCCTCATAAACATGGTCGCGCCATGAGTATGCATTGCCATTCAGACACGGCAGGGGCGTGCGCCATGCATTGCGACTCGCGGAAGAATGTCGATTACGGCCTCGCTTCGCCGCTGCCTCCGACTCAGTTGCAAGCCGCGTTCAAACTCCCCGAACCGGGGCCCGCGGAAATATCCTTCCTCACCGATAACCCGCGCGTCGCAAGCGGTTTTTCGCGCATTCCGTTCGAACCTCCTCGGCTCTAGCCCTTCAAGCCCCATTTAGCGCGACAAAAATACTATCCGGCTCAGGAGGCCAGACATGCGTCTGTTCCGCTTTACCGTTTTCTCGCTCGTTCTATTTCTGTGCGCGTGCGCCGCGTTCGGCACGATATTTGGGACCGTTCGCGGCATTGTGCACGATCCGCAGCACCGCCCAATTGCCGGGGCGAAAGTCACGATCAAAGCCGCTGCATCCGATTGGACGAACTCGGCGAAGTCGGACGCCAACGGCGAATTCAATTTCTCCGCCGTGCCTGTGGGTGATTACGTCATCACCGTCAGCCAGGCCGGCTTCGAAACGGTACAACAAAAAATCACGGTGCTTTCGGATTCTTCGCCCATCTATCACATCCCGTTGCCACTAGCGACAGTGAAACAGGAAGTGACGGTGCGCGGCGAAACGCAAGCGGCCAACGTCGAATCGGTGACGCCGACGACGCTGGTCAGCCGGGAGAATATCCAGCAAACACCGGGCGCCGATCGGACCAATAGCCTGCAAATGATTACGGATTATGTTCCGGGCGCGTACGTGACGCACGATCAATTGCACGTTCGCGGCGGCCACCAAGCGAGCTGGCTGATTGACGGCGTTCCCATACCCAATACGAATATCGCCAGCAATCTGGGCCCGCAAATCGACCCGAAGGATATCGATTACCTGGAAGTGATGCGCGGCAGCTACGATGCGGGTTACGGCGACCGCACATACGGCGTCTTCAACGTCGTGCCGCGCAGCGGGTTCGAGCGCAACAGCGATGCCGAGCTCATCACCAGCTTCGGCAATTTCTACCAGACAAATGATCAGATCAACTTTGGCGGGCACACGGAACGTTTCGCGTACTTCGGCGGATTGAACGGCAACCGGAGCAATCTGGGCCTGCAAACGCCGGTCAGTGCCGTCTACCACGACGCAGAAAATGGCTTCGGCGGATTCGGTTCGCTGATGTACAACGCCGACGCAAAAGACCAATTGCGTTTCGTCACCTCGCTGCGCCGGGATTATTACCAGATTCCGTATGATCCGAACGATCCGTCGAGCAGCGGTTTGCGCGACGGCCAACATGAATCGGATGCACTCGCGGAATTCTCTTGGGTGCGCACTGTTAGCTCCAATATGCTGCTCACTGTTTCGCCCTTCTATCATTTCAACCGTGCGAATTATGAGAGCGATCCTAATGACACACCCACCGCCACAACGGACAATCGCGCGTCCAGTTACGCCGGAGGCCAAGCGACATTCGACCTGAACGTTGCAAAAAACAACGCGCAGTTCGGCATCTATGGGTTCGCACAACGCGACAACGAAACATTCGGATTGATCTTCAACGATAACAGCGGCAACACTAACTTCCGCACGCCCGAGAGCTCGAATGGTCGTTCGACCGACCTGTGGGTTCAGGACAAGTTCCGAGTCACGCCGTGGCTAACGTTGCTGGGAGGTGTTCGCCAGTCGTATTTCTCCGGCGCGATCACGGAAAACGCCACCAGCCCGCGAGCCGGCGTGTCAGTGTTGATTCCGCGCATCAACTGGGTCTTTCACGCGTTTTACGGACACTACTATCAGGCGCCGCCGCTCATCACAGCCTCTGGCCCGTTGCTTAAATTTGTCAACAAGAGCAAGTTCGGATTCATTCGACTGCAGGGCGAGCGCGACGAAGAGCACCAGTTCGGCGTCACGATTCCCTACCGCGGGTGGTTCATCGACGCCGACAATTTCCAGACGCGCGCCGTAAACTTTTTCGACCACAACAATGTGGGCAATTCGGATATCTTTTTTCCGCTGACGATTCAACAGGCGCTCATCCGCGGATGGGAAGTGACGCTGCGCTCGCCGCGCCTTTGGAATCGCGGCCAGTTTCATTTGGCCTACTCCAATCAGATCGCCGAAGGAGAAGGGACCATCACCGGCGGGTTGACGGATTTCTCGCCGCCCTCGGGATATTTTCCCCTCGACCACGACCAGCGAAACACACTCAACGCCGGATTTGACGCCACTCTGCCCTGGGACACGTTCGCTTCCACCAACGTCTACTACGGCTCGGGATTCACGAACGGCGAATACAATCCCCCCACCGTTCCGAATCTCTACTTGCCGGGTCATACGACGATCGATCTGTCGCTGGGCCGACATTTCGGCGAGAATTTCTCGGCAACGGTCACGGCGCTCAACGTGACGA
>JBAUEX010000173.1:0-4816 GCA_049678845.1 Candidatus Acidiferrales bacterium
TTCCTGATATATTGCGCGAAGCGCGGCCCAGCGCAGTTGTTGTAGGTGGACGGTTTAATAAAGTCGGAAAAGTGCGCCAGCCGCGCGTAATCTTGTTCCGCACGGAAAAAAGGGCTCATGGTCACCAGATGCATGATGTGCCAGCCAACCTTGGCCCTGGGATTTATTTCTTTCACCGTACCGTAGAGCAGACCGTAGACTTCCTCCTGACTCTTGAACCAGAATCGCTCCCAAGCCAAAATCTCGGGATACTCGAGGAGCAATCGCCAGAGCGTGGGGAACGCGCCATCGTTTGCCCGCGGCTGCTGGAAGGTCTTCTGCACCCGCGTCTCCAAAGCAACGTAAGCTTCACGCGCCCGCGTAACGTTGATGCCTTGCTCGGTGGCCTTGCGCACGCAATGCACGCAGAAACAGTTGATAAATGCGCGGCCGGTGAATCGGCCGAAGTGCGCTCCGATGGCACTGTTCAGCGGACCCTGGCGCTCCGATTCCCACATCATGCCGTCCAAGTCGTTGGATTTGAACCAATCTTCAACCAGCGCCATCAGGAAATTCCGCGCATTTGGATTGTTCAGGCACGTGCTGTTGCCGAGTCTGCCATGGATATCCACCTCGGCAATCTGTTCAAAATTGGGCATGAACCGCGGGTTGTACGCTTCTTCGAACAGAGCGTAAGTCTGCATTCCTCTCTTCCTGGCTGCTGGTGTGACATCCGCCAGAATATCGAAGTCGCCCAAATCCGGCGCACGAACATCCTTGATCACTGAATTGGCGTAAAACTCCGGATGAACTTTCGTGTAACTTCCACCATGAATCTTGTCGTATTCCTGAACTCCATGATCCGGCAAAGGCTCGCCCGGCACTTGACGGCCCGCCAGACCTCGGCCATACGTGAAGACCGTGGACATCAGCGTGTTAACCCCGCCTTTTTCCTGAAGCGTGTCCAGGCATTTCTCGACACCTTCATCAACAAACGACCGCGCGCCGATCTGGATGGCAACGAATTGTTTCTTGCTGCCGGCAGCAGAACCCTGAGGCAGCACAAGCTCCTTCGTTCTTTCCCGCAGCGGCGGTTCGCTGGCAGAACGCAGGATCTTTCCGCCCGTCAGCGCCACAACGGGCATGGCCGCAATCCCCTTCAGGAAGCTGCGTCGCGAGGATTCACGTTTATCATCGGGCTTGTCCATTTCTTTCCCCTTTGCATGCGCATTAAACCGCGGAGATTATTGCGAGGACGTCAAAGTCGCCGGCGAAGACAAAAAATCCGTGACGGCTTTCACGAATTTGTCCGGCTCTTCGAAGAAAGGCATGTGGCCGCTTTTTTCGAAGACCACGAATTTCGATCCGCGGATGGCCTGGTGAATTTTGTAGGCGATGACCGGCGCGACGTTCATGTCGAAGCGGCCACACATGACCAGCGTCGGAAATCGAAATTTTTTGATTTCTGGATTGAGGTCAAAGCGCGCGACGTCGTGATTCACGGCACGATTGATTTCGTAGTATTCCTTGTCATTGGCCATTTTGGCGGCGAATTCGTCGCGACGCTCGGGCGAATAGAACAGCATCGACTCATACAACTCCGTGGAGGTTTCCCTGGCCGCGGATGAATCTTTCTCGTTCAAGTCGGCGACGAAGGCGTAGCTGTCTTCATGCGCGGTCACGTCGGGATAAACGTCCTTGAATAAAAACAGCGTATCGCTCCAACGCGGAGCAGCGGAGTCGGAGATGATGAGGCGGTCAATATGTTCGGGATAGCGCGCGGCATAGGCCATCACCAGAAACCCGCCCCAGGAATGGCCCATCAGATCGATTTTATCGAAGCCGAGATGCGCGCGAAGCGCGTCAAGATCGTTGATCTGATCGGCGAGCGTGCAGGACTGGCCGGGCTTGAGCGGGCCGGAACGTCCTGTGCCGCGCTGGTCCCACATGACAATGCGGCGCGTCTGCGCGAGGGTGTCCCACGCATCCGAGACGTGAAGGTATTGGTGGTCGAAGCCAGGGCCGCCGTTGGCGACGAAGAGCGGCGTGCCGCTGCCCGAACCGAACATTTCGTAATAGATGGTCGCTCCGGGCGCGTTAAAAGTGGTGCCGTGCTCCTCGTGCGCCGCGACGACGGGCACAAAAAGCGCCGTACAATAAATGATTAGCGCGGCAATGGTGAGCAGATTTTTTAATGCTGCGAAATTCTTGCGAATGCACGCGCCAATGATATTTGGCATGGAATGCTCCTGATCGAAATTGTTCTGCATCAGACTCAGAACCGGGGAGACTAGCAGTTCCCGACGCTGGAGACCAGGGGTTTGAAGGAGATGAAAGTTGGAGGCTGGGCAGTGACGTCCGGCTAGTGGCAGCCGCAGGAATGGGGCATGCAGCCGCAGCCGGAAGAGGTAGAGGACGACGCGCTTGCGGAAGAATTAGGTGAAGACGACCCGCCGTTGCCCGTGTGCGCGGCAAACGTCGAAAACTGAATCGTCGAGCGGGCGCTGCCGCATTTCGGACATGCGGCTGCGGAGTTTTTCGCGGTCACGATGCGCTCGTAGCGCGACTTGCATTCATCACAAACGTATTCATAAATCGGCATGTGCGGTTCCCTCGTTGAGCTTCCCCGATTATACCTGAAGTTGGCAGCGCGCAGGTGCGGCGCCCGCAGCGGCGATGCGCACGCCTAAGAGCGCAGGGCGCGGCGAACCTTCTTCCATTCCTTTTTCTTGGCTTTATCGATTTTAGGGAAGGCAAGGTTCAGGTCTCGAAGCGTCTCGACGGTGACCGACGACACGACCAGGCGCGCGAACCACTTGCTGTCGCCGGGCACTACATACCACGGTGCATCAGGCGTGGCCGTCCGGCGGATCATTTCCTCGTACGTCTTGTGATAATCCTTCCAGAAATGCCGCTCGGCAACATCGGACAATTGGATCTTCCAATTTTTCTTGGGATCGTCGAGGCGCTGAAGAAATCTCTTCTTCTGCTCGCTCTTCGAAACGTGCAGGAAAAATTTGCGGACGATGACACCGTTGCGCGAGAGGTAGCGTTCGAAGGCGTTGATGTCTTCGTAGCGTTCATTCCAGATGTGTTTGGTAACGAGAGAGCCTGGCAATTTCTGCGCGGCGAGCACGTCAGCGTGCACGCGCACAACCAGGACTTCCTCGTAGTACGAGCGATTGAAGATGCCAATCTTCCCCCGCTCCGGGACGCGCCGGTGGGTTCGCCAAAGGTAATCGTGGCTCAGTTCTTCGGCGGTTGGCACCTTAAAGGAAAAAACGTCGCAACCCTGCGGATTGATGCCGGACATCACATGCTTAATCGCGCTGTCCTTGCCGGCAGCATCTACGCCCTGAAAAATCAGGAGAATGGCCCAGCGATCCTGCGCGTAGAGCTTTTCCTGCAGGTCGCTCAGCAATTCAATATTGCCGGCGAGAAGTTTCTCCGCGTCATCCTTGGAATGCATGCTGCCTGTATCCGCGGGGTCGCAATCTTTAAGGCGAAAGCCCTCGCCCTGAACGATGCGATACGGTTTGATGAGACGCGAGGCTTCCTTGGCGGTTTGGCGAGAACTCATGGCTCTAGATGAAGTGTAATATAAAAATGCGACGGGAAGTTGTCGAGGTCGCCGACAGCGTGGCCGCAACGTTGCAGTACGCCGAGGGAGAATTTTTGTCCGTCGCGCAGGCGATGCCGGAGAATAAATGTCCCTTCATTCCCAGCGTGAGCGGCGGGAATTTCCAGGGCGTCCGCTCGTTTGCAGAGCAGGTGAAGCATGTGGCCTGTGCGAATTTCGCTTTCTTCAATAAGATCGAGGGGCAGACTCCACCGGAGGGATGTGAAAAAGGTGGCCCGTCAAAGGCGCAAACGAAGACCGAACTGATTCCGTATTTGAAGGACTCATTCGATTGCGGGAATCACATTCTTGTGACGATCAATCAGAAGAATGCACTCGACCGCGTCGAGGGGCGATACGCCGGGCCAGACACGAAGCTGGGAATGGCCGTCACGTCCGTCTGGCACATCACTGATCACTACGGGCAAACCGTCGAGTATCTGCGCATGAACGGCATCGTGCCGCCGCCCACGCAGCAGGCGCCGTTGAAGGTGAGATGACGATTGGTAGACGATGATTCGTGGACGATGCCTAGTAGATGGTGCCGCCAGGCTGGGTCGAGCGAACCGCGCCGGAATTGACAGATAGCGTGTATGTGGCGCCATCACCCGACCATGTTTTGACGTTGAAACGCTCGCCGGATACTAGTTTGCGGACAGAAATCCCCGCGAACGTCACCGGAATACCGGGCTGGCAGACTGCCGGCTTTTTCGACGCTTCGAAGAAATAGGCCGCGCCCGTACCGACTCCAACGCCCTGCCCATCCGGGTCAAGCAGGAAAGCGGTGTGCTGGTCGATGCCAATGCCGCGAATACGTTTGACGTTTCCTGATCGAAGAATTCTCGCCATGAAAACGAGAAGACGGCCCAAACGATCGCGTTCGTGGAAATGCGAGTCAGTGATGATTCCATGGAGAATGGGAATAACGAGGAAATTTCGAACGGTGACCACCTGGCGATCGAACGGGTCAGCGAGCGCCGCCGGCGAGTTCAGATTCGGGCCGTTCGAAGAATCGTTTTGCGCCGAGTAGGCAAATTCGCCGAGGACAGCTAGGCCGGCGCTGGTGCCTCCGATGGGAACGCCTCGGCGAATCGCGCGATTGATGGAGCGTTCGAGTGAGGTGCCACTCCAAAAATTAATGTAGTTCGATTGGTCTCCGCCGGCGATGAAAATTGCCGCGGCGCTGCCGATGGCGCGTTCCACAAAAGGATCCATGGC
>JBAUEX010000174.1:0-43949 GCA_049678845.1 Candidatus Acidiferrales bacterium
GAGTAATTTCCGGATTGTCCGCCGCCGTGGACAATGTCTTCGGGCCATTTGCAGTTTGGCCACCCTGCATCCTGCCCGCTGGAAATGCTCCTGGCTGCCCAGGCATCACGAGCGGCTTTTTACCCGCCGGCTGCGGCATTTGCCCGCCGGATGCTGACCCACGAAACTCGACAGGTCCCTTTCCCGGTGCCATTTGAGGCGGCGCCGCGCCGCTCGGTGCGTTGCCGCCGGGCCCTGGCCCCGGTCTCCCGCCCAAAACGATTTGCTGGCGAACCATTCCGCCGCCCGCTGGTCCTCCCGGTCCGCGACCGGGTCCTCCCCCCGGCCCTCCGCCATGGAACATCGGCACAGTCCCATGAAGCATTTCGTTGCGGAAGACGCCGCTGACAATCGCCTGCGCCGGCGCGACAGGCGTATTTGGTTTCAGTCGGCCAATAATCGTGAGCCACCACGAAGCGACATCGTCCTGACGCTTGGCCATCCCCAGCCGGTCGCGTATCTGCGCCCTCGGATCGATTTTTTCCTCGTTGGAGAGCGGCAACCACACGTCGTAATCGCTGCCGGGCGTGACTCCCGTGAATCGCGCTTCGGCGACGCCGACGATTGTGAACGGAACGTTGTTCAGCTCAATCGTGCGGCCTATCACATCGCGAGAGCCGCCAAACGCGCTCTGCCAGTAGCCATAATTCAGCATCGCCACCGGAGCCGCCGACCGCGAATCGTCGCTCGCTTCGAACACGCGGCCCGCTGCGGCCTTCACGCCCAGGGTGTGGAAAAAATCTCCGGAAACCACCTGCCCATTGATAACGCTCGCCGCTCCGTTGCCCGTCAAATCCAGACGACCCGAGTTGGCGAACGCCGCAACTCCCGAAAACGCATTCGTCTTTGCGATTCGCCGGAACAGCGGCTCCGAAAACGAGCAGCCGGAAGGATTGTGCGCGGACTTTTGTCCGAATCCGAGGTTGTCGCCGCAGTCGCCCGAAGACATGTACTCGTGGACGTCGGGCTGGTGGCGCGCCGTCCAATTCAGCAGCACCAACTGCGAAGGATTCTCCACCGGCAGCGAGCGCAGCATCACCGCGTCAATCAGGCTGAAAATCGCCGTATTCGCGCCGATCCCCAGCGCCAGCGTCAGTATCGCCACCGCCGCAAATCCCGGCGACTTCGCCAGCATCCGCAGCCCGTACCGAATATCCTGCATCAGCTTATTCATAGTGGGTCCTCCGACAGCCGCAGTTCTGCTACCTCTTCAGACGCAACAGCCCAACTTTGGAAAGCACCTGTAGCTCCCGTCCGGCCCGCGTTCTGTGCGGGCTGAGGTGAGGTCTCGCCGCTGTGGATAATGGCGCATCTCCGCCCGTCACCTCAATGCTCGCCACTTCGTCGCTTTTGTCTTTCACCAACCCTTAGTCACTAGCCACTGCCTCTTTCGTATCTCAGCGCCACCATCGGATCCATCCGCGTCGCCCGCCGCGCCGGAATGTAACACGCCACAACCGCGACGCCGCAAAGTAAAACGGCGACGCCCGCGAACGTCAGCGGATCCGTCGCACTCACGCCGAAAAGCATCCGCGACATCAGTCGCGTCAGCGCCAACGCCGCCACCAAGCCGATCCCGACTCCGATCAGCGCCATGCGAACACCGTGCCCCAAAATCAGCCGCAGCACGTCATTGCGCTGTGCCCCTAGCGCCACGCGAACTCCAATTTCGTGCGTGCGCTGCCCCACCAGATACCAAATCACGCCATAGATTCCAACGCACGAAAGCACCAGCGCCAGCGCCGCGAAGATCTCCAGAAGAATCATCGAAAGCCTGCGCGCCGCAAACGAATTGGAGAGAACTTCGTCGAGCGTTTGCACCCCGTAAATAATTTCGCGCGGGTCGAGCTCCTGCACCGCGCGCCGAACCGGACCCATGATCGCAGTGGGAGCGCCTCGCGTGCGCACCACCACGGCCACGGCGTCCGCGGCGAGGCCCATCAACTTTTCGGGTAGCTGCATGAAGGGATACTCGAACTGTGCTTCGACCGCCGCCTTTGCATCCCCTCCGGGTCCCCACTGCTTCACGTGGCCAACCACTCCGACGACTTTAGCTTCCACGCCAAACAACGCGATATGGACGCTCTTGCCGACGGGATTTTCATTTGGAAAATACATGCGCGCAAAGACGTCGTCGATGACGATCACCACCGGCGCGTGCTCGTTATCTTCCGCCGTGATGAACCGCCCGCGCTCCAGAGTGACTCCCATGGCCTTCTGGAATCCGCCCTCGACCAGATAGCACAGGCCCTGGTGCATGTCATTGATCGTGGCAGGCTGCGGCTCCCCTTCCACCCAGAACGGCAAAACCGTGTCGTGAATCATAGGGCGCGCTCCGAGCGTGACGGAAACGGCTTCGACGCCCGGGATCGCGTACATCTTCTCGTCGAACTGCCGCAAACGCGCGCGCGTTTCCGCCGAAGTGGTTGCGGAGCTCGATGGCATCGACAAATCGAAAGTGATCGCGTGACTCGGATTGAATCCCGGATTGACTCGCCACAGCGCGGCGAGGCTGCGAATCATCAGTCCCGCGCCGACCAGCAGAACCAGCGCCATCGCTACTTCGACGACGACGAAAACGCCCTGCAGCCTGTGGCGCGCCCCGCTCGAACCCCGGCCGCTCTCCTTCAGCACTTCCTGCAAATTCGCGCGCGAAGCTTTCAGCGCGGGCGCCAGGCCGAAAACGATTCCGGCAGAAAGAGAAACGCCGAGCGTGAAGAGCAGTACGCGCGAGTCGAGAGAAACTTCGCTGGCGCGAGGCAAGGCCCCAGGCAGCGTGTTGAGAACCGCATGCGTTGCCCAGAAAGCCAAAAGAAGTCCCAGCGCGCCGCCCAAGCCGCTCAGCAAAATGCTTTCGGTGAGAAGCTGGCGAATCACGCGCCCGTGACTTGCTCCCAGTGCCGCCCGAATCGCAAATTCACGCGAGCGTCCCATCGAGCGTGCCAGCAGAAGATTCGCGACGTTCGCGCATGCGATCAGCAGCACAAATCCAACCGCTCCCAGCAGCACCAGGAGGAACGGCTGCACGTTCCCGACAATGTCCTCCTTCATCGAAACCACTGCGATGCCCACGTCTTTATCCGCCTCGGGATACGCCGCGGCTAGGTTTCTCGCGATGTCGTCCATGTCGGCTCTCGCCTGCCCGAGTGTCACGCCCGGTTTCAGGCGGCCGATGGCGTGCGCACTCATGTCGATGCGCCGGTCGCGAAAAGACGGATCGCTCCACTGGCCCAGGGGAATGTAAACGTCATAGGCCTGCCCATAAAAAGAAAAGCTTGGCGGAATTACGCCGACGATGGTGTAGGACGCTCCGTTGAGAACCACCGATTTGCCAACGATCCCGGCGGAAGATCCGAATTGGCGCTGCCAGAATCCTCCGCCGAGAATCACGGCCGGAGCGGCGCCGAGTTGGTCGTCATCCATGCGAAAACTGCGCCCAAGAATCGGTTTGACGCCAAGGGTGGGAAGAAACCCGGCGGAGATCATGAAGCCGCTGACGCGCAGCGACTGCGAAGCGCCGGTAAGGTTGTAATCCTCGTGGCGGTACATCGCCATGGAGGCAAAAGATTTTGATTCGCGCTGCCAGTCGAGGAAATTCAGATACGTAATGTAGCCCTGCGTGGCGCCCGGTGTTTCTCCGTAAATGGCGGTGAGTTGCTGTGCCTGTGGGTACGGCAGCGGGTTCAGCAGCACGCCGTTGACAACGGAAAATAGCGCCGTGTTCGCGCCAATTCCCAGCGCCAGCGTGAGCACCGCAATCGCCGCAAACCCCGGCGACTGTCGCAACATCCTCAACCCGTAGCGAACATCCTGCAGTAACCTCCCCATCGCGGGACCTCCTGGCAATTTTTCGCCATCCTACACAGAATTCCCCGCGCTTGCCACAGGTTCGCCTTTTTCTCCGCTCTGAAGATGGCCTCTCGCCCTTCGCTCTTCGTACGTCCTTTCTCACCCCTCGCCTTTATCCTTCGCTGTCTCCCCGCTTGCCCTGCCTGCCCTGACGAAAGAAGGGAGGCACAAAGGGAACCCGGCTTGCCCTGACACAGGAAGGGTCGCCCGCTCGGGGCGAACAGTGGTGAGGCTTGCCTGCCGCCTGTCCTCCGTGGCGGGCAGGCAGGGATCGGCTTTACGCTTTTTGCCTTTCGACTCTCAACTATCGACCCTCGACTATCGGATGCGGACTTAGCCTTCGCTTTTCACTAGCGACTGCCTCTCTCACTCATACCTCAACGCCACCATTGGATCCACTCGTGTCGCACGCCGCGCCGGAATGTAACACGCCGTCAGCGCGACCAGCAGCAGAAGAATCGCCACAGAAGCGATCGTCAGGGGATCGTTCGCGTGCACGTTGTAGAGCATCGATTTCAGATACCGCAGCACGCCGAGCGCTACGCCCACGCCCACTGCGGCGCCTGCAATCGCCAGAATAATTCCCTGCCCCACAACGAGCCGCAGCACATCCCGCTGTTGCGCCCCGAGCGCCATGCGAATCCCAATCTCCCGCGTCCGCCGCGCCACTTCGTACGAAAGCAACCCATACAACCCGATGCACGCCAGCACCAGCGCCAGCACGGCGAAAAATCCCGAGAGCCGCGCAATCATCCGCTCCTGAAAAAGCAGTTGGTCGATCAGCTGCGTTTGCGTGTGAACATCGAAGACCGGCAGGTTGCTGTCCAGCTGGCTTACTACGCCGCGTATCATCGGAGTAATCGCCGTGGGATTCATTCGCGTGCGCAACTCGAAGCTCGTGTTGCCGCCGCTCGACGGGACGTACATCGTCGGCTCGATCGGACTTCGCAGGTCTTGATATTTTGCGTCGCTCACCACTCCGACAATCGTCCATCCGGGACTCGCCCAGTCCCCTTTTGCCGGATCGGCTTCGCGTTCGCCGAAACGTTGCCCCAGCGGATTCACCTTCGGGAAATATTTGTGAACGAACGTTTTATTGACAATCACCGGCACTGGCGCCTCATTCGCCGCGCTGTCTGAAACCGCCGTGGAAGCTAAGCCGCCCGATGCAGCCGCGATACCCGCTTCCTTTGCCTCCACTGCCGCGCTCCGCTCTTCCTCTTTTTCTTGCGCCACTTCCGCGCCGGCGAAGTCCGCCGAACTAAAATTTCGCCCCGCGAGCAGTTGCATGCGCATCATGGAGAAGAAATTCGTGCCCACGGGAAGATAGTCCGCGTCTGCCTCCTGATCCTTCGGTGTGCCGGGCAGGTGAAAGCCCGTGTCCCACAAGCTGCCGCTCAGCAGTGTGCTATTGGAATAGCTGACCGACTCGACTCCTGGAATCGCCGCGAGCCGTTCCTGCAAATTCCGATAGAAGACGTCAATTTGCGGCGTTCTGTATCCGATGAGCGTCGGATCCAAGCCGAACGTCAGCACGTTCCGCGCATCGAATCCGGGATCCACGTTCTTCAAATTTTGCAGCGTCCGCACTAGAAGTCCCGCGCCCACCAGCACCAACACCGCGAGCGCCACTTGCGCGATCACCAGCCCGTTGCCCAAGCTGAACCACCTGCCTCCCGCGCGTCCCGCTGCGGCGGAGCTGCCTGTTCCTTCCTTCAGCGCCGGCGTCAAATCCACACGCGTCCCGCGAAATGCCGGCGCAAGCCCAAAAATAATTCCCGTAAGCACCGAAGCGGCGAGCGTAAACGCCAGCACGCGCCCGTCGATTCCCGGCGCAAATCCAAATGGCCGATCCGAATTGCTCGCAATCAGCGAAACAATCACTTGCGTTCCCCAGATGGCGAACAGAATCCCCAGTGCCCCGCCAATCGTGGACAGCAGAATACTCTCCGTCAGCAATTGACGCACGATCCGTCCGCGTCCCGCGCCCAACGCCAGCCGCACGGCAATTTCTTTTTGCCGCGCCGTTGCTCGCGAAAGCAGCAGCCCGGCAACATTCGCGCACGCGATCAGCAGCACAATCGCAACCGCCATCATCAAGACATACAGCTCCGTGGAAATTTGCGTCGTCTCTCCGGTCAGCCCGGACTGCGCCGGAAGCACGGCAACTCTTGGATCGTCTTCGGGTTTCGAGAGCGGCTTCGCTCCGTGCAGCATGTCATTGCGGAAGAGTCCCGTAACCTCGGCCTGCGCTTGCCCGCTGCTCACGCCTGGCTTCAGCCGTCCAATAATCACCAACCACCAGCTGTAAACGTCCGTGGGCCGCGCTTTCACCCACGGATGGGGGCTCAGTTGGGCCAGTGAAGAAAGCGGTACCCATGCGTCGTAAATGCGCCCCGGGCTCAGGCTGTCAAATCGCGCATCGGCTACGCCGATAATCGTGAACGGAATGTTGTTCAGTCGAACCGTCTTGCCAATTGCAGACGGCGAGCCGCCGAACTGTGTTTTCCAGTATCCGTGGTTCAATACCACGACCGGCGGCGCGGAAACAGAATCATCGCTTGGCGCAATCAGCCGGCCCGTTGCCGCGCGAATTCCCAGCGTGGAGAAGAATTCGCCGGAGACACCTTGCGCCGAGAGCACGCTCGCGGTTCCATTTCCGCTCAAGTCGAGCTGGCCTCCGTAGGCAAACGCCGCGACGCTCGAGAACGCCTTGGCCTGCGCAGCGATGTTGTGAAAAAACGGCTCTGAAAACGAGCAGCTGGACTGCGGTCCGTTGCGTTCCCGCTGCTGGCTGCAATCGCCATAACTGCTGCTGCTGTGAATGTCGATTCTTTTACGTGCGCTCCACTTCAGCACCACCAGGCTCTGCGCATCCTGCACCGGCAATGAACGCATCAGGATCGCGTCAATCATGCTGAAAATGGCCGTGTTCGCGCCGATGCCCAGCGCCAGCGTCAGTATCGCCACCGCCGCAAATCCCGGCGACTTTGCCAGCATCCGAAACCCGTAGCGCAGATCTTGCAGTAGAGTCCTCATCGCACACCCCTAAGTAACACTATTCAATAACTCTGCAGATCGGAGACCGAACGCGAGATCCCGTAGTCTGCTCAAGACAAGGAGGTTCCAGAGCAAATGAGGAAAGCGTTTCATACCCCCACTGTCCGATGGAGGGACGCACAATTCGAAACCGCACAGCCTTCGCCTGGCACGTTCATAAAACAACGCATTTCATCCCGAACCCGGTCGCCCGGTTTGGGCGAGCGGCGGTGAGGGCCCTGCCGCCGTCTTTCGCTGACCACTAGTCCACTCGCCACTGGCCGCTATCTCTCTCACTCATACCTCAACGCCACCATGGGATCCAGCCGTGACGCCCGTCGCGCCGGCAAAAAGCTCGCCGCAAATCCAATCGCACCCAGAATCACCACCGCCAACGCCAACGTAATCGGATCCCGCGCCTTCAACCCGAACAGCAGCGAACTCGCCGCTTTGCTGCCCGCAAGCGTCAACCCCGTGCCCACCACGACGCCAATCGCAATCAGGATCGCCACTTCGCTCAGAATCAGCCGCACCACACTTCCGCGCTGAGCTCCCAGCGCCATCCGAATGCCGATTTCGTTCGTCCGTTGCGCCACCGTATACGAAATCACTCCGTAGAGTCCAATCGCCGCCAACAGCACCGCCAGCGCTCCAAAAAATCCGCACAGCGTCGCCATCAATTCATCTTGCACCAGCGACTCGCGGATCTGCGTGTGCAGTACTTTGAAGTCGATGTCGATCTCCGGATTCACGCCGGCAATCGTGCCCTTGACCGCATCGAGCAGGCCCTTCATGCCGATTTGCGAGCGGATCAGGAAGGTCGCGCCGGGATAAATAAACGGCGGCGCCAGTTGGGTGCGCGGAAAATACATGACCGACAGCATCGGCGCATGCATGTCGTTGTAAACCGAATCCTTCACTTCACCGACGACCGTGTAATACCGAGGCGTTTCGCCCGGCGAAGTCCATACTCGAAACCGCTTGCCAATGACATCTTTCGTCCCGTTCAGGAACTTATTCACAAACGTCTGATTCACAATGGCGATGGGGGGCGAAGTGGCCGTGTCGTTGGAATTGAAATCGCGACCTACGAGTATCGGATTCTCGATGGCTTGAAAATACCCCGGACTGACGTAATCTTCCCAAGCCGAATGACCGCTGTCGTTCCCCGTCAGGCTCAATATCTCATCATTCGAGCTGTTCCCACTCACGGGAGACCGAATCGAGGTGGCTGCAGCTGCCACTCCCGGAATCGCGCGGATCCGTTCGAGCAAATCGCGCGTAAACGGCTCCTGCCGAGCCGTAGGTACCTTCAACCGCGTGAAATCCACGTTGGCGATGAGCACGCCGTTCTCATGAAAGCCGGGATCGCGTGTCATCAGGTTGCGCAGGCTGCGCGCGAACAGTAGCGCACCCGCGAGGAGCACCAGCGACAACGCAACTTGCGAAGCGACCAGGACCCGCTGCATGCGAAAGCGTTCCCTCCCGGCTGTCATGCCGCGTCCGCCCGTCTTCAAAATTGCCCCAGGCGACGCGCTTCCCGCCCGTATCGCGGGTGCCAGGCCGAATAAGATTGTCGTCAGAATCGCAAGGCCCGCTGCAAACCCAAGTACCCGCCAGTCCGTCGGCATGTCGAGAAAAATCGGATCGTTCGGAGTGCTGATGAATGAAACCAAAAATCGGCTGAGTCCCGCCGCCAAAAATCCTCCGCACACCGCGCCCGCGATGGCCAGCAGCGCGCTCTCCGAAAGCATTTGCCGGATCAACCGCCCACGCGTGGCTCCCAGTGCCAGACGCACCGCGATTTCGCGTTCGCGCGCGCTCGCCCGGGCCAGCATCAAGTTCGCCAGATTCGCGCACGCAATCAGCAGCACCAGCCCAGAAAGTCCCAGAAGCAGCCAGAGTGGATCGGACGTCTCTTCGCGCAAGTTCGAGAAGCCATTCGCCGCAGGACGCGCCTCCAGCGAATACGCCAGATAATGCTTCACGCCGTTGGCGTCGTACTGCGGCGGAATCGTTTCATGCAGGGCCGCAGGCATGATGGTTCCAAGCTGCGCCGTGGCGCGCGCCAGCGTCCAACCGGGCTTCAGCCTCCCGATCATCGCCAGCCACCAACTCTCGCGCGGCCTGTCTCCCGTGATACGGCTGAATTGGCCCTCGATGATCGGCTCCGCGCACACCGGCACGGCTACGTCAAATCGCTGGCCGACAGCGACGCCGTAAAAACTCGGCGGCGTGACGCCAAGAATCGGAAACGTGTGGCCGTCGAGCGTGAGTGTCTTGCCGACCACGGAAGCGCTTCCGCCGTAGCGCCGCTGCCAAAACGAGTAGCTGATGTCCGCCCCGCCCGCGCAGCCTGTCTGGTCGTCCGCCGTGGAAATCAGCCGCCCGAGAAACGGCTGGACGCCCAACGTCTCGAAAAATTGTCCACTCACCCAGTCGGTGTGCGCATAATCTACTTCCCCGCCAGTCGCGAGATTGAGGTAGCCACGTCCCCAAACAGCCACCGAAGAGAACGCCTCTTGCCGTTGTCGGATCTGCTCCCAGAGAGGAAACGTGTATTCGGAATAGTCGCCGTTGAAGTTCCCCTGACCCCAATGGTTCCGGTTCAGGTGAACAATCGCGAGCGTATTGGGTTCCTTTACCGGCAGGGTCCGCAGGCGAACCGCATCAATCAATTGGAAAATCGCGGCGTTCGCGCCAATTCCCAGCGCCAGCGTCAGTATCGCCACCGCCGCAAACCCCGGAGATTTCGCCAGCATTCGTAACCCGTAACGCAAATCTTGCAGGAGGTTGTTCACCGTTCCCCTCGCCCGGTTGCTCTATGCCCCGCCCCTTACCACGGCGGTTCACCCGTCTATGTACTACGAAAGATTTCGTATGTCAACGAAATGACCGCGCCGCGCATCCCGAGTCACGCGCCAAGACGGTCGACGCCGCCTTAACTTTGTCTTTACGGGTGCCCTACCCGAGCGCCCGCCCTAAACAATGGCGCGAAGGGTGGGGGTTTCCTCTTTTCGCGCCGCGACATCAACGCAACACGCTGTCCGTCTTTTATGGAGTTGCGGCGGCTCGACGCCGTTTGCTTCCCGCTGCCATCGGGTCAGCGCTACAAACCCAACGCCTTGTCATCCCGTCATACAATCAAGACGCTACGCGGCGAGGCCTGCCTCAGGCAGGGATCTGCTTTCGCTTTTCGTCTTTCACTCATCACTGCCCACTGCCTCACTCCCCCTTGGCCACCCCGCTCTTAACCGCCTCAGTCAGCATCGCGCGCAGCTTTCCCGCCACGTCGGTCGCGATTTTCTCCGATTCATCGCCTAGTGCGGACTGCCTATCCCCGAGCGCCGATTGCTGATCCCCAAGCGTCGATTGTTGATCGCCCAGCTTCGACTGCACGTCGCCCGCCTGCGATTGCAAGTCCCCCAGTCGGCTCTGCAAGTCCCCGATCTCCGACTGCAAATCGCCAAGCTCCGATTGTGTCCCGCCCTGCGAGCTCAACCGCTTCGCGTCCGCCTCGACCTTCTGAAAATCCGCGCTCATGTCCGGCACCGGCACTTTCACGTCACGCTGCTGGCGTCCAAACTCGCGTTGTTTTTCGCCGAGCGCCCGCTGCTGCGCGCCTAGCTCCGATTGCTGTTCTTCGATGGTTACAAAAGGGCCGAAGAGGTTGCGCGCACTCTTCACTGTGGCGGCGTCGCTCACGACGTACGACTTTCCATTGAGGCGAAATGTAATTTTCGTCGGTTCAATTCTCGCGCGCAGCGACGCGTCATCGTTCGCGCCTTCGTCTAGCATCGTACACTTGCTGTCACCCATGCTGATTCCGACGCCGCGATCATCCGACGTCGAGGCCCAGCAGTGATCGCCCCTTCCTTCGACGTGCATGTCCACGCTCCCGCCGTCGCTGCGGCTGATAAGCGTGAACGTGTCATTCGCGTACTTTGTTTGCGCCTGCGCAGGAAACGATGCCCGCACCCAATGTTTCGACACATCGTCCCCACGCGCCGTTTGCGCCCGCGCGACCAACGGCGCGCCGCTCGCCGCCACCAGCATCGCCGCCGCAACCGCCGCGAACCATTTCGAATTTCTCGTCAAGCTTTTCGCCATTTTCGGCTCCTTCTCGTCGCTCATCCATTGCGCCCGCGTGCCTGGACTTTTCCAGCCACTACTCACTTGCCACTAGCCACTGCTTTTCACTCCGGCTTCGCAATCCCCTTCGCAATCGCGTCGTCAAACATCCCGCGCAATTCGCGTGACGCCTGGCGCGCCAGCTCGCCCTGCTTGCGTCCCAATTCACCTTGTCGCCGTCCAAGCTCGCCCTGTTTGCGTCCCAGTTCTCCTTGCTGCTGCCCGATCTCGCGTTGACCAACGCCCGCTTGCGCCTGGAACCGTCCCACTTCGCCCTGCAGCCGACCGAGCTCACCCTGCAATTGTCCCAACTCTCTTTGCGTCGCGCCCGTAGCCTGTAGTTCCTTCATCCGCGCGCGAATTTCTTCGAGTTGGGGCGTGATGTCGTGTATTTTCACTTTCACATCTTCCATCTGGTTGCCCAGCGCTTCTTGCTGTTTCCCCAGCGCTTCCTGCTGACGTCCCAGCTCTTCCTGTTGCTTCCCAAGTTCTTCCTCGGGTGCGAACAGCACCTTCGTTTTCGCGATGAACGCGGGATCCGTGATCACATAAGACTTCTCGTCACGCTCAAACCAGATCAGGTCTCCTCCGCCCATCTTCTTGCGAAGCCTCTGCGCATGCTCCACATCCTCTTCCGACCCTGACATCGTCACGCTGTTCGAATCGCCCGCCATAATCACGTAACGCGGCCCCTCATTCGAATATCCGTAGCCATAGGAATAGGATCTGGTCTGCACCTCCGATTGCGTCCCAGCCACGACTGCAACAGGAGCCGCGCTCGCCATTGGTGTGACGCCGACTCCATTCCCAACGCCTCTTCGGTAGCCCACACCAACGCCAACATGGGCCGCCGGCGACGCGACTCGCACGACGGGTCCCGCCAAAGCCGCCGGCGCCACAGGGCCGTTTGCGATCGGCCCAGGGACAATCGGCGGATGCTCAGGCGCGCCGGGAACCGGCGCGATCACGGGAGCGCTCGCCGGCACAGGTGTCATGGACGGCGCCTGCGGTGTGGGGTCTGGCGTAAATTCTCCGACGCTTGGGCCCGGCTCCGTCGGTGCGGCCGGCAACGCTGGTGCGACCATACCGTGCCCCATCGCTGGCATCGCAGGAAAGGCTGGCGCAACCACGCCACCCGGAATCCCTGGCAACGCAGGCGCCACCGGCCCTCCCGCCTTCACTACATTTCCAGCCTTCTTGGGCGCATTGTCTTCCTGCGCCAGCAATGGATGTGCCGACCCAGCCACGAACACCAGCGGCGCCGCAACCGCCACGATCATCACGGCCAGCCATTTCTTCATCGAATGACTCCCCTTCCACGACAGAATTCTTTCCACGCGTCTTTCCGCACGGCATCCATTCGCCATCGAAATGCCTTCCCAGTGAATTCTTCCCGGCACCGCTTCCAGCTCCGCGAAAAATCCCAGCAGCGTTTCCGCGTACCGCGTCTGGTCTGCGCCTCCCGCCAACGCAGCTTCGTCGCTCGCTTCTTCGGCCAGCTCCGTAATTTGCCGGTCAATCCACCACGCCAGCGGGCTGAACCAAAAAATCGCCCTGTGAATCAGCGACAATCTCTGCGTCAGCGCATCGCGACGCGCCACGTGCGACACTTCGTGCGCCAAAATCGCATCCAGCTTCGATTCATCCCATTCGCGCCAATCCGTTGGCAGCAGAATCACCGGATGCAACACTGCCATCGTCGCCGGCACGGAAAGCATTTTCGTCTCAGCCAGTCGCGGCGTGCTTTCCAACCCGCCCATGCACGCGCGCATGCGCGCCAGTCGAATCGCTTCGCGCTCATGGATCTCCTCCGATGCGCGTTCCAGACGCCAACTGAAAAACATTCCCACCAGCAGCCGCGCAAGAAATAGCGCCGTCACCGCAAAATAAATCCCGAGCCCCACCGCGACCCACGAAATCGACAGGCCTTTCGGCGCCGGCAGTGCTTGAGTCACGGGAATTACTGCTCCACGCGCATCCCGCGTCGAAGCCTCACGGCCCGGGCGTGCGAAAGCCTTCGGAATCGTCGCGAGCGCCACAGTTTCTTGTTGTCTCTTGGCTGGCGCAACGTGAGATGGCTTCGCATCGCCGCTCATTCCCTCCACCTCGCCCCGCGCTCCGGGCGCCGCGCTCGTCGCACGATTCACCAACGCGGAAGACCCCGCGCCTTCGGCCTGTACAGTGCGCACTGCGCCTCGCCGGAAGCTTTG
This sequence comes from Candidatus Acidiferrales bacterium, assembly GCA_049678845.1. Classification (GTDB taxonomy): domain Bacteria; phylum Acidobacteriota; class Terriglobia; order Acidiferrales; family UBA7541; genus DAHUXN01. The sequence goes on from JBAUEX010000174.1 coordinate 13,269, forward strand.
CTCAAAACTGCGGCCGACACTCTGCACGAGCGTCGCTGTCTGCGCCGGAACGCGAACCGTCATCCGCGGCAAAAATGCTCCCAGAAAAGGCATCGCCAGCGCCGCGTACAGCGTCGTCGTCCACACAAGCAACCGCAACGGCACGCGCTTCACGCGAAACGCCGCCAACCCAATCGCCGCAAGGCATCCCAAGGCCAGCGAACGCGCCGCCGGCTCCGCCAAATACTTCAAGAAGCTCGCCGCCGCTTGTCCCGTCGTAATCGGCATCATGGCTTCCCTTCCTTTCGCTGCGCAATCTTCCGCGTCAGCCGCTCCAGCATCTTCCTGTTGAGCACTTCGTTGTCCACCATCCCGATCACAAGCTGTTCCGCCGACCCGCCGCAAAATCGGTCAATGATGCTCTTCACCGCCCGTGCCGCTACGTTCTGCCGAGCCTCCGCCGCGCGATAAATAAACGTGCGCCCGCTCGTCTCATGCGCCACGTAGCCTTTTTCTTCCAGTCGCCGCAGCACCGTCCGTATCGTCGACTCCTTCATCGGCCGCTCCTCCGCCAGCGCTTCGCGGCACGCTTCCGACGTACACGGCCCGTGCGTCCACACGTAGTCCATCACCGCCTGCTCCACTTCCCCTAAATTCTTCGGCCGCCCTTTTCCCGCGAATCCCTCGCCATTCCTCATTCCCGTCACCCGCCTGCCGTTTTTGTCTACGTTAATCCCTGTAGCGTTACAGTATGTAACAGACAGGCCGCTCGTCTGTCAAGCGTTTTTTTGGCGCCCGACATTTTCCTGCTTACTTGTTGTCTCGGCCAACCAGCCAACCGGTTGTCATCCCAAACCCGGTCGCCCGCGTTTGGCGAACGGCGGTGAAGGACCTACTTTCCCTTTGTGTCCTTCGCCTTTACGGGCGCCCCATCCGCCTCGTCTTGTGCGGAGGGTGGGGTTCTTTGTCGCACGACGCTACTCACGTCATTCCGCCACGCGGCGAGGGATCTGCTTTTCGCCTTTCGGCTTCCGTTTTGCGCTTGCCTCTCGTCGCTGTCTCTACGAATTCCACGTCACTCGCGCAATCTCCCGCCGCCGCTCCGGCCAATTGCTCCCTGAGAAAATCCGCGGCGTCGCGTCAATCAATCGCGGAAACACATTGAAGATCGTCACCGCGCTCCACGGCTTCCCTGCCCGCGTCGCGCATCCGCGCCGGTTCAACTCTTCCGCCATCCGCGGCAGCGAAATATCCTGAACAATCAGCTCCATCATTGTGTTGAGCGTGCGCATCTCCTCCGGATCCTCTTCCAAGTGCGCGCAGTCGCTCGCCACGCGGAATCCAAACGGAGGCTCCTCCAACCGCCGCGCTGGAGCCGCATCCTCTTCCCCCGCGCGTTCGCTCTCCCGTTCCCATTCGAGCGCCGCCAGCCGCCAACCCGCCCCATACTTCCGCTGCATATCATCCAAATCCAGCTTCCCATGAATCACTTCACGCACTCGCTCCATCTTCGCCATACCTCCTCCTAGCACGGCTCGATTTTGTATTCGCTTCCACGCTTTTCGTTTTTTCTTGTTTGCTTTTCGCCTCTCGGCTCTCAACTCTCGATTATCAACTCTCCTTCGCATCTTTGCCTTGCGGGTGCTCCTCGAGCGCTTTTTGCGAAGCGTGGGGATTTTCGCCTTTCACTAGCCACTCGCCACTAGTCACTGCCCCTCTCACTCGTATCTCAGCGCCACCATCGGATCCACCCGCGCCGCTCTCCGCGCCGGCACATAGCACGCCGCCAGCGCCACAATGGCCAGTAGCAACGCCACGCCCACATACGTCACCGGATCCGTCGCCGTCACTCCATACAGCATTGCTGACATCAACCGCGTCAGCCCGAGCGACGCCGTGATTCCAATCGCCACGCCAATGAAAATCAATTTGGTTCCCTGCCCAATCACCAGCTTCAACACGTCACCCTGCTGCGCGCCTAACGCCATGCGAATCCCAATCTCATGCGTCCGCTGCGTGACCAGATACGACATCACGCCGTACAGTCCCACCGCGGCCAGCACCAGCGCCAGCGCCGCAAACACACTCAACAGAAACGTCTGTACGCTCGTGTCCTGCATGCTCTCGGCGATCAGTTCGTCCATCGTCCGCACGTGATACACCGCGAGGTTGCGGTCTAGCTGGCTCACATCTCCGCGAATCGCGCGCAGCACGCTCTTTGGCTCGACCGCCGTCTTCACCACCAGCGTGGCGCCAAACCCGTAAACTCCGGATGAACCCATATCCTCCGTCAGCGGGAAATAGCGCTCGGGTGCTGCGCGGCTGCGAATTCCAAATTGCTTTACGTCGCCAACCACGCCAACGACTTCTCGCGTCACAGCTCCGCTTTCATCCGTGAATGTCTTGCCAATGGCATCCTGGTTTGGCCAAAAAGTTCTGGCCATGGCCTGATTGATAACCACCACGGTGTGCAGGCCCGGCGGCGCCTTCACCTTGCCGGGATCTTTCGCGTCGCGGTAGAGCGCGTCAATCTTTTCGTTAACTTCCGCGGATTCCTGCGCATCCTGGGCCGTCAAAGTGCGTCCCTCGATCAGCGGAATCCCAAAAACTCGAAAATAATCGGACGTTACGGAATGGACCTCGACCAGTTGACTCTTGAGCGCCGGATTCGTCTCTCCCGGCACGATAATGTACCCGTTCGACCCCCCTTCGAGCGGTAGCTTGGTAGCCGCGCCCGCGAACGTGACTCCCGGAATGCCTCGCGCCCGTTCGATCAGTTCGTTGAAGAAACTGCGTTGCCCCGCAAGCGTGCCATACTTTTTCGCAGGCAGGTTGATGCGCATGGTCAGAACGTTTTCCGAATGCACGCCAATATCCGCCGAGCGCATGTGCGCAAAGCTGCGCAGCAATAATCCCGCGCCGGTCAGCAACGCCAGGCACACGGCAATTTCTGTCACCATCAGCGTGTTGCGTAAAATGCGCCCGCTGCCCGCTGCGCCGCCCGCTGCGTTGGCGCTCGATTTCAATTCTTCGCTCAGATTCACCCGCGAGCTTTGCAGCGCCGGCGCCAGGCCAAACAAGATCCCCACCAGCACGCTCACGCCAATCGTGAACAACAGTACCGCGATGTCCATATGCACCGGAGTCACCTGCGGAATGGGTGACGACCGCGCCGTCTCTAACAGCGAGATGCCCCACGACGCCCCAACCAACCCTAGCCCGGCGCCGCCCAACGCCAGCAAAACGCTCTCGGTTAATAATTGTCGCGCCAGCCTCCAGCGTCCCGCCCCCAACGCCGCGCGCACCGCCATTTCCCGCTGCCTTCCACTGGCGCGCGCCAGCAGCAGATTCGCAATATTCGCGCACGCCACCAGCAGCACCAGCGCCACGGCTCCAAACAAAATCAGCAGTTGCGCGCGCGAATTGCCCACCAGCCTGTCTTTGAGCGGAAACACCAGCGAATGAATATCCTGATCATCCGGCGCGCGATATTCCTTGTTCAGTCGCGCGGACACGGCCAGCAAATCCGCGCGGGCTTGCTCGATGCTCACGCCGCCCTTCACTCGTCCAATCGCATTGGCCCAATGGCTCCCGCGGTTGTGCGCGTGGTGCGAAGTCATGTCTAGCGGCACAAACAGGTCGGTCGCAACTGGAAAATTGAAGGACCGCAGCATCACGCCGATCACTGTGTATGGCTCGTCGTTCAACTCAATCGATTTTCCCAATGCGTCCGCGCGCCCGCCGAAATGCCGCTGCCAGAATCCATAGCTCAAAATCACCACGCGGTTCACGCCCCTATCTTCGCCCTTCGCGAAAGTGCGCCCGATCAGTGGTTCGACAGCTAGCGTTTGAAAGAAATTCGCCTGCACGCTGCGCACGGCGGCCGACTCCGTTTCTCCCGCGCCGCTCGCGTTGAATCCCTGCGGGTAGGTGTACAGGCTCATCGACGCGAAGGTCTTGTTCTGTGCCTCCCAATCCAGATAATCGGCCCCGTCCAGCGGAAAATTCCCCGGCGCGCTCTCCGTCTCGCGCAAATCAACGAGCTGCGCGGGATTCTTGAACGGCAGCGGCTCGAGCAGCACCGAATTGATCACCGAGAAAATCGCCGTGTTCGCGCCGATGCCCAGCGCCAGCGTCAACACCGCGATCGCCGTAAATCCCGGCGCCTTGGTCAGCATCCGCATCCCGTACCGAATGTCCTGCATCAGCGTTCCCATCCTTCACCTCGCACCGTTTTCGTAGGGGCGGGGCTTGCCCCGCCCGGCGACCTAACGGGTCGCCTCTATTGTCCCCGTACCTCTATCCCTCGCCTCGCCGCGGTAGACGCACGGCGGGCACTCTCGATCGCCCTGCTCCGCTCCCACGTAACTTCACCCTCCCTTCGAAGAGGCCTCGCCTCAACAGCATTCTCGCCTTTCCCTAGCCACTCGCCACTAGCCATTCGTCACTCATATCTCAGCGCCACCATCGGATCCACTCTCATTGCCCTTCGCGCCGGCACATAACACGCCGCAATCGCCACCCATGCAAATAAAATCGAAACGCCCGCAAACGTCGCAGGATCGCTCGGTGTGACGCTGTACAACATGAACGCCAGCGACCGCGTCACTGCAAACGCTCCCGCCACGCCAATCACGATCCCAATCAACGTCAACGTCATCCCTTGCCGCACCACCATGCCCATCACCTGCTGTGGCTTCGCCCCTAACGCCATGCGAATCCCGATCTCGTGCGTCCGCTGCGCCACTGTGTGCGCCATCACCCCGTAAATTCCCAGCGCACCCAAAAACAGCGCCAGCGCCCCAAAAAACACCATCAGCTTCATCATCACGCGATTCCCGCTATCCTGTATCGCCATCAACGTTTCCATCTGCTCGACGGAAGAGACTGGCTGCTGGTCATCCACCGCCCATATGGCGTCGCGAATCGCCGTCGCTATCGCCGGAGAACTTCCCGCCGTTCGCGCCACAAATCCCAGCGTCGGCGATGGAAATTGCGCCAGCGGAACGTACATCTGCCTCTCAGGCCGCCCGCGCAATTGGTACATCTTGACGTCGTTCACCACGCCTACAATCGTGCACACCGTGTGTTGCTCGCCGAATTTCAGCTTCTGTCCGATGGGATCTTCGTTCGGCCAGAACTGCCGCGCCAGCGTCTGACCAATGACGGCCACCGGCGCGTCTCCGGGTCCGTCCGCGGAAGTGAATGCCCGCCCTTTCACCAGAGGCATCTGCATTGCTGCAAAATAATTCGGAGATACGGCCGAGAAACGCGCACCCAGAGTCTCCCCGGGTTGTGGCGCTGGTTTATCCACTGCCTCAACGACGACCGTTTGCCCGAAACCGCCGAACGGAATCGCACTGGCGACACCTGCGGAAGTCACGCCCGGTAACGCACGGATACGCGCAAGCACTTCGTCGCTGAAATTACGCGTGAGCGCATCGCTGGTGTATTTCGTTTTGGTCAGCGCGACTTGCGCGGTCATCGTGTTCGTCGGATTAAATCCCGGGCTTGACCGCACTGAAATCACAAAACTTTTCACCAGCAGCGTCGTCGAAATCAGCACCACCACGGCCAGCGCAATTTCTCCCGCGACGAAAATCCGCCGCATCCGCGCGCCGCGTCCGCTTTTCGAAGCCTGCCCCGACGCTTCCTTCAACGCGCGATTCAAATCGATCCCTGAACTCTCAAATGCGGGCGCCAGTCCGAAAACCACGCCGCACAGCAGAGCAATTCCCAGCGTGAAGGTCAGCGTGATCCAATCCAAATTCACTTCACCATAATTCACTAGGTAGCCGCGAATGTGTCCCGGAATCATCGACTCAATCCAGCTCATTCCCCATGCCCCAAACAGCACTCCCGCCAGCCCTCCGAAGAGAAACAGCAGCAGCGATTCCGTCAGCAGTTGTCTCACCAGCCGTCCCCGAGTCGCGCCCAACGCGCCGCGTACGGCCATCTCTTTCGTGCGCTGCGTTGCTCGCGCCAGCATTAAATTCGCCACGTTCGCGCAGGCAATCAGCAAAATCAGCCCCACAATCCAGAAGCAAATCATCACCTGCTGATTGCCTTGGTTCTCGCCGATTTCATAAGCCATCGAACTGGGCAGCCAAGTGATATTCGTATTTGTCTGCGGATACTGTTTCTCGAGGCGCGCAAAAATCGCCGTGGTTTCAGCCGCGGCTTGGTTTTGCGTCACGCCCGGCTTCATCCTTCCGAAAGCGGAGAACCATGAACTATTGCGGTCGCTGCGCTCCTTATCCGTCAGCGCCAGCGGCGTCCAAATGTTGCAGATTCCCAGCAGTGAAAATTGAAATTTTCCCGGCATCACGCCAACAACGGCGTAAGCCTCGTCACCGATATTGATGCCGTGTCCGATGATCTTAGGAGTTTGCGCGTACCGGCTCTTCCACAGTCCTTCGCTGATGATCGCGACATGCGCCGCCCCGGGCGCATCATCGCTGGCCGTGAACGTCCGACCCAGAAGCGGCCTGGCGCCGAGCGTATCGAAAAAATTCCAGCTCACTCGCCCGCCATCCACCAGCGCTGGCGGACCGTCACCCGTCAGATTGAAGTTCCATTGCGTCCACGCCGCCGTCTGCGCGAAGGATGTGTTCTGCTTCTGGAAATCGAGGAAGTCTGCCGTCGAACTCACGCCGTTGCTGGTCCAGCCCTTTTTCTTGTTGTGCGACAGCAACACCATCAACTTATCCGCTTGAGGATAAGGAATGGGCCGGATAATCCACGCATCCACGAAGCTGAAAATCGCCGTGTTCGCGCCAATCCCCAGCCCCAGCGTCAACACCGCTATCGCCGCAAACGCGGGCGACTTTCTGAGGACTCGCAACCCGTATCGCAGGTCCTGCACCAGCGTCTTCATCGATACACCCCTGGTAATTCTTGTAAAGGAGTACGCAGATCGGATTCCGAAGGTGTGATTCCCTAACTGCGGTAGAAACAATTACTTCCAAGCACATTGTTCCGCAGGCTCCGCCTGCGTTGTCCGTTTGCGGGAGCCTCTTGTCGCGTAACCGGACACCCGGAGACGGGTATTACGCCGTTCGACGGCGCAACTTTCGCATTTCGCTTGCCGAAATACGATGGTGTGGTCAGTCTGAATTTTCTTGATCGTGACACAAAGAGTCCAAATTCAAACTGACCCACTACCGGAAATCGGCACCTCTGGACATCAAGTGGGAGAAACTGCGGAGACCGACAGAAGACCACTACCGGATTACAAGTGTTGGTGCCGAACTATCCTTGCTGGCCGCTTTGTAGAGTTGAAGGACGTCCCGCGCCCGATTAAACAGATCCGAGGGAACTTCACCCCGTTTGTAGTCAATCCATCCGACCGACCATTCGACCGTCACATCCTCTCCTGCGCACTTCGTCTCCAGCGTGCCGAGGCGGTCAGAAACGAGTTTGGCGTCTCCCAGACTGCATTCGGGCAGAATCACCAGGAAATCATCATCCCCCACGCGCACGCAAAAATCCGTGCCGCGGCTCGCTTTCCTCAAACGGCCGGCAAACTCTTTTAGCACCAACTCAGCAGCGTCGCGCCCACAGCGCTTGTTAAGTTCGGCGAATTCGTCCAGATGCAACGCCACGAGGCTCAATGGCAGGTTGCGCCGCTTCGCCCGCGCCACTTCTCTCCCAAGGCTCTGTTCAACGGAAGCTCGAGTGTACAACCCCGTAACCGCGTCCATTTGGGAGGGATCATTTACTTCCACCGTCGCTTGCGGGTCTGCGGTTCCTTCCGTAAGGCGTCTTCGCAGGCGGCGAAACACCCACTGCCGGTGAACCAGCCACGCGTTGAACAGCAGCAGCAGGCTGAGGATTCCCCACCTGGCCTGGTCGGAACGAATCTCGAAGAAGTGTTCCTGGTGCAGGAAAAGTGAGTGAAATGAAGACAGCAGGAAGACTATCCCCGCGAGGGCCGTCACGATAAGCGCGGAAAACCAAAGCCACCACTCGTGTGGCCCGAGCTGCCGCAGATCGGATTCCATCTGGTGTGCTCCCACTGTCAAATCAAACGACCGCCACACTTAACGAGCGACACAACATCCCAGATAGTTTACGCATACTAGCCACGACAAAACTACTGGCGCAATGGGCAGGTCGAGGCCAGTTGTTATCTGTACGGAAGTTGTTCCTGCTTCGCTTCCAACACGCTATCTGCTTGAACCCGCCAGCCTTATGCCTTCCCGTTTCCCTCTTCGCGCCTCGGACGTCAACCTGACGCGCTGTTCGCCTTTATGGAGTGCGGCGGCCCGACGTCGCTTTGCCTTTCGTCTTTGCTCTTCGCGGTTGCTCTTCGCCTTTGCTTTTCGGTGTCATTCCGAACCCAGTCGCCCGCTTTTGGCCGAACGGTGGTGAGGCCTGCCTGCCGCTTGCCCGCCGTGCCGGGCAGGCAGGGACCTGCTTTGCCTTCGCCTTTCCGGGTGCCCCATCCTGAGCGCTTCCGGCGAAGGGTGGGGTTTTTCGCTTTTGACTAGCCACTCGTTTACCCTGAAACACGAAGGGACACTAGCCACTGTCTTTCTCACTCATACCTAAGCGCCACCATCGGATCCACCTTCATCGCCCGCCGCGCCGGCACATAACACGCCGCCAGCGCCACAATCGTCAACACAATCGCCACGCCGGCGAACGTAACCGGATCCGTCGCGCTCACCCCAAACAGCAAGCTCGCCATCAACCTCGTCAGCGCCAGCGACGCCACAACGCCAATCCCAACTCCTGCCAGCGCCAGCTTGAGCCCTTGCATCAGAACCAGGCCCAGAACTTGTCTCGGCTCCGCTCCCAACGCCATGCGAATCCCAATCTCATGCGTCCGCTGCGAAACGGAATACGAAATCACGCCGTAAATTCCCACCACCGCCAGCAGCAATCCCAGCGCCCCAAAAATCCCCAGCAAAAAAGTCTGGAATCGCGGCGCTGCGTTTCCTCTTGCCACCATCTGGTCCATCGACTTGATGTCCTCGACCGGCTGCGCTTTGTCGAGCGACCAGATTCGGTCCTGAATCGCAGACACCACCCCAAAGGGCTCCGCCTTCGTGCGCACCACTAGCGAGATCGCCTGCGTGCGGTCCATCTGCTCGAACGCCCCAAAAAATTCCGGCTCGGGCGCTTCTTTGGTTGTCAGGTCACGAGTATTTCCGATCTCGCCGACGATCTGGCCCCACTTCGGTTTTTTGTTCTTGTCTACGTTCGTCCAAATCCGCTTTCCTATAGGGCTTGCGCGTCCAAAAAACTTTTCCGCGAACGCCTGGTTGACGATATAAACATCCGGAGCACCCCTCGTGTCCGCGTCCGTGAACTCGCGTCCCGCGATCAACGGAATTCCCAGCGTGCGGAAATAGTTCGGAGTGGCGCGATTGGCCTCGGCCGTGGGCGGCGGCGCATTCTGCGGAGTGGCTTCTGCGTGAACCGTGGACTCGCCCTTCGTCCCGGAGAGTGGCGCGTATAATGATGCCGCTGCAGCCTCGACGCCGGAAATCCCACGCGTCAGCGAAAGTATCTGTCCCACATACGCGATCGCCGGCTCCGCCGTCGCGAACTGCCCCGCGGGAAAGTTTATGGTCATTGTCAGCACGCGCTCGCGACGAAAGCCCAAATTGACGCTTCGCAGCCGCGCAAAACTGCGCAACGCCAGCGTCGCCCCAATCACCAGTATCAGCGCCAGCGCCACTTCTCCCACGACCAGCAACCGCCGCAGCAAATTGTGACGCGTGCTGGCGCCCCCAATCTGCGCGCCCGCCCCTCCTTCTTTCATCGCCGCGCTTAAGTTCAGCCGCGACGCAAGCAGCGCCGGAGCCAGTCCAAACAAAATCCCTGCCAGAATCGAAGCTCCCAGCGTGAACCACAGCACGGTCTGGTCAATGCTTAAGTCTTTTATGCGCGGAGTATCCGTCGGCAACAGCGTCTTCAACGCATCCACTCCCCAAATCGCCAGCACCAACCCGCACGCGCCGCCAATCAACGCCGTCAGCAAACTTTCCACTAGCAACTGGCGCATCACCCGCCCGCGTGTCGCTCCAAGCGTCGAGCGAATCGCCAACTCTCTCCGCCTCGCCCACCCGCGCGACAAAAATAAATTCCCAACATTCGCGCACGCAATCAGCAGCACGAATCCCACCGCGACCAGCAAAATCAACAACGGGGCGCGCGCGTCGCCCAGCAAATCCGATTCGAGCGAAACCGCATGGAAGCTCCAATTCTTGTCCGCATCGGGATACGTTTTTGCCAACCGGGCTGCGATGGCATCAAGCTCCACCTGCGCCCCTTTGACTGTGCGCCCCGGCCTCAACCGCGCCACAGCGATCGTTCCCTTACTCGCGCGATCCGCCATCTCCTCTTTCGAGTTCGCAAACGGTGCCCAGAAATCTCCACCCGTCACGAAATCGAGCTGCTGCGCTCGAGGCATCACGCCGATTACGGTGTACGTTTTGTCATCGAGCGTTATGCTCTTCCCTATGGCGCGCGGATCGCTCCCAAATTGTTTTTGCCATAGCGAAAAATTCAGAATCACTTCGCGATCCTGCCCCGGCTGCATCTCCGCCGCGGTGAAAATGCTTCCGTAGAGCGGCTTCATTCCGAGCAGCGGAAAAAAATCGGCCGAAACTCTTGCACCGCTGAGTCGCTGCGGCGCGCTCCTTCCCGTTTCGGTCATATCCGTGTATTTGTACGACGCGAGCGCCGAGAACACCGTATCCTGCGCGCGAATATCTTCGATGTCTGGCAAGGACATGCCCAGGTTGGGAAAATCGAACAACGAACTGCGCCCCCACAGGTCCACCAGTTGTCCCGGGGCGTGAAATGGCAACGGCCGCAGCAGCGACGCATTCACCACCGAAAAAATCGCTGTGTTCGCGCCAATCCCCAACGCCAGCGTCAGCACCACAATCGCCGTGAACCCTGGCACCTTCGCCAGCACGCGTATCGCGTAACGAATGTCGTGCATCAACGTGTTCATATTTCCGGCTCCAATCGCATCGTATTTGTTCTACTGCCGTTTAAATACGAAGACGTCCGGTTCATCTTTGCCTGCCGAATTCAAGGTCATGGTAAGCGTCTTGAGATCGGGAGAAAGCGTGATCTGCCGCGTGCCGGTGATCTTGCCTTTCGACTTGAGAATTATTTCTACGGCGTGCGCGTTGACCCGGCGCGACGAGCACGCAAACGTCCCGGCCGCATTCGGATACTCTTTGCCATCGAGTTTCGCGTTTATCGCGCTTCCTTCCGACGGAACGATGAAGGAAAGGCCGTCGTTCTCATAGGGACGGACCTGGAGCATTAGGTCTGAACTTCCCGACGCGTCCTTGCTGACCCAGGTGCCGGCGAAACCTGGTCCGCTTGCTGTTCGCTTGTAGACATAGTCCACCACGGTAGACGGCGAACCGTTGGGTGAAAACGCCGTGATCGGTGACGATGACTTCGTTTCCGGCGCCAAGATCGAAAGCGTACTTGTTTGCACCGACAGATGAAACCTTCATTACGTCGGAGAGTTTGCTTCTCGCTGGGTTGAACTTCCATTCTCCGATGAAAGGATCGGTCGCTGCCCAGGCTGCGCTGGCCACGAAACAAGCCATCAGCAAGGGAGCAATACGCTTGAACATGAAGCCCTCCTTAGATTTGGTCGGCCCCCCTTGTTCGTGTTACTCATACCTCAGCGCCACCATAGGATCCACCCGCGTCGCCCTTCGCGCCGGCACATGACACGCCACCAACGCAATCAGCAACAACAGAACCGCCGCGCCTCCGAACGACACTGGATCCGCCGCGCTCACTCCATACAGGACGCTCTGCATCGCGCGCATCAGCAACAGTCCTGCGACAATCCCCGCCGCCGCGCCCGCCAGCGCCAGCTTCGCTCCCTGCTTCAACACCAAACGCAGCACGTCGCCCGGCTCCGCGCCCAGCGCCATGCGAATCCCAAATTCGTTCGTCCGCTGCGTCACGCTGTAGCTGATCAGCCCGTACAAGCCCACCGCCGCCAGCAAAATCGCCAGCGCCGCGAACACCGCCAGCAAACTCGCCGCGAACCGCTGCGGCCCCAGCGACTCTCCAATCCGCGCGTCCATCGTTTTCATGTCAGCCACAGGCTGATTCGCATCCGTATCGCGTACCGCCTGTCGAATCGCCCCATCCAGACTCGACGCGTTCCCGCTCGTTTTCGCAATCAGAAATCCATACGGCGCTTGCATCTGATACATCGGAAAATAGTAAGCGCCTTTGGTCTCGCTCTCCGATATGGACCCTCCCGACTCCTCGCCGGCGAGCTGCGTGAACCGGATGTGGCCAACAATCCCGACGATCACGCTCCACGGCGCCTTCGTGCCGTTGCGGATTCTCTGTCCGATCGGATTCTGATTCGGCCAGTATTCCCGCGCCAGATTTTCGTCGATGATCGCGACCGGCTGCGATCCTAGCCGATCGTCGTCGGTAAAATTCCGCCCCTTGCGCAGCGGAATGCCCAGCGCGGTGAAATATCCCGGCGTAACGATCCGAATATTGCCGTGCGGTCCCGGATCACCCGGCGCTGCTGGCCGCCCCTCGATTCCAAACGAAGCCGAACCATTCGCTCCGCTGAAAGGCAGCCCGTATCCCGCTCCCGCCTTTGTCACTCCCGGGGCGTGCGACAGCCGGTCAAGCACGCTGCGGAAAAACGCAAATTGTTTTTCTGGCGTGTTGTATTGCGAGTCTGGCAGTGCCAGTCCCGCGGCCATCACTCCGTGCGGACTGAATCCCGGATTCACGTCGCCAATTCGCGCCAAGCTCTTCAGCAGCAAACCAGTACCAGCCAGCAGCACCAGCCCCAGCGCCAGTTCTCCTGCCACCAGAAGCGAACGGAATTTCTGCCGCCCTCTGCTTCCTGTCGCCGACCTTCCCGATTCGCGCATTGCGTCATATGGATCCACTTTCGACATATGCCACGCCGGCACGCTTCCAAAAATCAGCACCGCCACAATTCCCACCATCGCTGTGAACCCCAACACGTATCCATCCAGCGGGAACGTGATGCCCGTCGCCAAATCCTGCGGCGCGGCAAAGAGCAATGCCTTCAGGCCAATCTCTGCAACCACCAGCCCCGCTAAAATCCCCAACACGCCCAGCACCAGGTTTTCGCTCAGCGCCTGCGTCACCAATCGCGCCCGAGAAGCGCCCAACGCCGCGCGCACCGCCAATTCCTTCGAGCGTCCCGCCGCTTTTGCCAGCAGAAGCCCTGCCAGGTTCGCGCACGCAATCAGCAACACGAACGCCACCGCACCGCCCAGAATCAGAATCGGCGCCTGCAAATCGCCAAAAACAAAATCCGTCAACGGCATCAAAAACATTCCCCACTGCGAATCCTCCGCGTACTGCTTCACCTGATTATTCGTGAACCGTTTCGACAGCACGTCCACGTACGCGCTTGCCTGCGCGAATGTCACGTCCGGCTGCAAACGCGCCACAGAAAGATAATTTTCGTTGAACGTGTTGTTGATATTGAAGGCGTCCGGCGGCAATCCCAGCGGCGCCCACAGATCCGTGTCCGGGTTCGGCCAGTGGAAATCGCGTCCCATCACGCCAATGATGCGGTACGGCTGCTCATTTAATTGCATCGTCCGCCCAATCGCGTTTTTGTCCCCGCCAAACCATCGTTGCCACGCGCCGTAGGAAAGCACCACTTCACGATTCGCATTCGGCTGGTCCTCTTCCGCCGTGAATACGCGCCCCAGAATCGGTCTCGCGCCGAAGACGTCGAACCATTGCCACGACACCTGTGCTCCCCGCAGGCGCTCGGGAAACGCGCCGGCGGTGTAATTAAAATTGCCTGGGGTTTCGAGCGCCGCCGACGCAAAAATCCGTTTGCTGTCCCGCACTTGCGCGTAATCAGGCACCGACACCACAATATTCTTGAGCCCGAGCTTCACGTAACGCGCGCGCTGCACGACTACTCTATCCGGCTGCGCGACTCCCGGCGGATGCAGAAACAGCGTGTTGACCACGCTGAAAATCGCCGTGTTCGCTCCAATTCCCAGCGCCAGCGTCAATATCGCAATCGCCGCAAACCCTGGCGCCTTCGCCATCATCCGAATCGCATGCCGAATATCCTGCACGATTGTGTTCATTTCGCCTCCTGTAGCTCGCGTCCCGTCCCGATGCGCTTTGTCGGGACTGAGGTGAGGCTTTTCGAGCAATCCCAATGCTAGCCTTGAGAGCCGCCGCTTTGCCTTTCGTCCTTGCCTTTCACTGGCCCCTGACCACTTATCAATGTGTTTGAACGCCTTTCACTCATTGCTCATCGCTCATCCCTGCCCTGAGACGCCTTTGCGGGTGCCCCATCCTGAGCGCCCTTCGCGAAGGGTGGGGTTTCTGCCCGCGCGACGCCGCTCACGTCAACGCCTCGGCCTTGCTTTTCACTAGTCACTCGCCGCTTCCTCCGTCACTGCCTTCCAGACACTCGTGGCGGGGCATACTTGCTCAAATCCACTTTCTGCCATTCCCCGCGAACGATTCCCGCGCGAATATGCGGCGCGGTTTTCCCGCGGCGGTTCTGTTCATAAGCGTAAAAAAGTTCCTTCTTGCATATCTCGCACTCGGCTCCGTGCTGGTCGCGGTAGCAACTGAGCAGGCTCGTGTGGCCCACGGCTTGGTCGCAATGGCAGTAGCACGGCAATTGATACAGCACCGGTTTCATTTTCGCCGCATACGCATACGCCTTCTTCGTAAGCGGATCGGTGAAATTTTCTGCGGGCAAGACCGGCGGCAACTCGCCCTTCGGCGCCGCCGAGTGATATGCCGGAATCTGCTGAACTTTTGATTGCGCCGCGGACTTCGCCTTGGCAATCGCGAACGCGTTCCGATACGCGCGAGCGAACGGCAGAGTCGCCGCCCACATCGCCATGAAAACAGTCACGCCAACGAGCAACATGGTTTTCTTCATTTTTCCCTCCATGCAATTCCTAGCCTACCTGTGTAGCTCACCCTTGCCCTGAGCTTCGAAGGGTCCCGCTTGTTCTGAGGTTCGCTTGTGACGCCGAAGGCGGCATGAGTTATTCGTACCTCAAAGCCACAATCGGGTCGGTGCGCATCGCGCGCCTCGCAGGAATGTAGCACGCCGCCAGCGCCACAATCGTCAGAACAATAGCGACACCGGCAAAAGTCACTGGGTCGGTCGCGCTCACGCCATAAAGGATCGTCGTCATCAGACGCGTCAATCCCGCAGCGGTTGCAAGACCAATCACAACTCCCAGAACCGCCAGTCGCGCCCCTTGCCCCAGCACCATTTTCAGCACGTCGCTTCGTTGCGCGCCCAGAGCGATGCGTATCCCGATTTCATGTGTGCGTTGCCCGGCGATGTAGGAAATCACGCCGTAAGTCCCAATGCTCGAAAGCACCAGCGCCAGCGCGGCGAACACGGCGAGCAAGATCATGGCAAATCGCCTCGTCGAGAGCGAACGCGAAATAATATCGTCGGCCGTTCGGACTCCCCAGATCACCGCCTCGCTGTTCCATCCGCGAATGGCCTGCCGAATCGCATCCAAAGAGCCGGCTGGGGCGCCCTGCGTGCGCACCACAAATGAACTTCCATTCGTGTTGGCAATCACGGCATCCGGGAGCTGTAATTCCGCCGTATAAAACTGCGCTTGCACCGGCGGGGCCGCGCCTTCGTCCAGCCCAAACTGTTTGACGTGGCCCACCACGCCCACGATTTGCAACTGGCTGTACACAATCCCGAAATTGACGCGCCTGCCGACGGGATCCTGTCCCGGGAAAAACATCTTCGCGAAATCTTCGTCGATCACGCAGACGCTCGTCGAATTCTCATTGTCCTGTGGTGTCAGGAAACGCCCGCGCAGCAGCGGAATCTTCGTCACTTTCAAATAGCCCGGACTGACGATGTACCACAGCGCGGAAGGCATGGCGTTCTGCGTGGGCGGCTTTGGTTGCCCGTCGAGCCAAAACGGTAGCTCGGAATCCCCGGTCATCGGGAATGCTCCGTCCATTATGGAAACGGCCGTCACTCCGGGAATATCCAAGATTTTCTGCGTGAACTGGCGAAACGTTGCGCGGATCGCGGCAGGGCCGGCTTTGCTGACTGAGGGCGGGAAGGCTACGTCGAAAGTGAGCACGTTCTGCGGATCGAATCCCGGATTTACACTCCAAAGATGCGCAAGTGTGCGAATGGTGAGACCCGCGCCTATCAGCAGAACCACCGCAAGCGCCATTTCGATGACTACGAAAATCCCTTGCGTGCGATAACGCGCGCCACTCGCCCCCCGCCCTCCTTCTTTGAGCGTTTCGTGTAAATCCGGTTGCGACGTTTTGAGCGCCGGCACGAGTCCAAAGAGCAATCCTGCGACCAGCGAAACGATCAGCGTGAAGAGCAGGACGTGTGGATCGATGCGCACGTCGTTCGCGCGCGGCAGCGTGCTGGGAACGATGGTGAGCGCCGCGCTCGTTCCCCACGATGCCAGGAGCAAGCCCAGCGCGCCACCGGCGACAGCAAGCAGAACGCTCTCCGTCAACAATTGCCGCACGACGCGGCCTTGGCTCGCACCCAGCGCCGCGCGAATCGCGAACTCTCGCGCCCGTCCCGTCGAGCGCGCCAGCAGCAAGTTCGCAATATTCACGCAAGCAATCAGCAGAACGAATCCCACGGCTGCAAGCAGCACCAGGAGGAAGGGCTGAATGTTGCTTACCATGGCTTCCTTCAACGGGGTGATCGCTATGCCGACGTCTTTGTCGGCATCGGGATAAGCGGCCGCCAGATTTCGCGCCACTCCGTCCATGTCCGCGCGCGCTTGAGCCAGACTGACTCCCTCCTTCATACGGCCAACGCCGCGAATGCCCGGGTCGATCCGGCGGTCCCGCAGCCAGGGAAAATTCGATGCGCCGATGGGGACGTAAAGATCGCTCATTGGCGCTGAACGAAAATTGATCCGACCGCAGCAGAAGTAAAAATTATCAGGCAGAACGCCGACGATGGTGTAGTCAGTGCCGTTGAGATTCAGACTCTTGCCGATGACGTCGGGGGAAGATCCGAATTTGGTTTTCCAGAATCCTCCGCTGAGTATGACGGCGGGAGCGGCGTCGAGCGTATCCTGTTCGGGTGAAAAATTGTGGCCGAGCACGGGATTGACGCCGAGCAAAGGAAAGAAAGTCGCGGAAACTTCCATGGCAGAGACGCGCTGCGCGTCGCCCTGGCCGGTCAAATTGAAATTCGTCTGTCGATACGCCGCCAACGAGGAGAACGTATGGTTCAACCGGACCCAATCGATAAAATTTGGATACGAAATCGAACTTTCGGGAAAGTCGGAGGTTTTGCCGGCGAGCGTGACGATTTGCTCCGGATGCGGGAACGGCAACGGATTCAGCAGCACCCCGTTGACCACGGAGAAAAGCGCCGTATTCGCGCCGATTCCCAGCGCCAGCGTCAGAATCGCGATCGCGGCGAATCCCGGAGCCTTCGCCAATATCCGCACCGCATATCTCACATCCTGCATCACCGTGTTCATGCTTCACCTCCCCGCCCTTCCACTTTTCGCCTTCGCCCCTCTGGCGACTAGGTTCGTCTTTGCGGGTGCCCCATCCCGAGCGCCGTTGGCGAAGGGTGGGGTTCTTGTTCGCGCGAAGTCACTCGCCCGTCCCGAGTCCACGCGTCCCCCGCCCTTTACGGACTGCCGCGTCTCGACGCCGCTTTGCCTTCCGTCCAGCGGCCACAAACCCAACCCGTTGTCATCCCGAGCCCGCCACGCGGCGAGGCCTGCCTGCCGCAGGCAGGGATCTGGCTTCCGCCTTTCCGCCTTTGCGGGCGCCCCATCCTCCGCGTCTTGTGCGGAGGGTCGGGTTTTTCCTCGCCCATGCCACTCACCTCATCCGGCGTCTGCCGTGCCGCGAATGACCTATCGCTCCGTCTCAGCCTTTAACTCATCGTTCCCACTGATCGTTGCTTCACCACTCCGACCAGTTTTTCGTCTTTCGCCTCTCAACTGTCAACTCTCAATTATTCATACCTCAGCGCCACAATCGGGTCCGTACGCATCGCGCGCCTCGCCGGAATGTAACAAGCGCCAACGGCCACGGCCGTCAGCAATATCGCCACTCCTGCAAACGTAAGTGGATCGGCCGCATTCACGCCAAAAAGCAGGCTCCGCATCAGTTGCGTCAACGCCAGCCCCGCAACAATCCCCACCGCAACTCCAATCACCGCCAGTCGCGCTCCCTGGCCCATAACCAGTCGCATCACGTCCCGCTCCTGTGCTCCGAGCGCGATGCGTATCCCAAGTTCACGCGTCCGCTGCGACACCGAATACGAAATCAATCCGTACAGCCCAATCATCGCCAGGATCAGCGCAAGCCCCGCGAAACTCCCAATCAAATACGACGGGTACCTTCGCAGAAACACCGACGGCGATTGCGCAATAATTCCATCCATCGTGATGGGTTGTATGGGGAACAGTTGCGAGTCCGTTCCGCGCAATGCGGAGCGAATCGCCCCAATCACGCTCGCCGGATTCCCCGCCGCGCGCACAATGTAATTGATGTACGAGTTTGCATCCTGCGCGAACGGGCAGAAAATCGCCGGCATTTCCGGGCTGTCCAGTTGCTCATCCGCGATATTTCCAACCACGCCGACGATTTCGCGATACGGTTGCGTCGGCGAAAATGTGAATTTAATGCGCTTTCCTATGGGATTCTCGCCGTGCAAATACTCTTTCACCCACGCTTGGTTGACGATCACGTGTTTCGGCGCAGTCGCCGAATCGGTGGACTCATTAAACGCGCGTCCCCCAACCACAGGAATCTTCATCACCGCGAAATAATTGCTTGAGATGTCGCGTATGGCGCATTCATTTTCATGCCCCGTCGCCACGGATTGCCCTTCGATAATAAAACGAATGCTGTTCCCGCCGCCGCTCAGCGGGACCACGCTGGTATTCGCAATTCCCGCTACGCCGGGAAGACTGGCAACCCGGTAACTAAATTCCTTATCGAAACGAATCGCGTCCGGATCCTTCGGATACGAAGTCGCCGGAAGGTTCACCCCAAAAGTCATCAGATTCTGCGTGTCAAAACCAGGATTGCGATGCAGCAGCGCGCCGAGGCTCTTCACCATCAATCCCGCTCCAACCAGCAGCACCAGCGAAAGCGCAATCTCCGCCACGACCAGCGCATCGCGCAGTCGCGTGCGCACTCCTCCCGCCGAAGTTCGCGTCTCTTCCTTGAGCGCATCGCCAACTTTTTCGTGCGACATTTGCAGCGCCGGCGCCAGCCCGAACAAAACTCCTGTCAGCAGCGCGACTCCGCACAGAAAAACCAGAATCACACCGTTTGGTTGCGTGTCCCGCAAAAACGGCATGGACGCGAGCAGTTGGTCGGGAATCGCCGTAACCAGCAGCGAAGTCCCCCATTGCGCCCATAAAAATCCCAGGGCCCCGCCCGTCGCCGCGAGCATCAAGCTTTCCGTCAGCAATTGCGAAACCAGCCGCCCGCGACTCGCGCCCAGCGCCGCGCGTATCGCGAATTCCCTTCGGCGTCCCGCTGCGCGGACCATCAATAAATTCGCCACATTCGCGCATGCAATCAGCAGCACCAGTCCCACCGCGCCAAATAAAATCAGAAGCAGCGCCTGAATCTTCCCCACGATGCGCTCCCGCAGCGGAACCATCACGATTTTGATCGCCGCGTTCTGCTGCGGATACGCCGCCGCCAGCCGCGCGTTGATGGCATTCATCTCCGCGCGCGCCTGCTCAAACGCCACGCCAGGCCGAAGCCGTCCAACCACCCGCATCCACCTCAGATTCCGCCGCGTCGCCATATCCGGGCCCAGGTGCATCGGCACCCAGATGTCTGCGTTTCCGACCGGCGCGTATTCAAATTCGGAAGGGAGCACCCCGATAATGCTTACGCTGTTCGCGTCAAGCTGTATCGTGCGCCCGACGACATGAGGGTCTCCGCTAAAATGCGTCCTCCAGAAACTGTACGTAAGAATCGCAACCTTCGGCCCGCTCGCGATGTCTTCTCCCGCAACGAAATCGCGTCCCAGCATCGGCTTCACGCCCAGTGTGGAAAAGAAATTCGTGGTGACTTGCGCGCCGAATAGAACTTGCGGCTCGCCGCCGTCATGAAAAACGAATCCATCCCCGGTAAAACCGGCAAGCGACTCGCATGTCTTCGACTGCTTTGTCCAATCCACATAATCCGGATACGACGCGACCCAAGACTTATCCAGCGATGGATTGCGCCTCTCGCTCAGCGTGATTAGCTGGCTCGGCTGCGCGTACGGCAACGGCCGCAGCAGCGCCGCATACACCACGGAAAAAATCGCCGTGTTCGCGCCAATTCCCAGCGCCAGCGTCAACACCGCAATCGCCGTGAACCCCGGCGCCTTCCCCAGCATCCGCACTCCGTAGCGTATGTTCTGCATCAGCGTGTTCACGTTTCACCTCGCGCCTTGCGTTTTGCCTGTCGTCTTCGCCCTTCACGTCAACCCAACGCTCTGTCATCCCGAACCGGCATGCGGCGAGGCCTGCCGCAGGCAGGGACCTGCTTCTGTCTTTCGCCTTTGCGGCTGCCCCATCCTGAGCGTTATTGGCGAAGGGTGGGGTTTTTCCCAACGCGCAGGCACCCTATACTGCGCTTTCTGCAGATTCGGTGCCTAAAATGCATCCGCCTAAGCCGCTTTGCTTTTATACGGTTACACCTCTCTCGCCGAAGACCAACCCGCGCATGTTGTCCGTTTCCGCAGCCCCGATTCGCATAACCGGACACACGGGCGCCATGTTCGTCTAACGCAACGCCAGCCTCTTCCTAAGCAAGCGCCGCTAAAACTCAGTCTTCCGGAATTCCCTGCCGTGGCATCAATGAAATGACGTGAATGGCTACCCGTGCGGAACCCTCAACTCAGCCGTGCAAAGCGGCGCCCGTCTCCCCTGCCGCCGCGCGATCCAAAAACCAAATCACTTCCCCCTCTGGACGCAGCATCTCCACCGGCAATTCTTGCGTCCCCGCACCCGCATCTTTTCGTAGCGTCGCCACAATCCCCTGCTTTTGTACGCCCGCCAGCAGAAAATAAGTCACGCGTGCCCGCCGCAAAATCGGAAACGTCAAACTGATTCGCAGCGAAGGCTGGACGGGAGCCGTCACGCCAACCACCCACCGTTTTTCCTCATGCAGCGCCGGAGAATCCGGAAACAGCGACGCCGTGTGCCCCTCGTCCCCGACTCCCAGGAACATCACATCAAACGACGGCCCCGCTTCCGAAATAAAACCTCGCAGCACTTTTTCGTACGCCCGCGCGGCTTCATCCGCCGTGGGAAAACTCGTGTCGATCGGATGAATATTCTCCGGCGGCGTGGGAATATGACGAAATAGCGACTCGCGCGTCATCCGGTAGTTGCTCTTCGGATCGTCCGCCGGAACGAATCGCTCGTCGCCCCAGAAGAAATGCGTTTTCGCCCACGGCATCTTCGCGCGAAATTCCGTGGACCACAGCTCGTACGCTTTTTCCGGCGTTTTTCCGCCCGACAGCGCAATCAAGCATCGTCCGCGCGCGCCCACCGCTTCATTCGCCGCGCGCACCGAGTCCTTCACCACCGCCCGGCTCAACGCGTCCGGATCCGGAAATATCCGCGCGTTCGTTACAATATTTTTGTCCACGTCCGCCCCAGATCGCTCAACAAAGCATCCGCCGCCGCTGGCCCCCAAGTCCCCGCCGCATACGGCAGCACTTTCGGCTTGTTCTCCAGCACCGGCGTGTAAAGGCTCCACGAAGCCTCTACCCAACTGTCGCTCACAAAAAGCGTCGGGTCGCCGTGAATCACATCCAGCAACAAAGTTTCATACGCATCCGGCAACGGCTTGAATTTCTCCGAATACCGGAAATGCAAATCACTTCTCTCGATCTGCACTCCCTGTCCCGGCGCTTTGATTTCAAAATAAAGGTCGAACCCCTCGTCCGGCTGAATCGCAATCACCAGCGCATTCGCGTCGATTGGCCTGCCGTCGAATGGCTTGAAAATCCACACCGGAGGGCGCCGGAAGTTGACCACGATTTGACTCATCCGCTGCTCCAGCCGTTTCCCCGTCCGCAAAAAAAACGGCACGCCGTGCCACCGCCAGTTCTCGATCTCCAGCCGCATCGCCACAAACGTTTCCGTCTGCGAATCTTTCGCGACTCCCGGCTCCTCGCGATACGCCGCCGCGTCTCGCCCGTCAATCTTCCCCGCCGCATACTGGCCCAATACAACATTCTCATTCTTGATCGGCAGTACCGAATGCAACACTTTCACTTTTTCGTGACGTATCGGCTCCGCCTGAAACGCCGACGGCACTTCCATCGCCGTCAGCGTCATCAATTGCGTCAAATGGTTTTGGATCATGTCGCGCAACGCTCCCGCGCCTTCGTAATACGACGCGCGGTGCTCCACGCCAAGACATTCCGCCACGGTGATCTCCACGCTTTCGATGCGGTCGCGATTCCATTGCGGCTCAAATAGCGAATTTGCGAATCGAAACACCAAAAGATTCTGCACCGTCTCCTTTCCCAAGTAATGATCGATGCGATAGATCTGCTTCTCCTCGAAATGCTCGTGCGCCACCTGGTTCAACGCTTGTGCCGATGCTAAATCCCGCCCAAACGGCTTTTCGATCACCAGCCGCGTCCATCCCTTGCTCTTGTCCAGCCCCGCGTTGCCCAGTCCCGCAATCGCCAGCGGGAAAACTTTCGGCGGCAGCGCCAGATAAAACACGCGATTCCCCGGCAGCCCGTTTTCCTTCTCCACTTGCTCCACGCGCGCCGCCAGCTTCTTGTAATCCTCTGGCGTCCCCTTCGCGATTGTCTGGTAGAAAATTCTCTTATCGGAAACCGTCTTCGCGATCTGCTCCTGTGGAACGCCCGCGTCCGCCAAATCCTTGCAGCAGCGCGCGCGAAAACTCTCGTCATTGAATTCCGCCTCCACGCCCACGCCAAGAATCACGCTCTTCGGCCCCAGCGCATCTCGCGCAATCAGCTCGTTCAGCGACGGCAACAATTTTCGCCCCACCAAATCGCCCGTCGCCCCCAAAATCACGAATAAATGCCCCTCATTCCCCGCCGTCATCGCGTCCGTCACCGTCGTCCCTAGCCTTCCTCTTTTTCCCTTCGATGCTCCCGCAAATTCTCCGTCACATCCGCAGCCTTGTCATCCTGCCTGCCCATCCTTTATGGAGCGCGGCGGCTCGACGCCGCTTTGCCTTCCGCTTTTGGTTCCCGCTGTCATCCCGCTTGCCCTGAGGCACGAAGGGAGCCCGGCCGCCGCCCTTGGCGACCGGAGTGAGGGACCTGCTTTTCGCTTTTGCCTCGCCGGGTGCCCCATCCTGCTTGCCCTGACGAAGGAAGGGAGCGAACTTTGCGAAGGGTGGGGTTTTTCGTTTTAGCTTTAGCTTCCGCGCGCCCTCTCCATCTCCCCACACGCGCGCCTGTCTTCGTCTCTAACTCGTCACCGGCCAATCATCACTCGTCACTGCCCTTGCACTCCCAATCCTTTCAACTCCTTCTCCAACTGCGCCGCGCTCTTAAATTGTACCGTGTGCATCCCCAACTCTTTCGCGCATTCCAAATTCAACTCGCGATCGTCCACGAACACGCATTCTTCTCCCGCGCGTTGCGTGATGCTCAGCGCCAATCTGTAGATCGCTTCATTGGGTTTGCGCACGCCCAGATAGCACGAACTCAAGAACACTTCGAAATATTCGCGCAGGTGAAATGTCCGGATGCGGTATTCGTTCAATTCCCGCGATTCGTTGTTCAGCGCCGCGATCAAATACTTCTTCCGCGCGGCCAGCCTCTGCAGCACCTCGAGCGTCTCCGGCATCGCCCGCGATTGCGAATGAATAAAATCGATGAACTCCTGCTTGCTGAACTTCCGCTCGCGGTAAAAAACGGCGCGCTTCAAATACTCGTCCAGACTCACAGCTCCCACTTCAAATCCGTGGTTCAGCAGCTCGTGCCGGTCCTCGAAATCGTCCCAGTCCAGCCCAAACTTCTTCGCCGCCGCCTGCCGCGACGGCCGGTCCCACCCATTCGTCAGCAGCACCCCGCCCACATCAAAAAATAGCGCCGTAACTTTCGCCAATTGTTTTTCTCCGCTCTCGAACGCTGGCACCAAATTCAAACTTCGCCTTCGCCACTTCTTTGGAATGCGGCGGCCTGCCTACCGCAGGCAGGGACCTGCTTTGCATTTTTTGGTTTTGCTTTTCGCCTTTCCGGGTGCCCCATCCTGCCTGCACTGAACGCCTTCAGTAAAGTGAACCTAGTTTGTGGAGGGTGGGGATTTTGCCTCTCGCTTCCTCCTGTCCCGCGCACGCTCTTACCGGCGAGCTGCTGCGGTTCGCCCTTCAGTCACCAATACTAATCCATATTCCCCTTTTAGAACTTTACGATTTACTTGAAAACACGCCAAAACTGCTGTAGGATTTTTCGCAAGCAATGCAGGGCCACGTATTTTTCCGGCGCGGGGTGCTAAACAACGCAAGCTCCACGCAATAGGCGCGAGGCTGCCATGCTCGGAAGTCGTCGCTTGGTAATCACCGCGGTTCTAACGTCCGTGGGATTCGTCTCGCTCGCCTTCCTGTCGCCGATGGCGCGTGCGCAGAGGGCGATGGGCGCTCCACCCTTCAGCCCAAGAATCTTTGTCACTCCCATCCCCGGCGCGCCATTCTCCGCAACGGAAGAGATATCAATAACCAGCGCAGCCACGAATGGCGGCGCTTTCCAGCGCAAGAGTTCTGCGCTGATTGCCCGCGACTCACGAGGCCGCATCCACAATGAGAGACGGGCAAACGTGCCTCCGACGTCCGAGCAAAATCCTCCGCTCGTCTCTTCTATGGTTTATGACCCGTACAGGCAAATGAGCACGTTCATGAATCCCTACACGCACATCGCAAGGGAAATCGCTTTCACTCGCGCCGCAGATACAGCCCCTCCCAACAACTGGGCTCAGCACACGTCGCCCAGCGCGTACGCCGATGCCAAGGTTCGTCTGGAAGACCTAGGCGCATCCCTCCTCGAAGGCCTCGACGTTCATGGCTACCGCAGAACCGTCACGCTTCCCCAAAAAATTACCGGCACCCAGCAGCCCGTGGTCGTCACGGATGAATATTGGTACTCCGAAGGCCTTCACATCAACATGCTCGAAAAACACACCGATCCGCGCACCGGAGAGCTCATCGTTCGTGTAACGAAGCTCATTCGCGTCGAACCGCCGTCCAATCTATTCGACGTCCCCCTCGACTATAAAGTCGTCGACGTAACCCCGCCCTCCTCCTCCCTCACCTCGCAGTAATCCAGAATTGCCAGACTCCGGCCCTCGCGTCGCAGTCTCGGTTCTTGTGCTCAGGTCGCGCGCCCGCAATGCTCGCTGGAATCCCTCGCCTTTCACTAGCCACCGGTCACTCGCCGGGGTGCCCCATCCTGCTTGCTCTGATGCAGGAAGGGAACGGAGTTTGTGAAGCGCGGGGATTTTGCCTTTCGTGTTTTCCGCGTGCCCCATCGTTCGCGATCTGTGAAGGGCGGGCTGCTCTTCACGTCTTCATCGGGACGCAACTTCCGCCACCGATGTTCGTCTTTCACAAGCCACTGCTCTAATACCCCGCGAACTCCTCCGCCCGAACGTCGTCCTCGTTCACTCCCGCTTCGAGCAGCATCTTTTTCATCGCGTTCAGCATTGCCCCTGGACCCGCAATGTAATAAATCGGCGCGTCCAAATTCCCAATCGCCTCCGTCAGCATTTTCTTATCCACGAATCCAGTCTTCCCGTGCCACGGCCGCGAAGATTTCTCCATCTCCGTCATCGTCGTTATCATTTTGAAATTCGAATTCTCCTTTTCCGCCCTTCCCAAATCGTCGAGAAACGCAGCATCCTCCGGCCGCCGGTTCGAATAGAAAAGCCACAATCTCTGCGGCAATTTATTTTTCGCCGCGTCCAGCACGATGCTGCGAAACGGCGTGATCCCAATTCCGCCCGCCAGAAAAACTCCCGCCCGCGTCGCCCGCGTATGCAATTTCAAATCGCCCCACGGGCCATCTACCTGCAATTCCGTTCCCAACGGAATTTTCTTCAAGCTGTTTTTCATCGCCGAATCGCGCATCCGCGTCGCGAACATCACATACGGCTCGTGCGGCGCGCTCGCAATCGAAAACGCCCGCGAATTTCCCTCCGCGTCCGTCTCCGGAGGATTCTCCAGTTTCACTTCCATCGCTTGCCCCGGCTTGAAGTCGAATCCCGCCGGCTTCTCCAGCAAAAATGCCATCGTCCCATTCGCAATTTCCTTCCGCTCTTTCAACTTCATCGGAATCGTCCCCACCTGTCACCGCCTTTCCCCTCGTGAGTTCAACGTGTCATTCTGAGCGCCGTTCTCCGGCCCGAAGAATCTCGCCGCGATGCCTTCGCCGGGTGCCCCATCCTGAGCGTTGTTAGCGAAGGGTGGGGATTTTCGCTTTTCGCTCTTTGCCTTTGCGTTTCACTGACCACCCATCACTGCATTTTGCGGGTGCCCCATCCTGCCTGCCCTGACGCAGGAAGGGAGCGCTGTTAGCGAAGGGTGGGGCTTTTGTTCGCGCAATGCCCCTCAATCATCCTTGTCGCTACGCGACGAAGAATCTCGCCGTACCGCTTTGTCTTTTCTCTCGCCACTGGTCGGTAATGTCTCAGTTTGAATTTCTGAGGGCAGTCCGTCGGGCGAGCCGCGCGATTACGCGGGAACGTAGGTCAACCGAATCAAGTCTTCGGCGATTAGATCGCTGGCCACCAGGTGGAGCGGCGGCCGGGGGCCGGCGAAGAATGGCTGGCCACCACCAAGCACGACGGGGCGGAGGTAGAGCCGGTACTCATCGATAAGACCGGCTTCGGTCAGGCTTTGCGCCAGGGCTGGTCCGCCAACGTGAATCTCGCCAGGCAGGTCGGCCTTGAGCCTGCGTATCACCTTCTCGAAGTCATCCGCGACAAGCGTGGCGTTTGGGCCAACGGACTTGAGGGAGTGCGACACCACCCACTTCGGCTGGCTCCGCCACACCACCGCGAAGTCGCGGTCGTCCGCGTCCCAATCAGTAGAATCTTCGTCCCAATAACGCATGATTTCGTAGATGCGGCGACCGTAGATGACGCCCGTCAGGCCACGCACCAGCTCGACGAAGTGACGGAAGGCCGCGGGCGCAGGCGGGCCAAGCTTGGTGTGGTCGACGTAGCCATCGAGGGACTGATTCAATCCATAGACAAGTTTTGCCATGCTCGAATCTCCTTGCGAAGTTCTTCAGTATAGCTTGAGCCGGCGTGGCGCGGAGTTCAGGCTGAACACCATCTGCGAGCCGCGTCGTTGGTGTGGCCAATAGCTAGTTCCGCTTCCCAATTCCGAGATTCAAACTGAGAGACCACCCACTGGTCGCCGCATTTGCACTGCTTCCCAATACGGGAGATGATACCAAATGCAGAAAAGGTCCAGAGAAACGAATGCCCGCTTCCGCCGCTGTCCGCGCGTCTCTCGCGCTCAACACAATTTCTTTCGAGATGCGCCCCGCACCTCCCTTTCGCCTTGATCTCACTGCGTGGGTCCTTCGCCGCCGTCCTGAAAATCTTCTCGATCGCTGGGACGGTCAAACATATCGCCGCGCGCTCGCAATCGAAAACGCCATCGTCGAACTCGCCATCCAGCAAACCGGTTCGCCGTCGCGCCCTCGCCTCGGCGTCACTGCCGCGGCAAAAGAAATTCCCGCCAACTCCGAAGCAGTTCTGCGCCCCATAATCGAGCGCCTTCTTGGCACTCAAATTGATCTCCGCGCCTTCTACTCTCTTGCCGCAACTCAAAAACATCTCCAGCCGCTCATCGCCGAGTTCGCCGGTTTCAAACCGCCTCGTTACCCGACGATTTTCGAAGCCTTGCTCAACGCTATCTCCTGCCAGCAAGTTTCCCTTCACGTCGGCATCATGCTTCTGAATCGTCTCGTGCAAACGTTCGGCAAGACCGTCTCGTCCGCAGCCGACGCGCTCCACAGTTGCCCGTCTCCGGAAGATCTGGCCGGCGTTTCTCCCGGCACTCTCCGCGCCATGGGTTACAGTCAACAAAAAGAGCGCGCGATTCTCGAACTCAGCCGTTCCGTCGCCGCCGGCGAAATAAATCTCGAATCGCTCAACGACCTCGACGACGCCTCCGCGCTCGCGCGCCTCACCGCCATTCGCGGAGTCGGCCGATGGTCCGCCGAATACGCGCTCCTTCGCGGCATGGGCCGCCTGAATATTTTTCCCGGTGACGACGTCGGCGGCTGGAACAAACTCCAAAAGCATCTCCGTCTGCGCAAACGTCCCGGCTACGAAAAAACGCAGAAGCTCCTCGCGCCCTGGAAATCCTTCGCCGGCCTGATTTATTTTCACTTCCTCCTCGACGGCCTGCCCGCCGTGGCGGGCCTCCGAGGAAAAGGCGTCCTCGCATGACTGCAAAAACGCCACGCAAAACTAAAGTTCTGGTCCGCAAGAAAACATCTCGTCCCGAGCAGCCGGCCATCCTCACAATCGGTCATTCGAATCGCTCACTCGAAGATTTCCTCGCGCTCCTCAAAGCTCACGGCGTCCAGCGTCTCGTCGACGTCCGCACCGTCCCGCGTTCGCGCCACAATCCGCAATTTAATCGCTTGCCCGCCGTGGCGGGCCTGGCTGCGCAGGCAGGTGACGCACTTCCGCAAGCTCTCCGCCGCTCCCGCATCGCCTACACGCATCTCAAAAAACTCGGCGGCCTTCGCCGCGCTAAACCGGATTCGGTGAACACAGGTTGGAATAATTCGAGTTTCCGAGGTTTCGCCGATTACATGCAGACGCCCGAATTCGCCGCCGGACTCGCGCGTGTCGAAAAACTAGCCCAAACAAAACGCTGCGCCATCCTGTGCGCCGAAGCCGTACCCTGGCGCTGCCATCGCTCGCTTCTCGCCGACGCGCTCACCGTCCGCGGCCACGCCGTCGAGCACATCATGACGCCCACGCGCCGCAATCTTCACAAGCTCACGCCCTTCGCTCGCGTCCGCGGCAAACGCATCACCTACCCCGCCACGCGCGCCACCCGCGCCCGCGCCGCAAAAATGTCCTCGTAGGGGCGCTGCTTGTTAACCCTGACGTGGGAGCCGCTGCACCCGCGCCGCCACGTAGCGCAGAGCTTCGCGTCATTTGCGAAGTTCTGCGGATTTTGATGCGCTTGCCTTGCTTTTTGCCTTTGCGGGTGCCCCATCCTGAGCGCCTTCTGCGAAGGGTGGGGATTCTGCCCTTCTGGGGCTTGCCCGGAGGCACGAAGGTGTGACTGCCTCTTGCTCTTCGCTTCGAATTTCGAATTTGGCTTTTCGATTCTCGTTCTTCGTCCTTAGTCGAACCAGCGGCTCAGTGCCCTCCTTGTTGCGACGGCGGCCGCGCAAAAAATCCCACGCTCTCCGGCGTAGGCAATTCTCCCAAGCGCGAGTAATTATCTTCCAGCACGTTGATCTCGTTAATCTTCTCCTGCACCGCGTTCGCCATCGCGTCGTAGCGAATCGTCACGTTGCCCAACCAGTACTCGCGATTCTCCACGCGCCACCGTTTCGCATAATCGTCGCGCAGCCCTGTCATTTCCTCGCGCAAATCCTGCAAGTCCCCATTCATCGAACTCAACGCCTGCAAGTTCCGCTCCACCCGCCGCCTGTCCCCCATGTTCATGTACGCATCCCAATAGTCCTCGCTCATTTCCTTCGTGTATTCGAGTTTCATTCCCAACACGTCCAACCGGTGCGCGGCAAAAATCAAATCGTCAATCGTGTCCGCATTCGCGCGCGCCTTTCCGCGATTCTCGAGCAGCGATTCCCACGCCTGCTCCGCCTCAACGCGCATATCGTGAAGAACGGGCGCCGCCGTCGTCGCGTAGTCCGTCCCTGCTTGCGAAAACGGATCCGCCCAGAAATACGATGTGTACGTCCCATTCATTTTCACGCCATCGAGCATCGAATTCGTGTCCGCCAATTTATTCAGAATGTCCTCGAACGTGTGATCTGCGTTGCGGTAGAACGCCCAATCGTAGCTATCCCGGAATTCCTCAATCGACGATTCTCCCGGTTGCCAGGCGCACGCCGCTCCAAAAACGAATCCCGGCCAATCCATTCCGCCGAGCGCCTCGCCCCAGTCCTTCCACTCCGTGTTCAACATTCCCAGCGCGCCGAATTTCTGCCCGTCGCGCGTCAAATTGCGGATATTCAAATACGCGCCGTTGAAATCCGGATAGACGTGCCGCCAGTTGGTGACTCCCGGCGAAACGAAAATTTGCAACCCGGCATTGCGAAACGGCGCCAAACGCTCGTCATACGAATCTTTGTTCCCATACGTCCATATCACCGCGATCAAATCCTTCGGCAGAGTGGGCAGCAATTCCGGAAAATGCTCCGCAATGTCCGCCCAGAACATCGTCTGCTTGTGATACGGCTTCAGCATTTCATCGAGCTTCGCGATGTGATCCAGATAAACTTGCCCCAGCCCTTTCTGCGCGACCAGGTCCTTCGTTTGCCCGCGCCCGAGTTCAAACGTCTCATCCGCGCCGATATGAAAAAACGGCCCCTTGAAAATCGGAGCCATCGCCGCAATCATTTTCCCGAGCAGGTCGTAACTCCCCGGCTGCGTAGGCGTCAACACCGAGCCGTGCGGCACTTCCGCAAGCTGGCTGTAAACGTCGTAGCGC
>JBAUEX010000175.1:0-19546 GCA_049678845.1 Candidatus Acidiferrales bacterium
TGGATTGTCGGCCCTACAAGGAACTGTACCGTCTTGCTATCTTGCCCTGACAAAATTGCCATCCAGACTCGGGGCCTGCTTTGAAGGGGCGGGGTCGCGTTCATTCCATTGGTAATGTTTGGGGGAGTATGGGGCACGGCTCAGGTGTTTACCCGCCTCGATATGCAGGAAAGACCTGATTGTCGGGCGGTAAACACCTCGTACTATGGCCCCACGCAATACTGGGAGCCTCGCGCTCACGGAGAAAAGACTGGGAGGGTCCCCTGCCACCATGGGATCCTGAAACTTAACTCCCTATCCCAGTCCCCACAAAGTTTCTCCGGCGAGGCTCCCGTTGTCCGTTCCGACTCAGTTTCTTAAACTGGGGTCCGTGTAACCTGTGAGGTGGCGCAATAGGCTAGCTTCTCGGCATTTCCGCTGTGCCCACATCTTCTAAAGTGTAAGCCACGCGTCGCAAGCGGAGTTGCAGATTCGATGACAGGACTTGCACCTCTTTCCGATGAGCCTCCAAATGCCCTTCCGACAATTCGTTCATTTGTCGGCCGAACACCTCAAGTGCATTCTCGGACTCCGCCCTTAGCGCGGATTTGCTTTGCTGCGCCGAGGCGACCACTACCGCATGCAGCGTGGCAGCGGCCTGTTGGCTTAGCGACTCGCAAAATTTCCTTAGAATCTGGTCAGAGAGGGCGTCGAGCCGCAGAGTGGTCTGGTCGTAGAAGAAATTCAGTCTGCCCTCGATATAACTGGAAAACTCCTTGCATCTGCGGTCAAGCAGATTGCACAGCTGGGCATCCAGCTTCTGATCAGCAGCCTGCCGGCTTTCGGCCGGAATCGCATTTTCAATTGCGGAAGCCAGGGTATCTTGAAAACTCCTGCGGGCGTCCATCCCCGTTCCGCCATTTACAGAGGACCCATTCGGCGGGGTCTTATCATGCTCGGTCGGTGAGCCCGCGCTCAGGACCGTTGCCTCGCGTTCTTTGGTTGTGCGGTCGGCAGTAAACTCCCGGACATTCGGCACCAGGACAGGGCGCGAGCCTGACAGGAGACGCGAACCGCGCCCGCTCTCAGAAACTTCTGTTGCTGGCAGCCGCTTTTGTTCGAACGAGCGGCTCTCTGGTGCCCGCTCCCCCGTATTGCGCATGTCGCTCATTCGCGCAGACCCATCCGTTGGCCGCGAGACTGCTTGAAAACTCGACCTGTAATTCGGGTATAGCGGAGCCGTCAGAAAGGCCGCGCTATTCCTCAACAGCCCGAGCAGAGCCTGCCCGGCCGTTGGCCAGCTGGAGCGGCGAAAGCGCAGCCATTCGGTCGATACTGCACGGCTCATCCGGCTCCCTGCATTGGCCAGCCGACTGCGGCGCTCCCACCACCAACCCTGGTAATTCGCGCGCGGACTTGTCATTGGAGACCTCACGTTGACGAGAAGAATCACGAATGCCGTATTGTCGCATTTTATTCCATAACGTCTTAGTGCTGATATGCAAGGCTCTGGCCGTTTCAGTTCGGTTCCAACGCGACTTCGCCAGGCAGTCCTCAATCATCCGCCGCTCCGCTCCGGCCCGGACGGAATAGACAAGTTGCCTTAGACCGGGCTCGGCAGTCAGCTGCTCGGCGCCTTCCGGCTTGCGCTCTCGGAGTTCCGCAAGCGCGGCTTCATCGTCAGCTAAGACCAAATACCGACACACAAAGTTTTTCAGTTCGCGCACATTGCCAGGCCAAGAGTACTTCACGCACGCGTCCATCAGCCGTTTCGAAAATCGCCTCTGCGGGCAGGTGAACTGAGAGGACAACTGCTTCATAAAATAGTCAAGAAACAATGGAATATCTTCCCGGCGTTCGCGCAGGGCAGGAATTCGAAGCGTAATGGTATTCAGGCGATAATAGAGATCCGGGCGAAATAGCTTTTCGTTTAAAGCCTTCTGAATATCAATGTTCGTAGCCGCCAAAATGCGCACATCCACAGTCAGCGTGCGCCGTCCGCCCAACCGCGAAAACTGCTGGTCTTGCAGGACGTGCAAGAGCTTGGCCTGGAGCGTCGAGGGCATCTCACCAATCTCGTCGAGCAGAATCGTTCCATGCTCGCAGAGCTCAAACTGACCCGGCTTCGATCTCACCGCTCCGGTAAAAGCGCCGGCCTCATATCCGAAAAGCTCACTCTCCAACAATTCTGAAGGCAACGCCGCGCAATTCACTTTCAAAAATGTGTTCTGCGATCTGGGGGAACCGGCGTGCAGGGCCCGGGCTACGAATTCTTTTCCCACTCCTGATTCCCCGAGCAGCAGCACGGGAACATCCACTTGAGCAACGCGGTCAACCTGTTGGCGCAATTCTTCCATCGCGGGACTAAGCGTAAATCGCAGTTCTTCTGAGGGAGCGAAAGGCAAAGCGATTTCTCGCGTCCTTGCAGGTGTCTCCTTGAAGGAAATTACGCGGGGTGAAGCACTCATCTATCGACTCCTCGAATGGAGAACCGGGCGATCACCTACCGCGTGGATCTCGGGTATGCGCCCGCGGGCCTGCATGGCAAGTCTGTTTGAGGCCCAACACACACTATTCCCAAATTGGTGAGACCACTATCGGTTCATGGCTGCATTCGCAGCAGGAAAAGTCCCTAGAACCGTGTAGGGAGCCCACTGACATGATCGTGTTTACGCTTGAACCAGGCCTCGCCGGATGGCATAACGCACCAAACCCGCAGTTTCGTGTATGTCGAGCTTCTCCATAATGCGCGTGCGGTGTGTTTCCGCTGTCTTTACACTGATGTTCAGGACACCTGCGACTTCTTTGGTGGTCTTTCCTTCAGCGATCAACTGGAGAACTTGTCGCTCGCGCGGGCTAAGTGGCTCCGCAGAGAGCTCGGTCTTGTTCTGGTACGCCTGCACGACAGCGCGAGAGACTTCAGGGCTCAAATACACGCCGCCGCGGGAAGCTTCGCGAATCGCCTGCACCAGATTCTCGGCGGCGTGCGTTTTTACGACATATCCTTTCGCGCCTACCCGCAGCGCGTCCAACAGATAGGGGTCCTCGTCGTGAACTGTGAGAAAAACAGTCTTTGTCTGTGGCGAGACTTTTTGAATTTCTTTCGCGGCATCAATGCCGTTTAATACCGACATGCTCACGTCTAGTACTGCTACATCTGGGTGCAAGGATTCTGCGATTTTCACAGCTTCTTGTCCGTTTGACGCTTCTCCGACAATTTTCAACCCTTCCCGTTCCAATAAAACCTTCAAGGATTGCCGCACGATCTGATGATCGTCCGCGAGTATGACCTGGATCGGCATTCTAAGCCTCCAAGGGAACCAATATGTGTATCTCAGTTCCCTTTTGTGGTGCAGATTTGATTTGCAATGTACCGCCGAGAACGTGAATCCTTTCGCCTATCCCCTGCAGTCCGAGCGTATTGCCATTTCTCAACGAGGCCGGGTCAAATCCGACCCCGTCGTCACGAATACAGCAGTGAAACTCTCCTGCCGTTTGCCAGAGCTGGATCGTCGCGCGCGATGCTTTGGAGTGCCTGGCAATGTTGTTGAGCGCTTCTTGCGCCACGCGGTACATCGCCGCTTCGAGCGTGGTCGTTAGACGTTGCAAGAGTTTGCCATCTACGGTTGCGGGTATTCCAAAGCGCTTGGTGAGTTTTTCGGCGAGGGACTGCAGCGCCGGTACGAGGCCGTAATCATCGAGAATCGCCGGCCGCAGCTCGTGTGAGAAGTGCCGTAATTGTTGTTCGATTTGCTCCAAGAGCGTTTCTACCTCGCGGATCCGTCCGCGCTTCACCGCGGGAAGATCTCGCGCCGCGTCCTGCAACTGAATGTGGACGGCTGCCAGGAGTTGGCCGGACTCGTCATGAAGCGCGCGGGCGATCCGGCGAGTTTCGCCCTCGAGCGCCTCGTTCAGACGTCGCAATGTGGCGTTCGCCTCGCCAAACGCGCGGTGCGTCATCTCAAACGGCGACATGGTCTCGACAAAAAACTCACCGGCGCGCCGTACCACATCCGGATTCGGATTCTCGCGTACCTTTGCCTCCAGGGCGCCCTGGTGCAAAGCCACCATGTCGAGAATGCCGTGCCCCTCGGCGAGCGCGCGCCGCCCGAATTCGTATCCCTGCTTCAGGGCAGTTTCGTCACCCTGTCGCAGATAACCGCCGAGGGCCCTCTCATAGTCACTCTGCAACCCAGTCACGGGCGGCCTCCTTCTGAAGCCCGAAATACCGGACAACAAGAACGAGGGCGTCATCTGTTCCTCGCGCGTGATGCGCCAAAATATTTTCGGCCGTACGCTGGACTGGGTCGCCGACCATCATCCCACGGAGGAAATCGCTCCGTACTCCATCGGTAGCAAAGACAAGCGTGTCGCCACGCGACACGGGAAGAATGCTGGCGATTAGATTTGGCAATTGGTCGCCGACGACTCCCCCACGCAACGACAGGAGTTCCTGACTCACCGTACCGCAGGAATCTCGATGCAGCAGAACTCCCTCAACATTTCCGACGCCCAACCACGTAACGGTACTCTCCATCGGATTAAACGTGGCGATGCTCATCACCACGCCTCGCGTGTCGCGTAACTTCTGGTGGCACATCCGGAACAGTGGGATGACCGATAGGTTGTCATTCTCTTGCAAGGTTTCCGCCGCCATTCTCGCCGCGGCCGCCGCGTCTTCCCCGTGTCCCAGTCCGTCTATCACCGCCACTAATGCTCCCGTGGAGGATTGGATGATCACGTATGTGTCGCCGCTCTCGCTTTGGCCAGGCAATGTTTGAGCCGCGATACCGCAGTCGAGCGGCAATCCCTTTATCTTTTCCATTTCCGCGCCGTAACCGTTGTGCCAAACCCAATTCTCGACTCGATCTCAAATTCGTCCATCAACCGGCGAACGCCAGCCAATCCGAGGCCTAAACTTCGCGAGGTTGAAAACCCCCCCTGCAGCACCCTTCGAATATCCGGAATCCCGGGACCTTGGTCCTTCGCGCGAACCATGATTCCCCGCTGCCCGCCGCGTTCGACCAATCGAAGAATGATTTCCCCCTGCTTTGCATACTGAACTATATTTCGCGCCAACTCCGAAATCGCCGTCGCGATTAGCGTGAGCTCGCTCGAGGAAAATCCAAGCGTGGCCGCAAGCATGCGTCCCTTTTGTCGCGCGGCCACAATATCGGTGTCCCCGTGTATCTGAACAGCCGCCTCAGCAATCACCAGATCCCGACCGCAAGTCATCGAGACAGATGCGCCCGCTTGCGAAGTCAGCGTCTCGCGTTCACCGTCCACGGGAGCTCGCTTCCTTCCCCGCCGTCGGGCCCTTCTTATTGAGGAATGCGATACCTTCTTCCAGATCCAAAGCTGTAGGTACTCCTTCCAGCTTGAGACCTAATTGCACCATCGTGAAAGCCACGTCGGGCTGTATACCGACGATTACCGTTTCCGCTCCCCGTAAGCGAATCATAAACGTGATGTCCCTGAGGGTGCGCGTGGCGAATGAATCCATCACGTCCAGAGCGGTCACGTCCACGATGACTCCGCGAGAACGGAACATCCCTACCTGTTGCACGATGGCGTCACGCAACTGGAGCAGGTCGGCGTCGGACAGGGCGGATTGAATCGACGCGATGAGGTAAGGACCTTGTTTGAGGATCGGAACTTCCACTTGGTCACGTCCTCAACTGTTGATCGGCCGCTTCGCCGGAAGGAACCACCTTGTATCCGAGCAGATGTTCGGCTTCTTCAATGCCTCCTTGGAGGTCGCCGACCGTGTTCATTTTGCCGAGGTCGACCCCAATGGTTACGAGAGTTTGCGCGATTTCAGGCGACAGTCCGGTGATAATTACGGTGGCGCCCAACAACCGCGTAGCTTCGACGGTTTGCACCAGATTGTTCGCCACATTCGCGTCCATTACGGGCACGCCGGTAATGTCGATAACGACAACCTTGGCCCGGTTGGTGCGAATTCCTCGCAGCAGCTGTTCGGTGAGCTGCCGCGCTCGCTGCGGATCAATGACGCCGATGATCGGCAGAATCAGCAGGCGTTCGCGCACTTGCAGCACCGGCGTCGATAACACGCGAATTGCTTCTTGCTGCTCACGGATGACGCGTTCCCGCTCTTGCACGAAACCAACGGCCACGGTATTCGCGATCCGGTTTGCAGCAGGCTCGTACGCGTCGAGGATGCGATTCAGCAGAGCAAAATCATTTTGGTATTTCGCGAACAAGGACCGCGCCAGCACGTCGCGCAACAGCAGCACGATACCGATGACCTCGTGCGTCTCGACGCCGCGCGGAATAATCCGTTCGGACAGGTTTCGCGCGTAGGCTTGCAGCGCTTCAAAGGTACCGGTCTCGAGCGCCTCGACGTAGTTGTCGTAAACCGAAGTCGCTTCGGCGAAGATTTCGTCTTTCGTCATCGCCGTCAGCAGTCTCGCTTCGGTGATGCGGCGCGCCCATTCTTCCCTTAATTGCGTGCGGTTCTGGCGCAAGTGGGCGACGAGCTGTCGTAGGAGTTCGGCGGTGGATTGCGCGGCATGATGCGAAGAGGTGTTGAGGATGGTGCGCGTCTCCTGCTCCATTGGATTCTCCCTTCTGACCCAATTTAGGAAAACTTGGGCTCCCATATTCAACCGAGTATTTTACAGATAACACTGGCCTTGTGAATCCGGCGCTTTCCCATGCAAATATCAGGTGTTACACCTACAGCATCTCTTGTAGCTCGAGCGAGCGAATTCGCGACACGTCTTCCTTGCTTTAACGCAGAATTCAAACGCAAGTCATCGAGGATTGACACTTCAGGATTAGTACTGTTCCCGCCTTAATACGGATTTCGATTTGGGCGACTATTTCATTCCCTACAACTCGGCGAGGAAGAGCTAAGTTAAGGAGGACACTCGTGTCGACTTCAGGACTGATTCGCATTTACGTGGGACGCGCGTTTTTCGCATTGTTAGGCGTCTCTCTCTTGATCCTGAGCATGCATCCCATGGCTGCGCAAACGGACCGCGCCACCTTGGAGGGCACGGTAGGCGACCCAAGTAGAGCAATCATTGCCGGCGCAAGCGTAACGGTGACCGAGGTCAGCACGGGCATCGCCCAGGTGCGTAAGACGAATTCCAATGGCTATTATCTTTTCCCAGGCCTCGCCGTCGGCGCGTACACCGTCACCGTTTCAAACCCCGGCTTCAAAGCGCAGGTACTGCAAAACGTTGTGCTTCGAGTGGGCGAGACGCACACT
This sequence comes from Candidatus Acidiferrales bacterium, assembly GCA_049678845.1. GTDB lineage: Bacteria > Acidobacteriota > Terriglobia > Acidiferrales > UBA7541 > DAHUXN01. The sequence goes on from JBAUEX010000175.1 coordinate 7,217, forward strand.
CTCGATATTCAATTGTCCGTCGGCGAAGTTTCCGAGAAAGTCGTCGTCAACGCCGAGGCAGAACCTGCCGAGCGCACTTTGGCGGCACAGTCGTCGGTTATCACCAGCGCCCAGATCGCGGAACTCCCTTCCAACGGTCGCGACTGGGCTAGCTTTACCATGCTCGCGCCTTTCGCGCAGGATGACGGCGGCGGCGATCAGCGTACCATTCGTTTCGCCGGGCATGCACGCGATGACAACAATTTCAGCTTCGATGGAGTGGACGCCGGCGGCATTCAGGAACAGGCCCAGAAATCCTCGGTTCGTTTGCAAATTTCCCCGGACGCAGTTGCCGAATATCGCGTAAACAGCGCATTGTACGATGCGGAATATGGGACGCAGGACGGCGGGCAAGTCAACGTGGTCACCAAGTCCGGCACCAACGATTATCACGGATCCGTGTTCGGCTATTTCAGGAATTCGATCTTTGACGCTCGCAACTTCAACGACGCGACCGTGCTTCCCTTCCGCATGGGACAGTACGGCCTGACCTTTGGCGGCCCGATTCAGAAAGACAAAACGTTTTTTTTCCTCAGCTATGAAGGACTCCGCCAACTCCAGGCGGCCACCTCAAACCCAATTCCAGTGCCTAGCGCCAGTTTGGTTCAGGACATTCTTGTCAACGGCAGGAACGGGCAAGGCCCATCTCCGCAAATGTGCGCGATTCTTCAAGGGTTTCCTTGGCGCTCTTCAACTGGCACCGTGGGGGGCTGCACACCGAAAATCGTGTTCCCGGATAGCTTCTTTAGCCCTTGCCCAGGCTGTCAGGTAGATTCCGGCGATTCGCCCACGGACATCGAAAATTTCACACATCAGGTCGGAACAACGATTCATGAGGATACCTGGTTGGCGCGCCTGGATCACAAGTTCAGCGACAAGACCTCACTGTATATCCGAGCCCAGCGCGATATCAGTCTCGTCGTTTCCCAGATCGGAGTGACCGACGGATTCGACAGCAATAACACATTCAATCATCCGGGGAACTACGTCGCGGCTCTGCAACACATTTTTAGTCCCAACATCTTCAACGAAACCAAGGTCTATATCAATCGCGCCCCTTTTCACAACCCCGTCGGAAGCCCTCTCACTTTCGCCGTTAACACCGACGAGTTCGTCGGCATTCCCAACCAAAGCGCGGACATTGAAGTAGGTACCACCTTTGGCGTTGTTGATAATCTCACCTGGACTCACGGCCGCAACGCATTCGCCATGGGCGTGGAGTACCGCCGCGTCCGGCTGAATCAAGGCCAAACCGCTGACAACAACCTCACTTTCACCGATAACCAGAGTTTGATTTCGGCCTCTCTGGCGGCAATTAACTTCAACGCTCCGTGGTGCTGCCACGGACTGCGCCGCAACTTCTTTATGCCCTACTTTCAAGACGCCTGGAAGATGACGCCTACTTTCACCGTCACAGCCGGCGTTCGCTGGGAAGTGTATGGCGCGCCGACCGAGGCTACCAATCGCACCACCGTCTTCGACTTCAATCAGTTTCACGGCGCTTGCCTCGGCTCCGGCTCCGGCAATACTCCGTTTCCCGCGCCGATCAATACGCCGCCATGTCCGACGAATCCGTACCTGACCAACACAGACTATCGCGACGTGGACCCGCGCCTGAGCCTGGCGTGGGCCCCCTCCGATCTTCATGGAAAAACTGTCTTTCGCGCTGGCTTCGGTATCTATCATGGTGCTGCGCAGAATGACGATCTAAACGCCGGCCTCGAAAGCGACACGTTCCGTGTTTCCATCGTTCCTCCGAGCGGCTCGATTCCTCTTATTCCCGCTTATGAACAGGCAATTCCCGATCTCTCGAGTTTTACCGGCACAAACGGTTTGCAAAAGGCAGCTGCGCATCCTCGCGCCCTCCAGCGCGAAGACCGCCGCAATCTCTACTCCGAGGAATGGGGCCTGACGATCGAGCATCAGCTCCCGTCGAATCTTCTGTTGTCCGTTTCATACCTTGGGAGCCATGGTGTTCGTTTGTTTAATCGCGGCGCAGTCAATCTCTGTAATACGCCCGTAGTCATCAATCCAAATACGGGCGATTGCGTCCGCCCATTGGATCAGTATTTCCCGGATCCAAATAATCCGGATCCCTACGGTTCGGTCGACTTCAAGAGCGACATCGGCTCGAGCTTCTACGATGCTCTCGGTCTCGCTCTCCAGCGCCACATGGATAATGGCCTCTCTTTTGAAGCCCGTTATACTTTCTCCCATTCCATCAATGACGGCTCGGTCGGCGGCGGCGAGTCCAACGGCCCCGAAAACGTTAATTGCCTCGCCTGCGATAAAGGGCCCAGCGTCTTCGATGTCCGCCACAATTTCGTCGCGGACGTCATTTACGCGCTTCCCTTTGGCCCGGGCGCTCGGTATCTCAATGATTCCGGAGCTGTCGGCAAATTCCTCGGAGGATGGCAGCTCAGCAGCGTGGGGATGTACCACACCGGCCATCCGCTTACCGTTACCATGCGGCTCCCTGGGAATGACGTGTTCCTGCTTCCCGATGGGAACGATCAGACCGATCAGCGCCCGGATCTGGTTCCCGGTGTTCCGCTTACTCTTCCCGGCGGAGGCCGCAATGGCATTCCGCTCATCAATCCCGCTGCTTTCCAAGCTCCGCCTGTGGACGCGAACGGAAATTTCACCCGGTACGGTAACGCCGGCACTGGCTTGATTCGCGCGCTGCCTTCCTGGCAAATTGATTTGGCTTTAATGAAAGATACACACGTGACCGAACGCTTTACCCTCGAATTCGGCGTGCAGGCTTTCAATATCTTCAACCACGCTCAGCTTGGAGATCCGGGGGAATTGAGGCTCAATTACGATCCGAGCGCGTCGGCGACGGGCTTTCTGGATCCCCGGCCGAACTTCGGAGTCATCGATACAACGGTAAACTTCAACAACAACAACGACAACGACGCCTCGCCGAACACCGGCACCGGCCTGCCGCGCCAACTTCAATTCATGGTGCGATTCAAGTTCTAGCTTCGCAGAGAATCATCGCGCGGTGGGAAGCACAGAGCTTCTCGCCCGCGCGTTTTGGCCTGCATTGGCAATTCGGTTGGCATAAAATATGTAATAGAGAGGCTGGCACTTGAACTTTTCAACGAAGAATCGTGTCCTTGTCGTCACTTTAGTCTCGGTGGTGCTCCCTTGGGTCGGCATACAGGCAATAAGGGCAAAACCCGTCCGCGGTCCTCAGACAGACGCGACGGCGGTCAAGGGAGATCCTGTTTTGCTCGCCGCAGGGGACATCGCAAATTGCAAGATGATTGCGGGGGCGGAAGCGACGGCGAAAATTATCGAGGCAATTCCCGACGACACTGTCGCGGCTCTCGGCGACTTGGCACTCTCGGACGGAACAGCGGAGGAATTCGCCGACTGCTACGACAAGACGTGGGGCGCGTTCAAGTCCAGAACGCGGCCGGCACCAGGGAATCATGAATTTCATTCGGCCGGTGCGACTCCCTACTTCGATTACTTCGGCGCGGCCGCCGGGGACCCTAAGAGGGGCTACTACAGTTACGATCTCGGCGCGTGGCATATCATCGCGCTTAACGACGAATGCCTGGACATCGGCGGGTGCCAAGCGGGTTCCTCAGAAGAGAAATGGTTGAGGCAAGACTTGCAGTCCCATCCGGCGGCGTGCACGTTGGCGTACTGGCATAAGCCGCTCTTCAGCTCGGGCGCCGCGCACGGCAACGACACGGATTTCATTGCGTTTTGGCGGGACTTATATAACGCGAACGCCACGATTGTGCTCAACGGACACGACCACGATTACGAACGATTCGCGCCGCAGGATCCAGACGGCAGAGCCGATCCCGCGCGCGGCATCCGCGAGTTTGTCGCCGGAACCGGCGGGAACCGCGAGCGGACTTTCGCTGTATTGCCGGACCCGAACAGCGAAGTACGCATGACGGGCACGTTCGGCGTTCTGAAACTGACTCTGCACGCTCACGGATACGACTGGGAATTCATCCCCGAAGCCGGCAAATCCTTCCACGACTCCGGAAACGGGAACTGCCACTAATTCCAGCCGAACCAGGTGGGAGCAGTAACAACTTGTACTTCAGCCGAGACGGGTCTTTTTTGGCATCGGCAGTTCGACAGAAGATCAGATGCTAATTCGAGCATTACTCAGTCGGCGCCACAGGCGGGCCCAAGCCTGAAGCCCGAGGCGGAAGCGTTCGGGCCGGTAAAACTCGTTCGGCGCGTGGATGTTCTCATCGGCGGTGCTGAACGAAAAGAAGACAGTGTCAACGCCTAGCACGTCCCGGAAAGTGGTGACGATTGGCACGGTGCCGCCCATGCCGACGATCTCGGGAGGCAAACCGAAGACTTCGGCGAGCGTCTCGGCGGCCGCACGCACTGCGGGCTTGTCAGGCGAGACGCGATAGGCCTTCGCACCTTCGTGGCCGTCCTCGATTGTGAGAGTCACGCCGGGTGGGCAGCGTAGTTCCAGATGGCGCCGCACTTTGGCAAGCACGTCGTCCGGCCGCTGATTCGGAACAAGACGACACGTGAGTTTTACGTACGCTTCGCTCGGAAGCACGGTCTTGCTGCCGGGCCCCTGATAGCCGCCATAAAGACCGTTGATTTCGATAGTCGGGCGATACCACTGGCGCGCCAACATGTCGTATCCGCGCTCGCCGAATCCGACAGGCACGCCAACCTCGACGAGATATTTTTTCTCATCGAACGTCAGACGCTCGAGCGCCTTCGACAACGCTGGATCGATCTCCTCCACATCGTCATAGAATCCCTCGACGGCGACGCTTCCGTCGTGGTGCAGCGAGGCAACGAGTTCCGCTGCCGCGTGCAACGGGTTTGCGATCCCGCCGCCGTGACGCCCGGAGTGAAGGTCATGACGCGGGCCCCGCACAATGAAGGAGAGAGCGGCCAAGCCGCGCGAACTTACCGTGATGCTCGGCGCTTCGGGCCGCCACATGCCGCCGTCTGCCGACAGCACAACATCACAGGCGAGCGCATCGCGCCGCGCGCGCACAAGGTCAGGAAGATCGACACTGCCGATCTCCTCTTCTGCTTCGAAGAGGAAACGGAGATTGACGGGCGGTTTCATGCCTGCGGAGAAGAACGCTTCGGCCGCCAGGATCGGTAGCAGCATCGACGCCTTATCGTCGCTGACGCCGCGGCCGTAGAGCCGCCCGTTCCGCTCGGTGAGGACGAACGGCGGCGAGTCCCACAACTCGAGCGGCTCGGCAGGCTGCACGTCCACGTGGCCGTAGATGAGAACCGTCGGAGCGCCGGGTGCATCGCTCCAACGTCCAAAGACGGCAGGGTGACGCGGCGTTTCCCACGTTTCGACCTCGATCGGACCGGCCGTGCGCAGCCGCGCCGCCACCCAATCGGCTGCTCGACGCACGTCAGCAACATGGGCGGGATCCGTGCTCACCGACGGAATGCCAACGAACTCGGCAAGTTCGCGCAGGTATCGGCTTTCGTGGTCGGCCAGCGTTTTTAAAACTGCGTCCATGGATGGTTCACGCGCCGACGGCCAAGAGAGGATCCGTATCGTTGATCGCTAACGACGTGACGATGAAGAGGACGACGCCATCCGCGGGGCTAACGGCTGTCTGCAGCACGCACCCTTCGCAGTCTTTTACGCATCCCAGATTTTGACCGATTTTCACTGGCTCGTTCACTGTAACCGCCGGATACCAGAAGCCCGCATGCTCGCTGCGCAGCCACAGAAAGCGTTCGAGCAGCGTGAACGGCTCCGGCTCCGGAGCACCGCCGGGGATCATATCGAGATGACGCAGCAAGCGGTGGAGACCGTTCGTGTGCAGCGCCACGTCCTCCGGCGTCCAAATTCCCTGGCCGCCTGACTCGGCCAAGATCGACGGGATGCCAGCACGCGACGCGGCGCAAAACGTCGAGCCTGGCGTCTCGCTGCACACCAGGAAACGAATGCCGAAGACCTTGGCCATCTCCAGCGATGTGCGGTCGACGCTCTCGTTGCCGGACCGGAAGAAAATCGTAAAGGGAACGAGCGCCTCGATGAGATCGCCACCATGCAGGTCCACGTAGTAGTCGGCCCGCGAGATGACGTTGCGGAACACCCAATCGGCGATTTGCTCGGAGGCGGTGCCGCTTGCATCGCCAGGAAACACGCGATTAAGGTTCCGGCCGTCGAGCGGACAGACATAAATGGAGCGGGCCGTGAACGCGGGCATGTTCATAACGGGCACGACGATGACTCGGCCGCGCAAGTTCGCGGGGTCCAGAGAGCGGCCGAACTCAAGTGCCGCCGCGATGCTCGCGTATTCGGCGGCGTGCACGCCGCCCGTCACGACGAGGGTCGGGCCGTCGACGTTTCCCCCGTCGCGATTTCCGTTGATGAGCCACATCGGAAGCCGATAAGGCTGACCCTGCACCGAAAACTCGTTCACGCCGTAACGCTTCTCTCCGCGTGCCGCGGAGAGCGCACCCACCTTCAGCGCCTGACTCGACATAGCAGTGCTCCTCATCTTGTCCCGAACTTACCGTCCGCCGTCGATCGACAGCGTCTGACCGGTGATCCAACCGGCGTGCTCGCTCGCAAAAAACAAGACGCCGTTGGCGATGTCCTGCGGCGAACCGAGCCTCTTCAACGCAATATTTTCAACGAGCCGGCGTTGCCCATCTTCGCCATATGCCTCCCACTGCTTTTCGGTGGTGGGGTTGGAGCGGACGAAACCGGGAGCCACATTGTTTACGGTGATGCCCCACGGCCCGAGTTCATGCGCAAGCTGCCGCGTCAGGCCGATCTGTCCGGCCTTGGCCGAGGCGTACGCCTGAATTCCCGTAAGGCTGATGCCAAGGCCGGCGCCGCTCGAGATATTGATGATGCGGCCGTAGCGCGCCGCCTTCATTGTTGGCGCGACTGCCTGGCTGCAGTAAAAAGCGCCGTCGAGATTTACGGCAAAGATGGCGCGCCAGTCGGCATCAGACACTTCCTCGAGCGGCCGGCCGACTTGGCCCATCACGCCGCCCGCATCGTTCACCAGGATGTCGATGCGGCCGCTGGCCTTCCATGTCTCCGCGACCATGGCATGCACCGCCCCGCGATTGCTCACGTCGAGGACGCGGACTTCCAGCGGCGTTCCTTGTTCTTTCGCCAGCTGCGCCGTTTCATCGAGTTCGGATTTCAGCACGTCGCAGGCAGCCACGCGCGCACCCAGGCCGGCAAAATTTAGCGCGATGCTGCGGCCGAAGCCGTGCGCGGCTCCAGTCACAATTGCCGTTCGCCCGTCAAAACGAATTTGCATAGAGTGGGCCAGCGTTCTGAATATTTGTTCTCGCCGATTTAAACATAAATGAAGAACGAACTAACCGTCCAGCTGCGCCAGATTATCGAGCATCGGCGCGCGAGTACCGCTCTCCACCTCGCGCATCAGCAGCACCAGGCGTTCCACGCGGGGAATGGCAATGCCGGAGCGGCGCGCCAGCTTCAAGATGGGTGCGAACTGCGCGTCGCATTCGGTCTTGCGGTGGTGAACGACAATGTCACGCCAGATACCACTGTGCGTCTTTGCCGAGCGGCGATTGAAGGCCACCATCGCGTCGAAGGATGCGTCTATCTTTGCGCCGGTTCCATTCGGACCGAACGCTGCGGGATCGTAGCCGTTGAAGCCCATTGGGGTAATGCCCTCTGCCGCGGCCACTGCCATCACTTCCCGCGCCAGCGCCGTGAGCGCTGGTCGCGCGTCCCGCGAGTCGAGCACTTCGACGATGCTGGCCGGAGTGAGAGCGCCGGCGAAAAGCAGAGCGCCGTAGCCCATCTTGCCCCAGAGATAGCCCCAGATGTTGTCGGTGGTGATCGCGGCCGGGTCAAACTTTTGCAACGCACGGTGCACGCGCGTCAGGCGCGGCGTATTGCTGCCGTCCAGTTCGCCAACCACGACCGCGCCGCGGCCTCCGAAGTGCACGACGCCGGGTTCCAGCAGATCGGCGCCGAAGTTGATAAAGGCCCCCATCGTGCGCTCGCGACCAATTGTCTCGGCAATCGTCAGCTCGTTGAAGCCATTCTGCAGCGACACGACGACGCCATCCTCGGCGAGGTGCGGCATTAGCTGTCGCGCGGCGGCCTCCGTGTTCTGCGCCTTCACGCACAGAAAGAATGTGTCCCAACCGCCTACAAGTTTGTCCGGAGTAAATGCCGGCAGCGGCTGCGCAAACGTCTCGATCGGGCCGGTGATGGCAACGCCACGTTCGCCGATCGCCTGCACGTGAGCCGCGTTTGCGTCCACGACGGTCACATCAAGACCGGCGCGGCGGAGGTAAGCGGCGACTGTGCCACCAATCGCCCCCGCACCCCAAACCAAAACTCGCTCCGGCGAGATGGCTCCGCCGAAAGTCACTGCCACGGACCCTCGAGGGCCTCGCGCGTCTCTTCGACACCAGCGCTCCACACTCTCATCATCTGGTCGTCGGGCTTCTGATACTCGCCGCCGAAATTGCCATCGCCCAAGTACGCCCGGACGCTAGCGGCGTCCATCATGCGCATGCGTGCGATGTCGATCATCGGCTTTTGGCCATCCGGAAGTTTCACGCCCGCTATGCGCGTCCACGGAAAGTTTTCCATCCAAGACGCGTGCGACGCGACGGAATCGATGGCGGCCACTGCGGCGGCCGTCCTCGGTGCGTTCCACCAGTTGTGCCACTTCACGGTTATTCCCGCGTGATCGTTCATCCACTCCTGCAGGATCGAACCTCCCGGAATATTGCCGCCGTGGCCGTTCACAAAGAGGATGCGCGTGAACCCGGTGCCGGCGAGGCTTTCGAGGATGTCGGCGACGATACGCTGGTACGTGTCTAAACGAAGGCTGATGCTGCCCGGATAGCGGCGGAAGTAGGGCGTGATGCCATAACTGAGAACGGGAAACACGGGCACGCCGAGCGGCTCCGCGGCCTCGCAGGCGACGCGCTCGGCCAAGATCGCGTCGACCGTCAGACGCAGATACCCGTGCTGCTCCGTGCTTCCCACTGGCACGACGGCGCGGCCGTCCTGCTGCAGCTTTTGTTCGACCTGCATCCAGTTCATGTCAGCGATTTTCATTTGCGTTGTCCGGGAACTCTAAGCCACGCGGAACGCCTTCGTCAAGATTCGCGCGAAGCGCAGAAGCTTTGGCGGAGGCGGAAGCGCCGCGCGAAGAAAGTCACAGCTGGGTGGTTATCGTCTCCAGGCCGTGCGCCGTCGTACCCGTTTCAACGCGCCACAAAGCGAACGCGCATAGCACTGCGAGCACGGCAATCGCCGTGAACATCCACAGGCCTGCATGGTAGCCAGCCGCGTTGGCGGAGCTCGCGCGCCAGTGGTCGTTCGCCCATCCGATCATCAAATTGATGACCACGAGCCCGAGTTGCTGCACCGAATCCAACATGCCGTTGGCCAAGCCGAGTCGCGATTTTTCCACCACGTAGACAAGCGCCGGCCACATCACCGCCGGTACCAGCGCGAACGCCACACCCATCATGGCCATCGGAATTGCCGGCGGAATGTTGGAGAAGCCGAGCAGGGGAAACACCGGCACGATGAGCAGTGCGCCGAACATCATGAGCAGCGATCGGTGGCCATGGCGATCGACAAGCAAGCCGAAAATCGGCATGCCGATCAGCGAAAAAAACGGCTCCATGCCCACCAGCAGCGATGCGGTTTGCGGTGTGAGATGTCGCGCCTCAATCAGGAATTTCTGCCCAAACGTCTCGAACGGAAAAATGCAACCGTAGAAAGTGACGCACAGTGCCGCAATCAGCCAGAACGATCGATTAAAACGAAAGATTTCGGCAACGGGGATCTTCGTGCTTCGTGCGGTATGTCCCAGAGTGAATCGGCGCTCACCGCGGGAATCAAGCACCCAGTAGAGCGCGGCGCCGAATAGGCAGAGCCCGCCGAAGCCGACACCGAGAAGAAGAGGCCAGCGCCAGTAAGTGTACGCACCAGGCGCCCATGCCGGGGAGACTTGGGCACTCAGCGATCCCAGCCTCGCCGCCGACCCCCGGAGACCGTACGCCAGGCTCAGTCCATCATGCCAGAACCACCGGGCCACGCCGACGTTGGCGGCCAGTGCCAGCGCTTCACCGCCCGAGCCAACCAACAGGCGGCCGACGATCATAATGCCCAGCCGCGGACTGAGCGCGGTAACGACAAGGCCAACGAAGATGAACCCGCCGAAAATGGAAAGCGACTTCCGCGTTCCCAAACGGTCGATGATGACGCCGCAGACGAGCATCGCGATGATGTTGGGAAGGCTATAGACGGCCTGGAGCCACCCTATGTCGGTATTTGAGAAGTGGAGTTGGCGGCTGAGAAGCGGCGCGAGCGGGCCGATATAGTCGAACGCGTAGTAGCCGCCATAACAGGCGATGCCGATCGCCCCGAGAATCATCCAGCGCCGCGCACGCGACGGGGGCGGCTTCTCGATCACTCCTGCCTCCACCACAGCGTCGGACATCCGCAGAAGCCTCTCCCGCGCCGAGTCTACAGGTGCTCCGCGCCAGCGGAATCATCTCACAGAAATCCGTGATTTGGATGAAAGCTGGAATGATGGCAAGCGTAGCTGTGATCGTTAGACATCATGACCGATGGACACTCGAAACGGAGGGAACAACTCCACATTCGCTGCCGTGCGCCGGTTTAGAACACGCAAATCATCCACCGGATTCTCTCAATCGATATAACATCAACCGATTACAACCGCGGGGCCCGTAGCTCGACGGTTCGTTAGAGCAGCGGACTCATAATCCTTGACGCGGTAGTTGCCTTCTCGGTTTTGAATGGCTTAGCTGGACGTTTCTGGGGCTGCTTAGAGATTTTTGGGCGTGCCGGGAGTGGTTTCGGGACTCGTTTTGGGATCAGTTTTGGTGCGCAATCACAGCAATGGATGAACTTGCTCTGTGCCGCGCGCACCACCAGGGACGACGAATCCCAGTACGAGCTCTCAAATTCACAACTATGGCCCATTCGCAGAAAGTCCGAGGCCTATTCAGACTTTTTAGCTCTGCCTCGCCGCATCTTCGGCGGAAAGAAGGCTCGCAAGCGCCCGTCACCGATCTTGGCTCGGAAGATCAAGGCCGCTACTGATCGCCCATGCGGAACCGGGTTTCTGGTTTCACGGTATGGCCAACAGGGAGCACTCGGCTATTGCGCGGCATGGTCTTCCATCAATTCGAACTGTTCGTCAAGCCATCCCCGAAGCTGGGCAACAACCTCTTTACCAGTCCAGTAGCTCGGCGATTTCGGGAGGGACATCCGCAAGGAATTTGCTTTCTCCGTTGCTCGCTGCGTTAGTCACCGTGCTCCAAAACGCCGGTCGGAACCGCCAGAGGTTCCGCTTCGATTTGAACCAATCGGGCAGTGATTTCCGCCGGTCGTCTAAGGTCTACCTTCTTGCCTCTGGCGTAGATTTCGTGGCGGCCATGAGCTTTATGCCATTCCCCCAGGGTCGTTTTTCGGCTTTGATGCTCAACGATTTTTCGCCAACCTCCGCCATTGTATGCGCAAAAGCTGATTTCACTGGGCTCCTCGGCCACTGCCACGCGAACAGTGGAATTGCATATTCCAGAGAAATCGTAATTATAGATGTCTTGGAACCACATACCGTTAAAGACCATGACTCTCCACCGCCCATCATAGGAATGGGCCTTCTCAGACCAATCGTCGCCATTTCCGGCAACACGATAGAAACAGTCTTCGAGCAAGGGCCGAAGGTCCGGGAACCCAAAACCCGATGGCGCTTTTTGTTGGTTGAAGTTACGGAGCACTGAAAGTGAGACAAGTGCCTTCGTGGCTGCCGGCCCCCTTGCAGAGTCCGTTATTTCGATAATGTCCTGCATGAATTGTTCTAAGTCAAAAAAAGCCGGAATCGGAACCGCGTTTTTCTTTTCTATGTCTACCAGCAACGCGCTGAAGATCCCGCGGTCGGGATGGGTTTCCTGAAACAGGCTTCCTCGCTCCGCCTGAGGGTTAAGGACATCGCACAAATGAGCGAATACCCCCAACGACGAAGCAGGAAACCAATCGCGCATGGGCTGCCAGTCAATCGAAGTTTGCTCTTGCAAATCGTACCCCAGTTGCGAAAGCGGATAGCGCCGAGCATATCGTTCATCGACGGGTACTGGCTCGTCCCTGCCGGCAAACATAATCGGCTGAAAAACGACTCCGTGGATTTTGTCTATATTCTGAATCGCGAAACGGACAATGTCGCCAAGCCCGTCGTTGTTGAGGCCATTCGTTACCGTGACCTGAAGCGTAGCCCGCATTCCAGCAGCGGCGATGTTCTCTAAGGC
>JBAUEX010000176.1:0-2858 GCA_049678845.1 Candidatus Acidiferrales bacterium
GCCCGGCGTCACGGGCGCCATCGTCGGCGCGCGCAAGCCGGAGCAGGTGGATGCGTGGATTGGCGCGGCAAATCTCCAGCTCAACGAGAAGGATCTCGGGGAAATGGCTGCCGCGATAGAGCAAACCGGCGCTGGTTCGGGCCCGGCGCGACCTCCGGCGGCAACACCGCAGTCCGAGCAGGGAACGTCACGCCGCGCGAAGGCGTAAATCTCCGCCTGCCGGAGCGTGACGGAATTTCACTTGTCTGTGACGGGAATTTTCTCGCGTCTGGCGCGCGTCAGAAGTGGAACACGATCCCGGCGGAGAACCGCCCGTCGCTGGATGTTTGCTTTGTCGCGCCGGTGATCACATCGAATTGAGCCATGCGGATGGAAATCAAGTCGGTCACGCGATAATCCACACCGCCGCCGATTGCCACCGCGAACGTTTTGCTGGTCACACCGAAGACGCTCGACCTTCCATCACCCAAAAGCACGTGCACGAAAGGAGAAATCTTCCGCGGAAGCGATAGCTCAGGACCCACAAGAATGTTGTGGTAATTGATGCGCGAGCCGGTGAGCGTTCCATATTGCCCGCTCAAGTCGCCCGTCAGTCCCAAATACGGAGTGAATTTGTACGTCAGCGCGCCTTCCCATCCGCTCAGGTTCGCGTTTGACGGGAAGCCTTCCACGCGCTGGAAACTATATCCTACGAATGCGTCGAATTTCCTCGTCTGAGCCTGTGCCGCGAGCGGCGTAAATAGAGCAAACATTAGAATGAATGCGATTTTGTTCATAGCGTCCTCCTCCAAGGAATGGAGAGCGAGAATTGCCGTTAGATGCGACGCGCCTTTGATGGCACGCCACGATGACCCCAAAGGAGAGTATCGCAGAAATGTCCCTTTGCGAACAGCCCAGTATCAATGTGCACAGTCCGCCACCGCGGCCAGCCGTGCTCCCCGCACGTCAAAGGCACGGCCAGAAAAACGACGCCACACACGGGACACCCATGAAATTCACTGGCTTTCGGGCGCGACCAATCTCTGATAGGATGGTCTCCATTATTTTACGGAATGAATCGGAGAAACAATGGCACTCGTTTGCGAAATCTGCGGCAAGAAACCAAGTTTCGGCAATACAATCAGCCACGCCAATAACCTCCGGCGGCGGCGATGGAATCCGAATTTGCGGCGCGTCAAGGCTGTTGTGGACGGCGCGCGAAAGCACGTACGCGTTTGTACCGCTTGCATCCGCGCCGGCCGCGTCCGGAAGGCCGCCTGAACTGCTCGCGCATCACGTCTCTCGAAGGAGCTCCACGTTGCTGAAAAAAATGACGCTTCTCGCAGCCCTGGTGGCTTGCGTCCTGGCAAGCTCGTGCCGAAATCAGCAGGCGCCCAGCGCGAATGTTTGGGCCGACGTGAATGGAACGCCGATCGACCGCAGCGAAGTGGAAAAATATTTCCACAGCCGCGAGCAGTCGCAAGGCGCGCCAGCATCCCACGATGAAGCGCTTTCGCTCAAGCTGAGCATTCTCGACCAGCTCGTCAATAATGAAATTCTCTTTCAGCGCGCAAAAGCCGCGAACCTGGTCGCCACCGATGGGGAAGTCGAAAATAAATTCAACGAATCGAAGGCCGCGTTCACCGAGGATGACTTCCAAAAGAAGCTTCAGGAAAACGGGTTAACTGTCGACGATCTGAAAAAGGAAATTCGCCGCGAACTCTCGATTCAGAAATTGCTCAATCGTGAAGTGGTGTCGAAAATCATCATCACCGACGCCGATGTGACCGGGTTTTACAATCAGAACAGAGCGCAGTTCAGCGTGGCCGAGCCGCAGTATCACGTGGCGCAAATTGTCGTGACGCCGCACGCCGATCCGGCCATTCACAATCGCAAGAGCGACGATGCGAAAACTCCCGCCGAGGCCAAGGCGAAAGTCGCCATGCTGGAATCGAAGCTGGCCTCCGGCGCCGATTTCGCCCAGCTTGCGATGGATTATTCCGAGGACTCCAACGGCGCCAACGGCGGCGATCTGGGATTTATTCCGCAGTCTTCCCTGAATCAGACGGATCCGGCGCTGAAAAACGCCGTGCTCAGCCTTCAGCCCGGACAGGTGAGCAAGCCCGTTGAACTGAAGGACGGCATTCACATCCTGAAGCTGATTACGCGCGAGCCCGCGGGGCAGCGGCAACTTTCCGACCCTCAAGTGCAGCAGTCCATTCGCTCCACGCTGCAGAATCGCCGCGAACAATTGCTGCGCGCCGCTTATTTGAATACCGCGCGCGATCAGGCCCACGTGACGAATTACCTTGCCAAGGAAGTGGTGGAGTCCGCCGGCAAGCTTCCCGCCGATGACGCCACGGCGAAATAATAGAACTGCTTTTGCTCAGACGATCACGGCGAGAACTTCACCTGCGTTGACGGTTTGGCCCTCTTGCGCGGCGACTCGCTCGATCTTGCCGGTTTTCGGCGATTTGATTTCGTTCTGCATTTTCATCGCTTCCACCACCAGCAATCCTTGTCCCGCTTCCACCGCGTCGCCGGCGCGCACCATCACGCGCACTACTTTCCCGGGCATTGACGAGACAACTTGTTGGTGTCCTTCCACCACGGCAATTTGGTTGCGGTCGCGCCGCCACTGCCGGGGATCGGCAATCACGATGGGAAATTCGTAGCCGTCAATCTGAACGCGCAGCCCGGTCGCGCCACATTCGATGCGCGCTTCAAACGCTTCGGCCTCGAATAATATGGAATACACTTCCGGCTGGATTTGCTTTACGTCAGCGCCCACGTCGCGGCCATCGATACGAAATTGAAATTGCCCGCCGTGCCGCTCGATTTCAACGTGGCGCATGTGATTGCCGATTCTCAGATCGAGT
>JBAUEX010000177.1:0-1922 GCA_049678845.1 Candidatus Acidiferrales bacterium
GTTTTACTGTGGGTATGCGGAGCGATCGGACTGTGCGGTGGCGCGACTCGCGACAGTCGAAGTGCAAAACACACGCCACCGACATTCTATAAAGATGTTGCTCCCATCTTGCAGCAGCGCTGCCAGGCGTGTCACCGGGCTGGGGAAATCGCACCCATGCCGCTAGTGACGTATGAGGAGACGCGACGGTATGCCCGCCAAATCAAAGACAGAGTGACGCAGCGAATCATGCCACCGTGGTTCGCCGATCCGTGCTGCGGACATTTTGCAAATGATCCCTCGTTGACGCCGGAGCACATTGCAACACTTGCCGCGTGGGCCGATGCCGGCGCGCCCGAGGGAGACCCCCAGGACGCGCCGCCACCGCGCCGTTGGGCGCCAGGATGGATCATCCCGCAGCCGGATGATGTGGTCAGGATGCCAGAGCCGGTGGCGATTCCCGCAAATGGCGACGTGGAATATACGTACGAAATTGTGCCCACGGGATTCACGAATGACGAATGGGTGCAAAGGTCGGAGATTCGGCCTTCGAGCCGCAAGAATGTGCATCACGCCGTGGTTTATGCGCGGCCGCCGGGCTCGAAATGGTTGAGGCATGCGCCGGTGGGCGTACCGTTCACGGAGTCGAGTTTGAAGGATGCGCAAGACAAGCGCGATGCCGAATGGACAGACAGCGACGTACTTCTCGTTTATGCGCCGGGGAGTTCGCCGGACGAGTGGCCCGCGGGCATGGCGAAATTCATTCCGGCAGGCTCGGATCTTGTCTTTCAGATGCATTACGTGACCCAAGGACATCCAGAAACGGATCAGTCGAGCATCGGGCTCGTATTCGCAAAGCAGCCCCCCAAGCAGCGTGTGCTGACACTGCAATTAACCAACGACCGCTTCATCATTCCGCCGGGTGTGCCGGATTTTCGCGTGGAGGTTCATGGAACTTTGCCGAATGATTGCACGCTGCTCAGTTTTTTCCCGCACATGCACCTGCGCGGGAAGAAATTTGAGTACAACATTATTCATCGCGACGGCACGATCGAGACACTGCTGCGCGTGAATTATGATTTTTACTGGCAGTTGAGCTACCGGCTGGCACAGCCGCGATTTCTCAAAGCGGGAACGGAATTGCAAGCGGTCGCCTGGTATGACAACTCGCGCAACAATTCCCACAATCCCGATCCGACCGCGGCAGTGCGCTGGGGCGACCAAACCTATGACGAAATGATGGTGGGATTTTTCGACGTGGCCGTACCGGCAAATGTTAATAAGAAGGAATTTTTTATTCGCGCCAACAGCGGGAAGCGCTAAAGCGGCGACGAATCGCGTAGCCGCAGACTAAGCGCGCAGAATGTCCGGCTTCCAGATCTTGATCATTTGCTTGATGCTCTTCTTGTTCTTCACTTTTTCGTCGAGGACGCGACGCGCGAGTTCGGGGAGTTCAGCGTCGCTCGCAAAACGCAGCGCAATCAGTTGATCAACCGAGAACTCCAGAATGCGCGGTTTCAGATCAACGGGCAGAAGTTTTTCGAGACGCAAACGCATCTCGAGGCGAATCACGCGGTCCTGCACGGTGAGTGCAAACATCCTGGCGTACAACGCGACCAACAACAAAGCAATCGAGACCAGGAACGACACGAGCGCTCCGAACGAAAACCATGTGTGCACCAATCCGTAAATCGAGTACCCGACGTTGAGAAGCAGAATCGGCAATGCCACCATGTGAAACGCGGGCACGACGCGCGAATGGTTTGCGAACGCTTGCTCTTTCATGAATCACCTCCAAAAATCAAAACGCAATCTGCACGTCCGTTAGACGCGAAAGCTCCCCATTGGTTATCCGTGGATTCCAGAGTTATCCAAGCGCTGAAGCCATTGCATTGGATGTGAAATCGCACAATCGGTTGCGCAATTCTTGCGTGACCCGAGAA
>JBAUEX010000178.1:0-1979 GCA_049678845.1 Candidatus Acidiferrales bacterium
CCCTCCGTGCCAACATTGATGAGACAGTTCTCCCAGTCATAATTACTGTGCAGGGCGAGAACAGGAATCAATGTGAAGAACAACGAAATATCTTCGACTTCTCCCACGGTTTTGCTTGGCGCTGAACGTAGGGAGGACGAGCGAAGCGAGACGTCCCGGAGTACAGCGCCAAGCAAAACCGTCGCGTCGGAGGCGGACCCCGTTCCGTCGCGACCTGATCCGGAGGTGGTCGCCGATGCCAGGCGCCGGACCTTCACGGCCGAGTACAAGTTACGGATTCTGGCTGAGGCTGATGCCGCCGTTCAACCTGGCGACATCGGCGCCCTGCAGCGGCGGGAGGGCCTTTACTCATCGCACTTGTCCACCTGGCGTAACGAACGCAAGGCCGGCATACTCAAAGGGCTGACCCCGCACAAGCGCGGCCCCAAGTCCAAGCGCAACCCGCTGGAAGAAGACAACCAGAAACTCCGCCGCGAGAACCAGCGACTCACCGAGGAACTGCGTAAAGCCGCCATCGTCATTGACGTTCAAAAAAAAGTGGGCGCTCTGCTGGGATGGCCGCTGCCGAAGGCGGACCCGGAAGAGCAACCTTAATGGATGCCGTCACCCACCTGGCCCCGACCGTTGGCATCGTCGTCGCCTGCCATGTCCTTGCCGTGGCCCGTGCTTCTTATTATCGGCAGCGTCCCGTCTTTGGTCCGGTGTCATCTCAGGCACCCGAGCCAGCGTTGTCGCCAGAGCGGGCGGCGCCGGCGCGCTCCCTCAGCCAAGAGGAGCGCGCTACGGTCCTAGGGGTTCTCCATGAGGAGCGATTCCAGGACCGCTCTCCAGCAGCGGTGCAGGCTACCTTGCTGGACGAAGGACAGTACCTTTGCTCGACGCGTACCATGTACCGCATCCTGGAGCGGGAGGGCGAGTGTGGGGAGCGTCGCGATCAGCTCGTTCATCCGGCTTACCATAAGCCTGAGTTGCTGGCCACCGCTCCGAATCAGCTTTGGAGTTGGGACATCACCAAGCTGCGCGGGCCGGTCAAATGGACCTACTTCTATCTCTACGTGATCCTCGACGTGTTCAGTCGCTACGTTACCGGCTGGATGATCGCCTACCGGGAAGGAGCTGAACTGGCCAAAGAATTCATCGAGGAAGCCATTGGCAAACATCAGATTCCCGCCGGCCAACTCACCATTCACGCCGACCGCGGCCGGGTCATGAAGTCCAAACCGGTGGCCTTTCTCATGGCCGACCTGGGCGTCACCAAGAGCCACAGCCGGCCTTATGTTTCCGACGACAACCCGTATTCGGAAAGTCAGTTCCGAACCATGAAGTACCGCCCGGAGTTTCCCGATCGGTTCGGCTGCATCCAAGACAGCCGCGCCTTCTGTCAGCAGTTTTTCCGGTGGTACAACGAAGAGCACCGCCACTCCGGCATCGCTTTGCTTCCTCCTGCCGTAGTTCATTTCGGCGAGACTCAGGCCGTCCTGGCCCAACGCCAGGCGGTGCTCAATGCCGCCTACCGAGCGCACCCCGATCGCTTCGTTCGGCAATCACCCAGACCCCTACCGCTGCCCTCGCAGGTCTGGATCAATAAGCCGATTCGCAACCGGCCAGAAGTCAAAGGAAATAGTCAGTAAACTCCCATGCTGGGTGTCTCAAAGTGCTTGACACGCGCCGAAGGATTACCATCGTGGCCGGAGGGCTAACTCGAGTCGCGCTGCGCAAGCGCTCTCTAGGGATAAATTCGTCGCAGGACGGAGGTTCGAAGGACACATGGGTTTTAGAGAACGGAACATCAGGGCTGTCCAATGCTATCGCGAGTAGCCGATGGCCTCTATTGGATGAGCCGCTATTTCGAGCGGGCCAACCACTGCGCGCGCGTGCTTGAGGCGAATTACAACCTCATGCTGAATCCTTCGAAGCTTTCCACCGAAGAGAGATGGCACCGAATCATGGCGTCTCTCGGCATCGCATCGACTGCTGGC
>JBAUEX010000179.1:0-14198 GCA_049678845.1 Candidatus Acidiferrales bacterium
CCCCAACGACAAGAGCAAATCAAAAAAAGGGACATTTCTAATGAGGTAAGGAAGGGGACATTTCTAACGGGGCTTGACAATCACTGACGCGCGCGTTGACTTGATAGCCCAGCGGGCCTAGCATTGCCTTCCAACAGGGTGTCGAGTAAGAAGCAAGCAGAGATTGCGAGAGCGCGAGTATTCCAAAGTGACGCCTCTAAGCGGGCTGGCTTAACGACGCAACAGAGGCGAAAGCCAAGAACAGAAGCGATGAGTGAAAACAATGGCTGAAGCCCAAGATCCGAGAGACAAGCCAAGCAAGCGAGTTTCTTACGAGGAAAATGTCCCCTCGTCCAAAATATTAAAACTGGCTATCGTGGCCGCGCTGATTATTGTGATCATTGCGCTTGTGCTGTATCTCAAGGCGCGTCACCAGCCGCCGGCCCTCCGGGATCGGTTGCAGAGCCAGCCCGCTCCGGCGTATGCCGCGAATGACTCGCCAAGATGGAAGGCATAGCCACTGGTGAATTTTCGGGAGGGACTTCGTGGACTCCACTGAACATGGCAAACCAGATACTGTTCTGATCACCGGCGGCACCGATGGTCTGGGGCGCGCTACGGCTATTCTGCTCGCTTCCGAGGGCTATCGTGTTTTCGCGGCGGGACGGAGCGCGGAGAAGCGCGCTGCGCTCGAACAATTTGCAGAAGAGAAAAATTTGTCGCTCGAGACACTCGACCTTGAGGTGACGAACGACGAGTCAGCAGGCCGCGCGGTGGCGGAAGTTCAACGCCGGGCCGGGCCGGTGGATGTATTGGTCAACAACGCGGGTATCGCCATCGTCGCCACCATGGAAGAAATCTCGCTCGATGATTTGCGCAAGCAATTCGAGACGAATGTCTTTGCCGCCGTGCGCATGGCGCAGCATGTCCTTCCCGCGATGCGCGGGCGACGGCATGGGCGCATCATCAATATGAGTTCCGTTGCGGGCCGGGTTGCGAACCCGCTCTTTGGTCCGTACAGTGGCAGCAAGCACGCGCTCGAAGCCATCTGCGACGCGATGCGCATGGAAGTGGCGCCATTCGGCATTCACGTTGTGTTGATTGAACCGGGATTTATTCCCACGAGTATGGGTCAAACGAGCGCCGGGTTGTCTTCGCAATACACCCGTAACGCGGCGACGAGTCCGTACGCGCGAACGTACCTGGGGTTTTTGCAAATGTGGAAAAAGGTAACAGGAAAAGCTCGAAACACCCCTGAGGATTGTGCGCGCGTGATTTTGCGGGCCGTGCGCAATCCGAATCCTCGGGCCCGTTATACCGTGACGCGCGAAGCGCAAATGGCTATCGCCATGCGTTGGTTGCTCTCCGATCGCCGCATGGACAAGATGACCATGCGCATGCTCGGAATGAACGGCGATGCAGGCAATGCGCCGTCGCCGGAATCCATCCAAACGCAACTTGAACAATTGGTCCGGCCGCGACGCTAATTTGTCACTTGGATCGACAGGCTGTTGGCGCGCAATGGCACATACATTTTATCGAAGGCGTTATGCGCCGCACTCTCGGCATAAGCGTCCGCGGAGGCGCGATCTTTGAATTCAATTACGAATGCCATGTTGAAATCGCGTGGCTCCAGTCGCGCTGGCTTGAGCCTGACATTTTCGATCCCCGGAATTTGAGCGGCCATATTTCGAATGCCATCAAGCACCCGCTGTTTTTGCGCCTCCGTCACGCCGGGCCGCCATTGCACCTCGACCACGTGGATGATTGTTTTAGGCTGCCCGAAATGATTATTTCCGAGCGCGTAACCTGCCGCGGCCAAGACAATTGCCGCGAACAAAGCTCCCAGAAGAAGAATTCCCCGCCGCAGGCGCAACTTCATCGGCTTTGCCTCCGTATCAAAGTAAGAGTTAAGGAAAAGGAACGAACGTGCAGGGCACAGTGTACGCAACTGCCGCGTGTGCGCGCAATCATTGGTGCCAATTCGCTGCGGCGATGGATTCTTCGCGGTTGACCTTGTGCCGTTGGGAAAGTACGATGCCCGGAATCCTTATTCTGAGCGGTTGAACAAGGAGGCCGTATGTTTTGCTCGAAGTGTGGCACCCAGGTGGCGGAAACAGCAGCGTTCTGTCCTTCGTGCGGCCAGACGACCGGAAACGCGCCCGCCGCGCCGCGCGGCATTCCTCTCGCGCCGGGCGGGGGCTTCCTAGCGCCTTCATCGGACGCTGTTCCTCCGTTCCGCGTCGTGTCAGCGCCACCGGCTCCGTCGTATCAGGCTCCATACCCGGTAGCCGTGCCCACTACCGCTTATGCCGGATTCTGGTTACGCTTCGTTGCCTATATCATGGATGCATTGATTTTGGGTATTCCGCTTGGGTTTGTCGTTATTTCTAGTCTAGTCGGTTCAGGCCTCCTGCGCTCGGTCGGCACCTTTCCGTCTGAAACGCCAGATGCGCTGGTACGATTTCTCGGCATGGGCTGGATCCTTCGGATTGCGCTTGCGGCGATCGCGTTGGAATGGCTCTACTATTCGTTGATGGAAAGCTCAGCCTGGCAGGCGACGCTGGGGAAAAAAGCTCTGGGTATTTACGTGGCGGACCTTTCTGGGGCGCGAATCTCGTTCGGCCGAGCATCCGGGCGATTTTTCAGCATGATCCTATTTCGTATTGTCCCGTTGATTGGAGTGCTGCTCTTCTTCCCGATAGACTGCATCTGCGCTGGTCTCACTGAGAAAAAGCAGGCTTTGCACGACATGATGGCCGGCTGCCTGGTGCTCCGGAAGATTTAGCTGGACGAAAAGGCGAGGTGGTCAAATGTTCTGCTCAAATTGCGGAACGGCACAGATCGAAGAGGCGACGTTCTGCACACAATGCGGCAAGCCCCTGGTTGTAGCGGTGGCTCCTGCATCGACTTCTTATTCCGGGACACCGCCGTCCAGGACCGGAGCCGCCTACGCCCCACAGCTTTTCTACGCGGGGTTTTGGCTTCGATTCGTAGCGTATCTGGTTGACGCGGTGATCCTCGGAATCGTTTACGTGATTTTGATTGTCGTGGTGATATTCGCGAGCGGGGTTGCTGCCACGCTGCGAAACTTGCCAGAGAATCCCACGCCAGACATGTTCCTTCGCGGTGCATTCGTTCTGGCCATTCTCGCGTTAATTGCCATCACGACGGTCATCACGTGGCTTTACTACGCCTGGATGGAGAGTTCTCCTTCGCAGGGGACGCTGGGGAAAATGGCGATGGGATTGATCGTCACCGACATGCAGTATCGACCGGTTTCCTTTGCGCGAGCCAGTGGCCGGTTCTTTGCAAAGTTCATCACCGGCCTGATCCCGCTTTGCATTGGCTACATTATGGCGGGTTTCACGGCGAAAAAGCAGGCGCTTCACGACATGATAGCAAGTTGCCTGGTGCTCAGAAAAACCTAGGCGCCCTATACACCCCAACCGTACCGCTCCGTTTCCGCAAGCGATTCCGCCACCGCTCCGCGAATACGCGCGGCCATTTCCGTGCAGCCGATGGTTTGTGCGCCCGGTCTAGCGATGTCCGGCGTGCGGAAGCCGCGCGAAAGCGCATAGGTGACGGCCTTCTCGATCGCCGCCGCTTCCGCCGGCAGGCCAAACGATTCGCGCAGCATCATTGCCGCGCACAGAATCGTGCCGACGGGATTTGCGGAATCTTTTCCGGCAAGCTGCGGCGCGGAGCCGTGAATGGGCTCGTAAAGGGCCGTGCCTTTGCCCAGGCTCATCGACGGAATCAAGCCAATCGAACCTACCAGCGCCGCGGCCTCGTCGCTCAAGATGTCGCCAAACATATTTGATGTGAGAATCACGTCAAATTGCGCCGGACGAAGAATAATTTGCAGCGCGGCATTGTCGACGTAAAGCGATTCAAATTGCACTTCCGGGAAATCCTTGGCGATACGCTGGGCCGTTCTTCGCCACAACCCGGAGCTGACGAGCACATTTGCTTTGTCGATGCTCGCCAACTGACCGCGACGCGCGGCGGCGCGACGAAAGGCGTACAACGCCACGCGCTCGATTTCCTTCGAGGAATAAATTTCCGTGTCCGAAGCCACTTCATCGCCATTCGACCCGCTACTTTGACGCGGTCCGAAATAAATCCCTCCGGCGAGTTCACGCACAATTTCCATGTCGATCGCGGTGTTTTGTTCTATTCGCAGCGGAGAAATTGCGCGCAATGGTTCGAGCAGCCGGATGGGCCGCACGTTGATATAAAGCCCCAATTGTTTGCGAAGTCCGAGCAGGCCGGCTTCGGGCCGGCGGTCGAGCGGCTGGCCATCCCACTGGGCGCCGCCGACTGCGCCCAAAAGCACGGCGTCTGCTTGGCGACAGGCTTCCATCGTTTCGCGAGGCAGAGGTTGACCATACTGATCAATCGCCGCGCCGCCGAACGGCAATTCGACGAACTCAAAGCGATGACTGAACCCGCGCGCGCATTCCTCCACAACGGAGATGGCGGCACGAATTACTTCCGGACCGATTCCGTCACCCGGGAGCACTGCGATCGTTTTGCGAATGCCGTTCATTGAATTTTGCTTGCGGCGGCCATTGTGTCCGATTCGCCGGGCACATTCGGAGCCAAGCGTCCCCGGCGGGCCTGGTGCACAAATGTCAACAGGTCGCGATCGGTCACGTCTTTTGCGGAGTCGGCAAGTCCCATGGCCGCACCGTAGCATTGCGCGAGTTCCGCGTCGCTCAGCCTATAGCCCAGTTCTTCGATGCGCGTGCGCAGCGCATTGCGCCCCGAGTGTTTTCCCAGCACCAGCCGCCGCGCCGGAACGCCTACGGCTTCCGGCCGGATGATTTCATAGGTCAGCGGGTTTTTCAGAATCCCATCTTGATGAATTCCCGCTTCGTGCGCAAACGCATTTGCGCCCACGACTGCCTTGTTTGGCGGCACGGAAACGCCCGTGATTTCCGATAGCATGCGGCTCGCCGAATAGATCTGTTCCAGGTGAACGTTGGTGCGCACGCCGAAAAAGCTTTGACGCACGGCCAGCGCTACAGCAAGTTCCTCAAGCGACGCGTTTCCCGCGCGCTCGCCAATGCCATTGATGGTGCATTCCACTTGTCGTGCGCCCGCGCGTACTGCCGCTAGCGAATTTGCGACTGCCAGGCCCAGATCGTTATGGCAATGCGCGCTCAAGATAATTTCATCGTGGCGGCCCAAGTGGTTGCGTACGCGATGGAAAATCGCGCCGTATTCCTCCGGAGTACTGAAGCCAACGGTGTCAGGAATGTTAAGAATTGTTGCGCCGGCTTCGGCGGCGGTTTCCATCACGTCGAGCAAAAAGCGGATGTCGCTGCGGCTCGCGTCTTCGGCGGAAAACTCAATTTCGGCGCAGTGCTCGCGTCCATAGCGCACCCAACGCGACACGGCATCCAGGGCCTCCTGCCGCGAAATACGCAGTTTCGCTTGAAGATGCAAATCCGATGTCGCCAGAAATATGTGCAGGCGCGGCCGAGCCGCCGGCTCCAGGGCAGTGAGCGCCGCTTCCACGTCTTCACGGCGCGCCCGGGCCAGCGCGGCAACGCGCGCGCGTTGGATCTGCGCGGCGACCGCGCGCACGGATTCAAGCTCGCCCGACGACGCCACCGGAAAGCCGGCCTCGATCACATCGACACCCAGTTCGTCGAGTTTGTGCGCCAAGCGGAGCTTTTCGCTCTGACTCATCGAAAAACCAGGCGATTGTTCGCCGTCACGAAGCGTGGTATCGAAGAATTGAACTGTGTCCATAGTTCCCCCTGTGCGCAAGGAAGCAGTGGATCGCATTTCAGGGGCCATCGTCCAATTTATAATTGTTGCAGTCGCTATAAGCATTGATTATACAGGTACATTGCGAGGGCGATATGGACTTAGGTTCGCTGCAAGTGTTCTTGACCGTGGCGCGTGAGCGCAGCTTTTCGCGCGCGGCCGAAAAGCTATACCGCACACAGCCGGCGGTCAGTATCTCCGTGCGAAAGTTGGAACAGTGGGTCGGCCAGCCGCTGTTCGTGCGCGGGACGGGAGCGGGTACGCTCACTGAGGCTGGGGCATTGCTCGTCGAGTATGCGGAACGAATGCTGAATCTTCGCGAAGAGGCGAAACGAAGTCTCGAAGACCTAGCGGGCCTTCGCCGCGGCCGCCTTTCGCTCGGTGTGAACGAAAGTTCCATCCACGCGCTTCTTCCGGCGCTTGCGCGTTTCCGCCGCAAGTATCCAAAAGTCGAAATCGCCATCCATCGCGTCTACTCGCGCGACATCCCGCGCGAGATTTTGAATTATCGCCTCGACCTGGGCATTGCTTCCTACCAGCCATGCGAGCCGTCTCTCTCCTCGGCCGCGCTGTTGCGTGACGATCTTGTTTTCGTTGTCTATCCGCGCCACAAACTGGCAAGGCATCGCAGCGTGGCGATTCGCCAGCTTGGCGAGGAGACATTCGTCGCGCACATCGTGGCATCTCCTTATCGCGAGCGCGTCATTCAGCTTTTCGCGCGGCACCGCGTCACTCTTCGCATGGGCGTCGAGCTGCCCACCATTGAAAGCATCAAGCGATTCGTCGAAATGGGTATTGGCGTCGCGATCGTTCCACGCATGTGCGTGCAGGTGGAAGTGGAGCGGGGTCAGCTTGTGGAAGTCCGCATTCGAGAGATGCGCCTGCGCCGCGATTTATTTTTGATTTTTCGGCGCGATCGGCCACTTTCGCAGGCGGCGAAAGCTTTTCTTGGTTTGTTGCGGCCGAAGCAATCGCCGGGCTCTCTGACCACAGGCGCGGGTGATTGAGCATCGCGCGCGTCCGGAGTTCAGGTCTAAGCGGCCATTTCATCCAGCGCTTGCCCCACACGTTCCAATCCTGCGGCAAGCGTCTCTCTTTTTCCGCCGATGCCGATGCGAAAGTGGTCCGGCATCTCGAAAAATCGTCCCGGGACGACGCTTGTGTCGTATTTATCCCGCAAGAGCTGGCAGAAAGGATCGACGCGACCTGCGACAATGTTGGGAAACGAAATTGTCCCCGCGTCCGAGCGAATCGCGAGCAAATCCTTGCGCGAGTTGAGAAAGTGCTGGAGCACAGGGCGATTTGTTTCCAGCCGCTTGCGCGCATATTCCGTAATTTCCGCCAAATGATCAAACGCGATTACACTTAGCAACTCCGCCACGTGCGCCGGGATCACTCCATACAAGTCATTCAGCCGCCACATCTGCTCGGCCAGCGGCGCCGCTGCAAGTATCCAGCCGCAACGCAGTCCTGAGAGACCAAAGGCCTTCGTCAAGCTGCTCGTAACGATAAAGTTCGGTCCTAAATGAAATGCCGAACGGGCGCTGGGATCAAAACACGCGTCCAGATAGACTTCATCGACCAGGACCTGCGCGCCGCGGCTCTGCGCGATTTCGCCCGCCAGACGCAACTTCGACTCGGGAGTGCGTGCTCCGCTCGGATTGTGCAGGTTGGTGAGGACAATGAGCCGTGTGTGCGGCGTCATGTGACGCTCGATTTCGCGCGGATCGATTTGAAACCCATCTTCGAAACGCCTCGGGAAACGCCGGACTTTCGCGCCCAGGTATTCCGCAACGGTGAGCAATGGCTCATAAGTCGGTTGTTCGATCAGCACTTCATCGCCGGGTCCGAGAAGCGCCGCCATCGCCAGGTGATTTGCCATCGACGTTCCATTCGCGGCCACCACGCACTCCGGTGCCACCCCGTTTTTCTTCGCTACACGCTCTTGCAGGGGAGGATAGCCGTAACTGCCTGCGGCAGAAATTTCCAGGTCTTTGATTTTTACCGGCAATTCGGCCAGTGGATAGCCGTCGATGCCGCTCGTAGCCAGGTTGAATTTGGCGTGCGAGCGCAGTTTTGCCCATTCCAGATACGCCGAGCGAATTTCCCTTCGCGTCGTCACGTTTCCTGGCCCCGCTTTCTTTTTTGCGCGCTCCAGAAAAAATACACCGGTATGCCCGCAAATAAAATGCCGAATCCGATTGCTGTGTTATGCGGGTATTTGAAAATTGTGTTGATCACAACCAGCCAGGACGCGGCGACGAACAGAAAAGTAGTCACGGGATGCCCTGGCATTCGGGCCAGTCCTTTTTCGCGAGTTCGACGGCCCTCTTTGAAATCGCGGCGGCGAAATGCAAATAGGCACGTCGCGGTCAGGCCGAAAAATAGAAAATCCATCGACACAACATAGCTCAAGATTTGATCGTAGCGGCCGGAAAGCGCGATGATAATCGCAGCGACTCCCTGCAACGCAATCGCCACCACGGGTACGCGCCGCCGTGGATCGAGCCAGCCCACCGAGCGGAAAAATAATCCGTCCTCTGCCATGGCGAAATATACGCGCGGCGCGGTCAAAATCGACTGGCTCAGGAATCCCAACGCGGAGATCGCGATGCCCACTGCAATCAGCGCCGCCCCCTTTGGTCCCCACGCCACGCGCATCACCGCCGACGCGGGTGTGGTCGCCGCCGCGAGCCCCGCAGGGCCCAGCACGTAAACACACACGACATTCACCGAAAGATAAAGCAGCACGACTCCAATCACTCCGATCACGAGCGCTCGTGGCAAATTCTTGCGCGGCTCGCGCACCTCCTCGGCGACGAAATTCGCTGTCTGCCATCCGCCGTACGCAAAAAGCACGGGCACGAGCGCCGCGCCCATCGCGGTCACCAGGTCGAACGACACGGGCCGATCGAGGAGTGCAGATTTGGCTGGCGCGGGCGTTCCGCTGCGCAGCAGGAACCATGCTCCGCAACCCACCAGGGCCGCAATCGCGAAAATCTTCAGCACCATCAGCGTGCTCTGAACCGTGCTCCCCACTCGGACGCCCAGGCAATTGATAACGGTCAACAATCCGAGCGCGAGCGTCGCTATCAGCCCTTCGCCCACGTGAAGACCCGTGAGTTCGAGAAAATATTTTGCAAAGGTCACAGCCACCGCGGCCATTCCGCCCGTCTGAATCACAAGCAGCAACACCCAACCATACAGAAACGCCAGTACCGGATGGTAGGCCTCGCGCAAGTAAGCGTACTGACCTCCGACTTTAGGCATTCGCGCGGCCAACTCCGAATAAATAAAGGCGCCAGCCAAGGCGATCATGCCGCCAATAACCCACGCGCCGAGGATCAGCGTCGCCGTGTGTAATTGGCGCGCCACCACATAGGGGTTGATGAAAATTCCCGAGCCGATGATCCCGCCCATGACGATCATTGTGGCGTCAAAAAGGCCCAGCCGCGCCGCGAGCCCGGAGGGCCCCGTTTGCAGTCGGGACACGGCGCTCATTTGTTTCGAAGGTTCCATGGCCATTCGGGCCCGCTCCTACATTTACTTCAGGATTCTGCGCAGACTCTACCATTGGTTGTGCCCAAGCTGTACAACTGGCGGCGAAAACAAAACACGAAATCAGGTGTGATTCTACGTCGCCGCGGGAAGTGACTGAATGGATACGCAACGCACGGAATCTTTTCTCCACAGGCGGAAGCAGGGCATCATCCCGCTAGGGGGCATCGATGGCTTGGGAAAAAATATTTGCTGGCAGGGGCGCGTCTGCTCCGCCCAGAGAAATCAGCTCTGAAGAATCGGTTTCAGCTTCCTCATCGGCGGAATCGAGCGTCGTTGATCCGAAGCGCGAAGCGCGCAGGAGCAAGCGCGTTTACATCGCCATGCCAGTGATTGTCAAGGGACAGCAGGGGACGGAAACATTTGAGGAGAAGGCCTCAACCGAATCGGTCAATGCACATGGATGTATGATCCGTTTAGCCAAAGTGGTTAATCGCGGCCAGAAGCTGACGCTGACCAATGTGAAAAGCAGGGAGGCAATCGAGTGCCGCGTCGCTTACATCGGCCAGTCTGAAGGCGGCAAGATTCAGGCGGGAATTGAATTCAGTCGCCCCGCGGGATACTTCTGGCATATCGCCTTTCCGCCGGACGATTGGAACGCCGCCGA
Organism: Candidatus Acidiferrales bacterium; assembly: GCA_049678845.1. Classification (GTDB taxonomy): domain Bacteria; phylum Acidobacteriota; class Terriglobia; order Acidiferrales; family UBA7541; genus DAHUXN01. The sequence goes on from JBAUEX010000179.1 coordinate 9,926, forward strand.
GCGCAAGAAGCCGACAACAGAAACCCGCTCAATTGGCCAGTAGTCAGCCCACGCGAATTAGTTAGCAGACACGCATCCGCATCGACAGAACCAAGGCCCGACTCAACGGGCACGGAAGGGCCCAGTTAAGAGGTTACGACGTGCGGTTGTACTGTGGCAGGCGTTCGAAAACGGTCGGGACCGGTCGCAGCTCTTTGCCCATCGGATTCGGCCGGATCATCATGTCCACAGCATCTGACCCGCAGCTCCCACAGCGTCCATGGCGGTCCAAGTCCGTCGGAACGCGACAGTCCACGCACCACCAATGCCGCTCAACCCACGTCTGTCCGAGAAGTACGTTTGTGTTTGACATGGCTCCATTGTGGAGAAAAGCTTCGATAAGGTCGATAGGAGCCAAGTCACTTTTTTGGAGGCAAAACTGCGGTACGAAAGTACTAAAACCGGGTAGCCATGCGCCTCCCTGTTGAAGGCACTGCTCTATGGCGTAAAACGCGCTCAGAGCAAACTAGCAATTCGCGCTACTCTAAGGTGCGTTCTCAGATTTCTGAAGCAATGCTTCCGCGTAGAGCGCTCCCTCAGGTGTATCCTCATGCTTGAAGTACACAAAAACGTCCCCTCGGTCGGCAAGATCTATTGTTTTCTGTAAGATAGCCTCGCGAGCTTTAGTTGAGTAACTTTCTTTGCGTAGGCGCAGATAAGAAAAATCCGCTGTATCCGCGTCGGGCGTCACCAATTTGTCGCTCTCTGCTTCGCAAAGGGCCGCATTCTTCCCGCGCAACACAGAGAACACTTCATCGCAAAACCACGATTCGTGCCGGAACTCAAACGCAGCCCTCACCGTACCGGGAATTTCGTCAAGAAAATTCGCCAGCAATTCCACATCGCGCTTCAAGTACGGTGGCAACTGGAACAATATTGGACCCAGCCGGTTCGCCTGGTGCAGCAGTTTTACGGAATCTACGAATCGAGCCAGCCATTCGCCCGCTTCGCTCAGACGCTTGATGTGGGTGATCATCTGGTGCGCCTTCACGGCGAACTTGAATCCGTCGTGCGTCTCCGAAATCCAGCGCGTCAGCAGGCTTTCGGTCGGAAAGCGGCGAAACGTATAATTCACTTCTACGGAATTCAAGCGCGTCGAGTAATAGCTGAGAAACGTCGCGGAAGCGAGTTTTGCGGGATAAAATCGTGGTTTCCAACTCGGATAGGACCACCCCGACGTCCCTGCGTAAACCTTCGCCATCAGGCCATCAGTTTAGCCGGATTCAAGAGGCTTGCAAGCCATCTGATGATGGCCCCTCTCTCGGGTATCGCTCGCGCTTCCGCTTCTATTGGCAAAATGGACGGTGCCCTGAAGGCGTATGAAACGGTCTTGCAATTCTGGTAAGAAGCAGATCCCGCGCAATATCGCTCCGCGATTTGTTTCACAATACTGAACAGGAAGCCGTCGCGCTTGAATCCGTCGGGGCGCTCGAAAACGCCCACATTTTCAACGGTCCCATCGTCACGGAAATCAAACCCGCCGGCCCGTTTTACCGCGCCGAGGAAGATCACCAGCAATACCTCGCCAGCGCGGCGCCGCTTCCTGCCACTGATAGCCGCATCGCGCCGCTCGTGCATCGCGGTCTGCGGATGTGCGAGCGAACCGGTTTTATGCCACTATATTGGCTTGCTCGTTCTTTGAAAGAAGCCGGAGAGCCGCGTTTTGTAGAATGCAATTTCTCGGACGCAATATCCTAGGGAGAATTTGTCGTGGGTTCTGCTGGAATCATGCGGTCTTTGCGGTCGTTTCGGCAGGACTCGTCCGTCCTAAAACAAGAAATAACGCCCGGAACACTTAAGCGCACGCTGAGATTCGCCGCGCCCTACACGCCACTGCTCTCTCTTTTTCTCTTCGTGGTCATAATTGACGCGGCCATCGGCGTAGCCAATCCGCTCATCTACCGCGACATCATCAATAATGGCATCCTGAAAGAGAGCGCTCGTCTGATCATCCGGCTCGCCGTGCTTTTGGGCGTTCTGGGCGTACTCGACAGCGCGCTTGGATTGATGACGTCTTACCTCGCCGCGAAAATCGGCACACAGATCGTCCTCCGCCTTCGCACAAAACTGTTCGATCACATTCAGCAGATGCCTCTCGCATTTTTCACGCGCACGCAAACCGGCGCGCTGGTCAGCCGCCTCGACACCGATGTCAGCGGCGCCCGCACCGCATTTACGGACCTGCTCTCGAACGTCGTCGGAAACCTCATCACGATCGCTTTGATTTTGATTGCTATGTTTGCTCTCTCCTGGCGTATCACCCTCGCCGCGCTCGTTCTGCTTCCGCTTTTCCTCCTGCCTGCGCGCGTTTGGGGACGCAAGCTGCAAGCCATCACGCGCGAAGGCTACGACCTGCACGCTTCGCTGAACAGCATTATGGTTGAACGGTTCAACGTCGCTGGCGCGCAGCTCGCAAAACTATTCGGACGCCGGCATGAGGAAAACAACGCATTCGAAGCGAAAGCCGCGCGCGTCTCGGACATTAACGTCAAGCGCGCCATTTATGGACGCTTGTTTTTCACTGCGCTTCTTCTCATGGCTTCTCTCGCCACGGCGGTCGCTTATGGCTGGGGCGGCGTGCTGGCAGTAGAACACAAACTCGATGTCGGCACGGTGGTGGCTCTCGCGTCCTATCTCGCTCGACTTTATGGCCCGCTTATCGGGCTTTCCAATATCCAGGTCAGCGCGATGACCGCATTGGTTTCTTTCGATCGCGTGTTCGAGCTCCTCGATTTGCCTCCCATGATTCAGGAAAAGCCCGGCGCCGTGCCCATTCTCCCGGGCCCAGCAACGATTTCCTTTGACCACGTGTCTTTTCGTTATCCTGCTGCTTCGGAAGTTTCTCTCGCCTCGCTCGAATCCATCGCCGTCCCGCAAAAAACGCCCGGAAAACTCGTCCTTCGCGATATCAGTTTCAGGACCGAAGCCGGCCAGTTGCTCGCGCTGGTCGGCCCGTCAGGCGCCGGAAAGACCACCATTACGCAACTCGTTCCGCGCCTTTACGACGTGGACACTGGAAGGGTCTCGATCAATGGAATCGATGTCCGCGATGCGAAGCTCGATTCGCTTCGCCAGCGCATCGGCGTAGTGACGCAGGACGCGCATCTGTTTCATGACACCATTCGCGCCAATCTTTTGTACGCCAAACCAGATGCCACCGGCGCGGAAATTACCGAAGCCTTGCGCGCCGCGCAAATTCTTCCTTTGATTTCATCGCTTCGGGAAGGTCTTGACACGCTGGTCGGCGAAAAAGGCTACCGTTTCTCCGGCGGCGAGAAGCAGCGGCTCGCTATTGCGCGCCTTCTGCTGAAGGCGCCCGATATCGTCATTCTCGACGAAGCCACAGCGCACTTGGATTCGGCGTCTGAAGCAGCTATACAACTTGCTTTTGAAACCGCGCTCGCTGGGCGAACTTCGATTGTCATTGCCCATCGCCTCTCCACGATTCTCAAAGCGCACCAGATTCTCGTAATCGAGGACGGCCGTATTGTCCAGCGCGGCACGCACGGCGAGCTTGTCGAACAGGCGGGCATTTACCTGGACCTCTATCGCAAGCAATTCGCCGGCCCCGAGGACTCCGCCTTCCCGGAGCTTGAAAAGCACCCACGGTAGTTGGTGGGAGCGGGCTTCCCGATCAGAAAGCCCAGCGCACAGCTCCGAACGATAGGCGGTGGGCTTTCATGCGGCACGGGCCTGCTCCTTCCATCGTTGAACGTCCACGCCCATCACGAGCAGCCATATCATCAGCGCTAATTCCGCGAGGAAGCCGAGGACCAGATTGTAGGGTGACAGATAGTCTGCGAGCGGCGGGAATAGAAAGGTCAGCCAACCCAGACCGGCAACCGCCATCAGCACGCCCAGAATTCGAGGCAGGAAGCTCGACCTGAAAATCAGGTAGCCGATCAGGAGGCAATAGACTCCGAAAAATACGAAGCAGATGCTGACACCCTGACCGTACAATTCGAGAAACAGAGACGCCTGCGCCTGCAACTGTTCCACCTTAAAAACGCTCAGGTACTGGCTGCCTCCCAAGACGACAAGCGGGGCGAGTTGAAAGACGCTAGCGAAAGCAAGAATGGCACATCCCACGAGGCTGATGAACGCCGCGAGTAAAGAAAGGCTCTTGTTCACAGGCTTAAATAAGTCATAGAAGAGAGCCGTCACTGCGACATAGCACGCCGTAGCGATGAGGCCAGTTGAAATCCCCAACCGAAACAAAGACTGGTGCGCCAGG
>JBAUEX010000180.1:0-2877 GCA_049678845.1 Candidatus Acidiferrales bacterium
TTCGGTGAGTGCCTCGATGGGATCGAATTCGCGTTCTGAGGAGACGCCCATCGACGTGCTCAACTGTGCCCGCGCCAATGCCAGATCGTCCTGCGCGCGAATCAGTTCCTGCTGGCGCGCGGCCGTGCGCACTTGGGCGCTCAGGGAGTCGGACTCGACCACCACGCCGCTTTCGAAGCGATTCTTGCTGTCATCGAGAATGGCCTGCGCCGTTTTCATTGCCTGCTGGGCCACGCCGAGCTGTTTGTTGGCCAGAAGCACGGCGTAGTAGGAATCAACAACGTGGAAAATTATTTCCTGATCTGTGCGATCGAGCTGATGTCCGGCGGCGTCTCTCACAAGCTCCGCGCGGTCCACGGCATGCCAGCTCGCCAAGGAATCAAACAGGTTCCAGCTTCCGCTGAACTGCGTGGCGAAGTTGCCGATGGGATTCGGCGTGTTCAATTCGTTGAGCGCGAAGTCCGCCATTGTGAAGCGCTGTTGCCGCAATTCGGTGCCGAAAACATAGACAGGGTCGTTGCCCCGCGTGGCCGTCTCGGAGAACGTGACATGCGGCAAGAGGAACGATCGAGCTTCCCTAATTCCGGCTGAGGCGGCCCGTGTGTCGGCGAGCGCCGCTTTGCGTTCCGGGTTCTTCTCTAGTGCAATGTTGACCGCCTGCTGAAGCGTGAGCGGCGAAGGTTGCTGTGCTTGCTGCGCGAAGAGCAATCCCGGAATCGACAGCACAACGAGCGAGATCAACAAGGCGGTCCCTGCAAAACGAGGTACGCCTTCGAGTCGCCCGAGAGGCTCTCGCAAGCTTTGACTTTCTTTACCGACTTTTCGTCCGCACATTCTCATTGAGAGATTTCACCCTTGTATCGTTGCTGGAGTCGGCGCGAGCCATGACGTTTTCTCGGCGACGATTTCGTAGGTCGTGTGCAGTCTGGCCGTTTGCTTCACCATCGCTCCAACTGAGCAGTACTTCTCTTCGGAGAGTCGGATAGCTTCCTCGATTGCCGTTGGATCTATTTCGAATCCAGTGATCACATGATGGAGACGGACCGAGGTAAAAACTTGCGGTGGACGTTCGGCCTGATCGGCTTCCACTCGCACTTCGTAGCTAGTCACTTTTTGGTGATACTTTTGTCGAAGGACGGTGATGACATCGAATGCTGTGCATCCTGCCAACCCGACGGCGACCAGCTCGACGGGCTTGGGACCAGTGCCCCCGGCTGCATCGTCAAGCAACATGTGGTGTTCGCTACCGGTTGTCGCGACGAACTGACGCTCCGGTTTAAGTGGTTGAGTAAGCAGAACCTTAGCGGTGATCATCGGTGCCTCTCATCGACTCCGGCAAGTTTGGAGCCACACCAATAAATGCAAGAAAGTGGATTTTGGTACAGGAAAATGCGGAGGGGATTGGGAAGGGTCTGTGCGGGGGCTAACTTCGGCTAACTTCGCTGGCGTCGTGCCTGGTGACCTTGCTCATTAATCCTTGATACTCCGACATCAATTCGCGCCTAAGTCTCGCGGCGATGCGCGGGTCGGGGGACTCATTTGGTGCCGTTCGGCACTGCAGGATCGACTTCTCTAGGCTTGATAGGAAGGCTTTGCAAGGCTCGCAGCCGTCCATGTGCTTTTCCAGTTCTTCGCAAAGAGAATCATCAAGCTCGTCATCAAGATAGTTTGAGAGTTCGGCGAACATTTCCTTGCAGCGCCGTTGGTGCGGCGGCGCGGGGAGATGGGCTTCCGCGGAGGGTTTCGTGGTTTCGCGACGCACGCGAAGCTGAGCCTGCTTAGCGAGTTCCTTTCGCACGAAGAGTCGCGCCCGGTGAAGTCGCACTCGGACTGTCCCTGGCCGGAGGCCTGTGATTTCGGCAACGTCCCCGTCGGACAACTCTTCCATGTCGTGCAGTACGAGAATGAGCCGATAGTCCGATGGTAATTTCTGCACTGCTTCTCGGAGCCGCTTGGCATTCTCCCGACGCAACATAGCAGTCTCCGGCGTTCCATCGGGGCCGCCCGACAGCTTCCGCAATTCCTGACGGTCGGGCATCAATTCTTCGAGGGAGAGATCTTCCTTGGGAGCAAATCTGCTCTTGCGTCTGCTCATCAGGCAGCGGTTCTTGGCTACCTTATAAAGCCAGACCATCAAGGCCTTGGGGCTGTCAAATTTAGGCAGGTTGGGAACCGATTTGAGAAGTACTTCCTGCATGGTGTCTTCAGCATCCTGCCGCTGCCCACACACCTTCATGCTGAAGGAAAAGACTGTTTTCTGAAGCAATTCCAGCGCTTCTTCCAATGATTTTGGGTCTCTGCGCTGAATCAATTGGACGACTTGCGCAATCTCGGGTCGCACGGACTAACTGTAGCACGACAACCTGGACCTCAGAATTCGCTAGCCCGCTTCGAGCCGTCAAGTGATCCAAATCTTTACAGTCCACACATGAAGCGAAGGCGAGCAGCTTGTTCCGGGTCACCGATGAAGAGCTTATTCTCTGCTAGATAGCCGTAGGGAACATTCCCGCCGTTCCAAAGCCTTTTCTGAGCGCGCTGGAACATTTTGTCCCGCTCTGCGATCCGCCGTCAGTTCCCGTTCAAATTGGGCAAAATCCCCGTTGAAGAAACGGAGTGTCCGGCGGCTAGGACAAGCTCGCTTACTCGTCGTCCTGAAACTGAAAGGCATTGATGCTAGAGGCGAACCGGTTAACCTGTTGACCCCTGCGGGACCTCGGCGCATGGCTTTCTTTGCGGCTGCAACGCAGCACATTGAAAACGAACGCAGTCGTCGACGGGAATTCACTTCGACGCGCCCCTCCCGGAGCGCCTAGAACATCTTGGAAATTCCACCCAATTTGCAGGGTGTCGCACGGAAAAATAGGGGTAGCATAAAGA
>JBAUEX010000181.1:0-2756 GCA_049678845.1 Candidatus Acidiferrales bacterium
GCCTGGTGCGTTGCATCATCCACCATGCCGTTCGTTTTGTTGTCGAAGCCTGTAGGTGCGTCTGAAAGCTGCGTGGCGGTGAACGCGAAAGCAAAACTCAGGGCAACCGCCGCGATGAAAATCCTCATGGATTCTCCCTCCTCAAACGGATTGGGAGCGGGGTTGCCCTATGGATACCACCGTCCTCTCTTACGTGAAAGCGAAAAAATAACGCAAAGTCCTGTCTGAGTAACGCCGCTGCTTACGCACTCACCGCGACCTTCTGCTCTGGATTGTTAACCACTGCTCCGATTCGACTCGGTCCTTCGCCCCATCGTTCCCGCAATCGGCGATTCATCGGCTCCGAGAAACATCGCGCCACGAGTTCACCGAGAATCCCCGCCAGAATCACGGTCACAATGAAAAGCGCCGGTATCCCGCGCGACGGCTTCCCATACTTCATGAAAACCTCGAACAGCCCGTACACCACAAACATGTGCGTCAGGTAAACCTCATAACTCCTCTGCCCCAGCCACAGAATCGGACGAACGATCGTCAATCCCTTCCGCCTCGTTTGCCCTACGGCAACAATCACCATGCACGTCCCCAACGCGAGCACGCTCATGTCCAGTCCCGTTCGTCCCAGGAAGCGGTTCGCAAAGCCCAGCACCCAAATCATCAGCATTCCCCCGCTCACCTGCATGAAAAGCAATCCGCGGCGCCCGAATCGCAGCTTCGGAAACAGAATCGCTGTCAAACACCCGAGCGCAATCGCGTCCATGCCGCCCAGATACGAAACCTCCGACCACGTCGCACTTCCCTGCGCGAATATCGTGCGCGCGAACGGCCCCAACACAATGAACGTCCCGAGCAACGCCATCAGCAATTTCCCGCGTCCCAGCCATCGGCAAACCAAGGGAAAGAAAAAATAAAAAGTCTCTTCGACAGAGAGCGACCACAGCACATACCAATTCCCGGGGAAACTCCCGTGATGCGCGCGAAGCAATAAATTCATCCGGAACGTGATTGCGGCAAAGAGCGCAGGGCCCAAACCGCCAGGCACCACGAAATTCTTGAGTTGCGCGAAATCGAAAATGCTCAACACGCAGAGCAGCAGTACCAGCAACGGCGCGATGCGCGCGAACCGCAGCAAATAAAAGTCGCGCACCTGCACACTGGACAGCGTTCCCCAGCGCCGCAGCGTCGTCGACGTAATCAGAAATCCCGACACTGCGAAAAATATCTGTACGCCGCGTTGCCCGTTCCAAACGAAATCAGTGAGCAGCCGGTGCGGCAGCGCATGGCCATAAGCGATCCCCGCGATCACCAGTCGCATGTTGACGTGATTCAACAACACGAAAAGGATCGCGAGCCCTCGCAGCACGTCAATCCCGTCGACCCTATTCCAGCTATGGGTTCCCTCACCCGCGGAAATCGCCTTCATGCCCACATCATCGCAGCATTCAAAACATTTTCACTACTTATCTAACCGCGCTCCTCGCAAACGACAAGACCCCAAACACCCAAATCACAGCGTCCCGCACGATTTTTTGCCGGCGGTAGCCCCGGCGATGTCGACGAGGGAGAGCTCCGGTTTTGCGGGTGTCTCATGCTCGTTTTCCGAGCGCGGGACTTTGCTTTTTCTTTTGTATTTGCTTTCCTGCGGTTACAGGTCAGCCTTCCGTTTCGCCGGTGCCAATCGCGTCCTCCAAAACCGGCGGCCATCTCGCAAACTCCGCCATGCATCGAACCTGAATGCCCCTTCCCATGCAGGATCCTGCCGGCTAGGGGTGCATTCGAAATCGCATCTGTAGTCCTGGCTGGAAAGGGCCATCATTCATCATGCTCACTTCTCAAATTATTCAGGCGTGGAGCAAAATTCTCACGGGTCAACATCCCTCTCTCTCCCTGGAAATCACGCGCGAGTGCCCGTTGAGATGTCCCGGCTGTTACGCTTACGACCCTGCGCATCTGGCCGGCGCACAAACGCTGCGCGACCTGAATGATCGCCGCGGCCAAGCTCTCGTCGACGGCGTTCTCGAAGTTGTTGATCGCCTCAAGCCCTTGCATTTATCTCTCGTCGGCGGCGATCCGCTGGTTCGTTATCGCGAACTCGAGTCGCTCATTCCTCAGTTGCTCGCTCGTGGAATGCACGTGCAAATTGTCACCAGCGCTTTCCGCCCTTTGAACGCCGGATGGTCCGCCCTGCCACGCCTCCACATCGTCGTTTCCATTGATGGCCTGCAACCGGAACACGACGTTCGCCGCGCTCCCGCCACCTACGACCGCATTCTCAAAAATATCGCCGGACAAAAAATCACCGTCCACTGTACGGTCACCGGTCAAATGATGAAACGCCCCCGCTACTTAGGCGAGTTCTTGAAATTCTGGACGCCGCGTCCCGAAATCAAAAAAGTGTGGTTCAGCATGTTCACCCCTCAGATCGGCGACAACCTTCCCGAAATCCTTTCGCCCGCCGAGCGCGCGCAGGCCATCGCTGATATGACGCAATTGCGAAGGCAATATCCCAAACTCGACATGCCCGAAGTCGTCATCCGCCAATTTTCCTCGCCGCCAAGCCGTCCGGAAGATTGCATTTTTGCTCTTACAACCAAGACCTTGTCGGCCGACCTGCAAACGCGGATCACTCCCTGCCAATTCGGCGGCCACCCCGATTGCTCGCGCTGCGGATGCTTCGCCTCCATGGGCCTCGCCTCCGTGGGCGCTCACAAACTTGCCGGCATCATCCCGATCTCGGCAATTTTCAAAGCCTCCCT
>JBAUEX010000182.1:0-3345 GCA_049678845.1 Candidatus Acidiferrales bacterium
GAACAGCTTCAACTGGACGGTCGGTACTTTTCCACCGTTGGACTTTTCCACTGGACAACCCAATATAAGGCCACTGGACAGTCCCGTATCTTCTTGTGATAAAGGATTTAATGGATTTCCACTGGACACCCTGTGTCCAGTAAACTTTTTCCATTTCGGGCAGTTATTTTCGTCGGCTTGGCAGAATGCGTGCAGGTGATAAACTCGCAACTTGGCCTTCGACGAGATTAGTTTCCCGGTCCGCACCTCGCCTATTTTCTTCAGGCTCCATATGGCCCAGTAGAATGTAGATCGGCTAATCTCCAGCCTGGCGATGATTTCCGTGGGCATCCCCACCGCGGTGCATCCCGTGGCGCGCCGCGCAATCTCCTTTAGGACGGCGCGCACCGTCCCTCCAGACTTGGAGTGATCTTTCACCCATTCCATTGCTTTGTTCATGGCTTGCCCTCAGTTGACGGCGGCGGATTTGCCCTTCTCGTCTGGCTCTGGTAGTTCGGTTTGGCATTCTTCGAATTCGGCATAGACGGTGCGCAGGAAGGCGTACCAAATCCAATCCCAGATCGCTTTGCCGAGAAGTTCTTGGACGCGGAAATAGAGGAAGATTTGGCTTCCGAGTTTTTCTAAGCGAAGCCCTTCCAGCTTGCGGCCTTCCAGCTCGAAGTCCGCCGTTTTATCTTTTGGGAGCCGATAGAAACTCAGGTTCTGCGATTCAATTTCGCCGTCCAATTCGATTAGGCTGGCATGGCTACCAGATTTGCGCATCCCGCTCCAAGCATCCTTGAGGAAGCTCGGCATCGCTTGCGACTCCGTGAGCCCCACCATCATTCCGAATTCAAGCGTCACGGTGCGCTTGTTCGTCTTCCCGCCCGCCTTCACCTTGACCATGGTCAATTCGACGCGCGTCCCCTCAGTCATGAATTTCATTTGCGCACCCGGCTGGTCATCTTGGCGTACGCGTCGGAACATCCGAGGAGATCCGCTAAGAGCTTGGTCGCAACTTCTGTGATGCGTGGTGGATTCTCCGCCAAGAGTTTCGGCACATCGGCTCCCGTCGCTACGCCCTTCAGCAAACTTTCAATGCCCAGGCGCTGCAACATGCGATCCTGCGAAATGAATAGCTCGCCGCGGCGGGCGAAATATTTTGTGAAAAGCGACATCGTATCGACAAATCGCCGCCTTTCTTCGTCCTCGTCAAGGACCACACGCAGAACGTCTGGAAGTGTGAGCCCGTTCCGCACGCCAGCGAGTCTAAGTTTTGCAAGATCGAAATTAAAAATTGAGTGTCCTACTCCGTGCATCTTTTCTGTGGTGTGCTCTTCCAGCGTGGCATAGACCGCTTCCATGAGCTTGCGCTCACCGGCGAAGCCTTCGATCGACACGTTGCGTTCGCGCTTGCCAAACCATTTCGGCTTGGCCTTGCCCAAGCTATGAAGCAAAAACGTGCGATGGGTCAGCATAATACCAACCATCGAGATTGGCGCGGCGTCGAGGAGTGCCGCTTTATCCCTGAATTTTAGAAGCGCGGCTGCTCTCGCGGCTTCGATTTTCTCTGGGTCTTTTAGATTCCCTGCCGGCTCCCAGTCATCCATGAATTCCGCTTCCAGTCTCTTCATATCCTCTGGGTCAGGATTCCTGGTCTCAACGTCAAAAATCCAGAACTGTGAAACTGGTTCGGCTTCGGTGTCACTTGGAATCGTGCGTAGGGCTGTGGCCATCTTCTTTTCCTCCTAAACTCCAGCGTTAGACTTTTTCCGTGCTTCGTTCTCGCAATTCTGGCAAACACCGCCAATTCTTGACGGTGTGGAATTCACAACAAACCCCATTGCGTTGCCTAGGGCCTTGAGTTTTGCCGCATGTAGTGGGCACGCCAGTGTGTCTTTCCCGGGCCAGTGAACGATTTCCAGAATATCGGACGCATCTGATTTTTCGACAATGAAGTCTTCGATCACGTCCTGAATCCGCTGCGCCAACTCATCGATGTTTTCGTGCGAATATATTGATTCTTCTGGCGGGCCTAGAAACGCATCCGCAAGATCCCAGCACTTGGCGTCATAGCTCATCAGCGGCGCCAGTTGCGATCGCGATCGTAATTGCCGCGATCATAATTTGAGTTGGAGTTGGAGTAGTTGTTGTTTCGGTAGCCGTTGCCTTGGTAGCGGCTCTGACCATCGAATGGTTTCGGTGAGTACACTTTCGCGTTGCGGAATTCGCGTTCTACCTCATCGGCCAGCTTTTCCAGCTCGCGCTCATCACGCACCGGCGGGAGCATGATGAAGCACGGCATGGTGTCGCCACGGCGTCCTACCGGCACGTTCATTTGGAAAAGCACCCCTTGAATCTCTAGTGGATCACGGCGACCACGCCGGCCGGTTAGCGGCGCGGCGGACTCTGGGGCATCCTCATCGATTGGCTCCGCATCGCGGCCCTTGCGGCGCTGGCGACTTTCCATGCGGTCCATCCGATCCGCAAGCTCCTGAAGCATGTGCGCGACCGTTTCCATCCCTTCGTTGGCCATAACGTCTTCTCCTTTGGCGAACTGCTCGAATATGCTTCCTTTGCTCTTCATGGCGAACCCACTCAATCTCCCCCCAGCCGTCTATCACGCAATGGTAGTCCACTTGTCACATATTGTCAAGAGTAGTCTTTACTAATCTTCGCCGGGATCGCGCGGGCTCGCCGGCTTGGCGGTGATTTCGAATAGGTGCTTGGCCACTGTGCCTTTGATTTCTAGCCAGGTGCCGAGGGGCTCCAGTCCGGTCACCACTAGCCGGCGGTTCGCTTCGCTGAACTTGGCTTCCAACTCCTCCGGGCTCGGCAGATCGCTATTCGTGCTGGCTACCCAGAAGTAGCGCTCCTCTTCCTGCATTGCCGGATTCACTACCGCGAACAACTTCGTTCCGCCCGCCATGGCTCCTACGCGCGTGATGCGCGCGCCTTGCGGCATCTTCAGCGCGAATCCGTAATCCGCTTGCACTTTTCCATCCACCACGCGCGGCTTCTCCACCACAAACGACCACACCCGGCAAGCAATCTTCGTGCTCACTGCCGCTCCTCGATTTGGTCGAGTAGATCATTGATGGCGTCTAACTCGGATGCGCCGGTTCCGTGCGGCGATTTGGATGTGTAGCGGCCAGCCTCGTAATCGTAGTCGGCATCGTAAGTGTTTGCGTCAATGGCCGACCAATCGAAATTCCGTACTGGGATTGGCGGATAATCAAACGTCGTGCTCAGCTGAATAACTTCGCGGCTGTAAACTATGGACACAAGGCGCATCATTCTCGCCCACCAATCACGTCTGGGTTAACTCGCCCGTAGCTGTCAACTGGCGATGGTCCCAGTTTTGTT
>JBAUEX010000183.1:0-56286 GCA_049678845.1 Candidatus Acidiferrales bacterium
CTGAACAATCCGCTCAGGCCGCATAGTCAACTGCCTTGCTAGGTCAAGACGGCCGTCGGAAGACGCTTACGTCGTATCGGACTGCACTTGTTCCTTCGTTCTGCCGGGCGTCATGTTCGGCGCGGGAAAAACGTAAAACCCCGCGGCTGGAATTGCCGAACGCATCGCCGAAAGCACCGTGTCTTCCTGCGGAATGCTCTGGACGCCAACTTCCGCCAATCCCACCACCGTGTGCAGAAGCGCGCCCACGATAAAGACAACAATCCCACCCACCAGTGCGCCGAGGAGAACTCGCTTTGTCATGGTTGGCAACCTCCGATTGGCGCGGGACTATAGCTTCGAAAGCAAATCCATGCAAGCGACACCGTAACTCGCAGCCATGGACATTTGGCGCGCGGAGGCAACTTCTGTTAGCCTCCATCTCTTAAAACAGGAACAGGAGACCGGCGATGAAATTTCGCACCCTGATTTTAGTCTTCGCAATTGCGTTCTTGCCCGCGCCATTCCTGCGCGCGCAGCAAAGCAGCGACGTCAACAAACTCGCGCATGACATTTACAAACAGCTTATCGAAACCAACACCACCGAATCGATCGGCAACATGACCACCGCGGCCGACGAAATGGCCGCGCGATTGCGTGCTGCAGGATTTCCGGCGAGCGACGTGGTCGTTCTGGGCCAGGATGCTCGACACGGCAACGTCGTGGCGCGAATTCATGGCCGTGGCGCGCGCAAGCCCATTCTGTTCCTTGCGCATCTTGACGTGGTGGAAGCGAATCGCGCCGACTGGTCCATCGATCCGTTCAAGCTCACCGAGAAAGACGGGTTTTTCTACGGGCGCGGCACAAGCGACGTCAAGGATGGCGACGCGATTCTGGTCACCAACTTCATTCGCTTGAAACAGAAAGGCTACAAACCCGACCGCGATTTGATTCTGGCACTCACATCAGACGAAGAGGGCGGCGATTTCAACGGGGTCTCTTGGCTGCTCGAACACCATCGCGACCTGATCGATGCCGAATATTGCATCAACACGGACGGCGGCGATTTTCAGCTCAAGAATGGCAAGCCTCTGCTAGCGTCAATCCAGACGAGCGAGAAGATCTACGCTGATTTCCAACTTCAGGTGCGGAACAAGGGCGGCCACAGCTCGTTGCCGGTGCCCGACAATGCGATCTACCACTTGGCAAACGGCCTCGTGCGCCTATCGAAATATGCATTTCCCGTCCAACTGAACGAAGCAACGCGTACTTTTTTCGAACGTATGGCGATCATCGATCGCGGTCCGCTTTCAAAGGAAATGGAAGGCGCTGCGAAGAATCCTCCCGATCGCGCCGCGATTGATTTGCTTTCGGCGTCGCCCTATTACAACGCGCTGCTGCGTACCACGTGCGTGGCCACTCGCCTCGATGCGGGACAGGCCAACAACGCCCTGCCTCAAGACGCACGCGCTATCGTAAACTGCCGCATCTTGCCCGGCGGCACGCAAAAGGAAACGGAGGAGACGCTCGTCAGAGTTCTGAATGATCCGCAGATCAAGGTCACGCCGGTGGCGCCCCCGCACGATAGTCCCGCCTCGCCGTTGCGTAAAGACGTCCTGCAGACGACGGAGCTGGCTGTGAAGGCCGTCTGGCCCGGCGTTCCGGTTGTGCCAGTGATGGATACGGGCGCGAGCGACGGTTACCGTCTGCGCGCGGCCGGAATTCCGACATATGGCATCTCGGGAGTGTTTATTGATATGGACGACGTGCGCGCACACGGGCGTGATGAACGCATCCTCGAAACTTCGTTTTATCAGGGGGTGAATTTCTTCTACCGATACATCAGGGCGCTGTCGTCAGGCGATTGATCGGGCTCGTGATTCAATGGAGACCATTAATTAACGCGGCACTGTGCTGATTACTTTCTCGTTTGTGCTGTGACACGCGAGTAAGTCGTTGCTAGGGTCGATGTCGCGCCTCCCGGCCCTTCGCCGAGCAAGCGCACCACAAAATGATCCGCGTCCTGCTGTTCGACGATTACGCGCAGCGTCTGCTTAGAACCATCGGGGCCGATGAACGCGCCTGTGTAGCGGACGGTCTTGCCGTTATCGTCGCTCGAGCCGTCGAGCACGAGAAACGCTGTCGAGCCGTTGTAAATCCAGATGGCTTCATATTGCTTCGAGCCGTTGTTGTATCCGTATAGCCGCAGCCCAGCCGACGGCTGGCCGAATGATTCACCAGAATTTTCTTCTTCGAGGAAACGTCCGCCGAGGATGGGCTTCAGAGTTGCGGTTCCCGTCGATTCCTGCGGCTCGGTCCCGGGCGCCGAAAACGTCATCGCAGTTGCGTACTTCCCCGCGCGTTTCATCAATTGCGCATGAATCGGCCCCGGTTGCGCTGCTTCGGCGACCGCTTGCTCCATATCCTCCTGCGTTGGCGGCGCGGGCTTTTGGGCAGACTGCGCCTGAACACAGCCAACTCCGGCAATAAAAATG
Organism: Candidatus Acidiferrales bacterium; assembly: GCA_049678845.1. GTDB lineage: Bacteria > Acidobacteriota > Terriglobia > Acidiferrales > UBA7541 > DAHUXN01. Next base: position 2,475 of record JBAUEX010000183.1, read on the forward strand.
AGCCCCGTCAAAGCGGCGCTGAACTTCGATAATTTCATCATTGGATTCACTGTCCTTTGCGAATCGAGCTGTATCAACAACCAAGCATTCTTGTCCCTATAATTAAAGAACTGAGCCATGATTTCGCTCAAGGGTTGCCTTCAGGGAGAAGTCGTCTGGGCAGGCTAGCGAAGCTACTTGATGCGCTCGTCTTTTTCGACTTTGCCGTCGCGCAGACGGATAACGCGGTGGGCATGCTGCGCGATGTCCGGCTCGTGGGTTACCAGGATGATGGTATTGCCTTCGCCATGGAGCCGCGCAAATAACGCCATAATTTCCTCGCCGGTTTGCGAATCGAGGTTTCCGGTCGGTTCGTCGGCCAGGAGGATGGATGGGTTGTTCACCAACGCGCGCGCAATTGCTACGCGTTGCCGCTGGCCGCCGGACAGTTCATTCGGTTTGTGCATCATGCGTTCTGTGAGTTCGACTTGCGCGAGGGCTTTCCGGGCACGTTCTTGCCGTTCTCCCGATGGCGTACCGTTATAAATCATCGGCAGCTCGACGTTATGGAGCGCCGTCGCGCGCGGCAACAGGTTGAACGTCTGAAACACGAATCCGATTTCCTTGTTACGAATGTAGGCCAGCTCGTCGTCATCAAGATCGCTGACCAACCGGCCTGCGAGCCAATAGCATCCTTTCGACGGTGAATCGAGGCAACCGATCAAGTTCATCAGTGTTGATTTGCCTGAACCCGACGGTCCCATGATCGCAGCATATTCGCCTTTGCGAATCTCGACGTTCACGCCGCGCAGCGCGTGCACTTGCTCGGAGCCCATTTCATAGGTCTTCCACAGGTCTTCGGTGCAGATCACCACGCCCGTATCGATCAGATCCTGGATAAACGACTGTGAAGAGGTAGCTTCCCCGACCACCATTAAATTATGGCTCCTCGAATTTCCAATTACAGAGGTGCGCTTTCGTTGTTTACGACGCCGATTGATCCGTGATCACTGGGGTAGAGTTGTCCACTTTGATCGCGGAACCCGAGCGCAACGTGCGCAGCGCCTTGTAGCTTCCGGTAACGATTACGTCGCCGGCTTTGAGCCCGCTGGTTACCTCGATATCCGTTATACCCGTGATCCCTGTTTGCACCGGCACAAATACGGCCTTGCCAGCGCGCACGACGAACACACCCTGCACGTCATCATTGGCGGGCGTTCCATCCGGATTGGTCGCTGGCTTTGCCGCCGCCAACGTTACCCCCGATTCCTTATTGTTTTTCTCTTGATCGGCTTTCAATTCCTCGCGCGAGCGCATGGCCAGCGCCTGAATTGGAATCGTCAGTACGTCAGTGCGGTATGCCGTCTGGATCTTCGCAGTGCACGACAGTCCGGGCCGCGTCTGCTTGGGCGGGTTGTCGAGTCTGACGTGTACTTTGAAATCGCGCGCCTCTTGGCTGTTCGCGGAAGTCTGTTGCGTCGTCGCCAATCCCGACGTGCGGAGAATGGCCTCTTCTCCCACATCCGCCACGTGTCCCTTGAAGATTTGGCCTGGATAGGCGTCGATCGTGACGTCAGCCGATTGTCCGACTTTCACACTGGGGATGTCGGTCTCGTCCACCATTACTTCCGCATTTACCACAGCCATGTCGGAGATGGTCAGCAGGAAACTGCCTTCGGCGTTCTGGATGCCGGGAACCACGTTTTCGCCGACTTTCACCGGGACATATGTGACGATTCCGCTGATGGGGGCCTCATAGGTTGTTTTGTTCAAGACGTCGCGCTGGTGAATTAGAGTTGCCGCAGATTGCTGTTGCTGATATCCAGATTGCGAAAGCAGGGCGCGGGCTTGTTGCGCGCGCGCCTTACTCGCTGCAAGAGCAGCGACGTCCGCGTCGTGCGTAGCTTTCAATGCATCGAAGTCCTGCTTCGGGATCAATCCTTCTTTGTAGAGACTCTGGCCGCGCTTCCAGTCCTGTTCCGCCTTATCGAGGTTCGCCTGGGCCTGCGCAACATCGGCCTGTGTCGACGTATCGTTCGCTTCGGCCGATTGCACCCCGGCTTGCATCGCCTGGAGGTTGGCTTGCTGCGCCTTAACGTCTGCGGCTGGCTGAATGCTCTCCACCCGCAACAGAACGTCGCCCTTCTTGACGATGTCGCCCTCTTTTACATCGATGTCTGTAATCTTGCCGAATCCTTGTCCCAGAACGTTTGTATAGTCCTGTGGGCGAATCTCCCCAGAGGCGGTCACGAGCGAAGTGATGCTTTGCTTGGCCACCTGCCCGGTTTGCACCGTGACCACGCCCTTGTTCGCTTGCTTGATGCTCACCACCACAATAATCAGGAGCACGGCGACAGCGCCGACGATCAAAGCTACTTTCTTCCACGTTTTCATAGCATTTTCCCTGCGAATCCGACCCTTAACGAGCAGAATTCCATGTCCTCATGTTAATACGCCCTGGAGGGACGAAAAGTTTCGTCGCGCAGCGCCCCGGCGGCTTTACCTTCACGATATGATTGCTGGTTACGGGCGACTCTGTCCTTAGGCCTCTATACTAATCGACATTGCCCAAAGTTCAAAACGCTCACTTTTTGGATTTGCTTACTCCTTAGACGCCGCCACTCGGTATTTCGTTGGGGCAGGAGTTAAGGAAAATCAACGGAAAAGTAGCAACGGTGCCGCTTTGAGAAATGGACAGGCAACCTTTGAGCAGCCATCGCGAATCCGAATCGTAAGCCTCACTAGCGGCATAAGTTAGCTTGACGGGTGTTTGCAGGGAGAATAGAATTCCACTGTTCGGGGGAATCCAGCTATGAAGCGAAGCCTAGGAGTGTCGATACTCGCACTTGCGTGCGGATTGGTTTTTATCGTTTCGCTTGCGCACGCCCAGGATTCGCAACAGCAGGACCAGGATAGCTCCGCCAAACAACTGGAAAAGGCAAAGAAGAAAAAACAGAAGAGCCTCGAACAAGAGCTACTTCCCGTCTATCGCCAGTGGCTTAACGGGCCGGTCTCGTACATCATCACATCCGAAGAGCGTTCCGCTTTCCTGCATCTGGAGACGAACGAAGAGCGCGAAAATTTCATCGAGAACTTCTGGCAGCGCCGCAATCCGGATCCCGAATCGGCTGAGAACACTTATAAAGAGGAGTACTACCGGCGCATCGCTTATACCAATGAGCATTACTCTTCCGGCATTCCTGGTTGGAAAACGGACCGCGGCCGCATTTACATCATGTGGGGCAAGCCTGACGAGGTGGATGCTCACCCCGCTGGTGGACCTTACAGTCGGCCTTTCGAAGAAGGCGGCGGCGAGACGTCAACCTATCCGTTCGAGGATTGGCGCTACCGTTATCTGCCGGGTATCGGCGAAAACGTTCAAATAGAATTCGTGGATCCCTCCGGCAGCGGCGAGTATCACTTGACCATGGATCCCAGCGAAAAAGACGCCCTGTTGTATGTCCCTGGGGCTGGCTTGACCGAGATGGAAGCCATGGGCATGGCTTCCAAAACCCAGCGGTTCCAGAACACTGATGGCACTCATGATGGGCAGCCGCTCGGTGGACAGCTTGAAAGCCAGAACGAATTTAGCCGTCTCGATCTCTATGCCAAGATTCAGACGCCGCCTCCGGTGAAATTCAAGGATCTCGAGGAAGTGGTGGATACGCGGATGACCGCCAACCAAATCCACTTTGACTGCCATTCCGATTTCTTGCGAATCACCGACGACACCGATCTCGTTCCGATCACCATTCAGATTCCCAACAAGGACATGAGTTTCCAGGACAAAAACGGCGTGCAGATTGCCACGTTGCACTTGTTCGCTCGCGTCACCAGTGTCAGCGGGCGCGTGGTCCAGACGTTCGAAGACACGGTCTCGGCCGATACGCCCGACTCGCTCATGCAGCAATATTTAAAGGGGTACAACATTTACCAGAAGGCTCTGCCTCTGCGTCCCGGTCTTTATCGGCTCGACGTTGTTCTGAAAGACATCAATAGCGGCAATCTGGGCGTAATCAATACTCGTTTGCAGGTCCCACGCTTCGAGGACGATCGACTCGGCGCCAGCTCCCTTATCCTGGCCGACGAAATTCAAAAGGTTTCTTCGCGCGATATCGGCCTGGGAGAATTTGTCCTCGGAGATCTCAAAGTCCGTCCGAAACTCAATGCCGCTTTCGATGAAGGCGGGCAGATGGGCATTTTTCTGCAGGTTTACAATCTCAAAGTTGATGCCAAGACTCACGAGGGTGATGCCACAATCCAGTATCAGGTGTTGAATGAAAGCAATGCCCCGGTCGTGAAGTTCTCGGAAAACTCACGGCAATATAATCAGCACGGCGAAGAAATCTGGATTGAGAAGGCCCTCGACCTCAAATCACTTGCGCCGGGCAGCTATAAGCTTCAGATTCAGATCACTGACAACGCCGACAAACAGACAATTTCTCCCTCGGCGAATTTCACGGTCCGGGCTCCCTCGAAATGACGGCGGGAGGTAAAAGCAAGATGAGCTCTCGACTTTTTGGCGCGTTGATTTTGATCCTCGGATTGTTCGCTGGCGTTGCGTCCCGGGTCGCCGCGGAATCTCAACCAGGAAAAATCGCCGGCGTGGTGCTAGATCCAAGCGGCGTGCCGCAAATGGGCGCTACGGTTGTGGTCACCGCCAAATCGCTGAGCCCTACTTCCGTGCGCTTGCTCACCAATGAGCAGGGACGCTTCGCTACGGCCGCACTTCTGCCTGGAATTTACTCCGTAAACGTCACCCTGGCGGGGTTCCTGCCCTCCCTTCAGCCGAGTGTACCGGTCACAAGCAGCCGCACCACCAGTTTGCAGATTGAGCTTGGCTCTCTTTTCACGGGACTCAGCGATTTCCACCGCCGCTCCAATGAAAAACCGGACGATGCCGAATGGGGCTGGGTGCTGCGCTCATCGCCAAGCACACGTCCCATTTTGCGCTGGCAGAATGGACGGCTCGTCCTTGCGCAAGGACAGGAATCGTCGAGCGAAGCGGCATCTTCTAATCGCCAGCCGCGCAGTCGCATCGATTTCACCTCCGGCATGCGTCCGGGGTCAGCCACCGGTTTTTCCGATTCGCCCGCCACGTCTTTTGCCTTCGACGAGGGTATTGGCGCAACCGGCCAGCTTCTCGTTGCTGGTCAGGTAAGTTATGAAAGCCAAACCACCAGCGGCGGCTTTGCCACTCTCTGGCTGCCCGAAGGTAACGGGAAGGAAGGTCCTTCGACCAGTCTCGTTGTTCGCCAGTCCCGCCTGGGTGCGAATGGCCCGATGTTCCGGGGCCTGCGCCTTGACCAGACCGGTGTTCTTCCTCTGAGTGACGCCGTTACCCTTCGCTACGGCGCCGAGTATTTACTGACCAGCATGGGAAGCGAAACGACCACAGGCCTTCGACCTCGCGCGGAATTGGCGATTCGACTTTCTCCTGACTGGCAGGCTTCTCTGTTGCTGGCGTCGCGTCCATGGCCGGAGTCGAGCCCCGAAGCTACCGCGCCTCTGGAATCCGCGCTGGATTCCCTCGATGCATTCCCAACGATGCTGTTCCGTGATGGGCGGCCGGTCCTTGAGGACGGCTGGCACGAAGAGCTCGCCGTAGAGCGTCTTTTTGCGCATCACAGCCGGCTAATGCTCGCGGGATTCCACGATCGCTCAAATGACACGGCTGTCTTCGGCCAGGGCAATGTGATCGACAATGCTAATTTTCTTCAGGATTTCTTTACCGATGGCTTCGCCTACGATGCAGGGACTTCCGATTCCTGGGGAGCTCGCGCCGCCTTTCAGCAAAAGTTCTCCAAAGATCTTTCGGCAACCGTGGTGTACGCTTGGGCGGGGGCGCTCGCTCCCGCAGCGAATTCGCAGCCGAATGGCAGCTTGAGGGATGCGCTAAGCACCCAATATCGTCACAGTATTGCAGGCTCAGTCTCCTCCCGAATTCCAGTTGTGGGGACTCAGCTAACCACCGGTTACAAATGGATCAATGGCATGGTCGTTTCCCGGCAAGATGAATATGGCGAGGCATTTTTCCACCTGGATCCATATTTTAATCTGGTAATCCACCAGCCCATTCCTTGCTTGCGCCGCATGCAAGCCATGGCCGACTTCGGGAACCTTCTGGCCCAAGGATATGTCCCGATGACGACCCGAGACGGCCACATCGTGATGGTGGCGGCGTATCGGACGTTCCGCGGCGGCATCAGCGTCCAGTTCTGAACCCGAGCGGATGGTACTGGATTTGGTATCCCATCTCCTGAAATATGGAACCAAGGCCTAACGGAGCAAAGGATTTCCTGTACCAACCTGATTTTGAGCGTCTTATGAGCCCCGCAAAATCCCATGTTCTGGAACCCAACGTGCACTAGTTTCAGCGGGGTAGTGTAACTGTGTTCGGACATCGCTAATGAATGACAGTTTGCGAATGCGATTACCTGCGGGCCTGCTGGTATTTCTGACGCTGGCAGCGGTGGTCTTTGGCGGCTTGAACTTCCGCCAGCGTTCGCAGTTCGCCATGCCGGATGACGGTGTGGCCTGGTTGGACACACCTTCGGGAGTCCAAGCTTGGCGCATCAAGCCGGATTCCCCTGCTGCCAAAGCTGGAATCCAGCCTGGCGACATTGTTTCGGCGGTGGATGGCGTTCCCGTGCAGCGCGCCACGCAAGTCACGCAGCAACTTTCGCGTGCCGGTATCTGGTCGAGCGTTCCGTATCGTCTGACTCGCAACAGAGTATCGTTCCAAGCCAACGTCCTCACCGCGCCCGCGGAAAAGCCCACCTTGATTTGGAACTGCTTTGGCATTTTATCGCTGCTCTATCTTTTCATCGGCTTATTTATTTTCGCCCGCCGCTGGACTGCGCCGCGAGCCGTCCATTTCTACATCTTCTGCCTCGTGTCTTTCATTTTTTATGCATTCCGTTACAGCGGTAAACTGAACTCATTCGACTGGACGATTTATTGGTCGAACGTGGTTGCCTTGCTGCTGCAAGCCGCGCTTCTTGTCCATTTCGCGCTCGTCTTCCCTGAGCGCCGCGTCCGCAACCTGAAGTTCTGGCTCGTTGCCATCTATGCCGTCCCCGCCGCGCTGCTTTTTCTGCATTGGAGCGTGGCCAACGCGGCGCTCGACTTAATGCCGTCGATTGAAAGCCGTTTTCGCCTCGATCAAGTTGAGTTCGCCTACTGGGGCGTGTACTTCCTGGCCGCAGGCGTCATTTTCCTTCTCAGTTATCTTCGTGCGCCCACCGGCTTGCTGCGGCAGCAATTGAAGTGGGTCACCTTTGGCACCTTTGTTGGCGTCGTGCCGTTCCTTGCGTTTTATATTGTTCCTGTCTTCGCGGGCATCATCCCCTCGGGATGGATGACCGCGTCGGCGTTTTCTTTAGTCCTTATCCCGTTGTGCTTCGGCTACGCCATCATTCGCTACCGCCTGATGGACGTCGACATTATTTTCAAGCGCGGAATCGCCTATACGTTGGCGACCGCTGCCATTGTCGCCGTTTATTTCGCCACCGTGGCCGTCATCGGCCTGCTGTTCCATTCGACAGGTTCAGCCGGCGCATCTGGCACGGTGGTTGCGATTGTCGTTGCTGCGTTTCTCTTTCAACCGCTGCGCGACTGGATGCAGGCGCGCCTCGATCATTTCTTCTATCGTGACCGCCTGAATTACCGCCGCACCCTCATCGAATTCGGCCGCACCCTTACAAACGAGGTCCGTATCGAACCGCTTCTTGGCTCCGTTCTGGACCGGATTTCGCAAACATTACTTGTCGACCGCCTCGCTGTGTTCCTCGAGAATCCCGAGAACCCGGGGACTTTCCAGTTCTCGCGTTCGCTCGGCCTGCAGGCGCAATCGCCGCTCGACCTTAGCTTCTTAAATCTTGCGGAGCGTCCGGCGCTCGCGCAGGCCTGCTTGTTCTTTGAATCCGCGCGCGGTTCCGGCGAGACGGAATCGGTCCGCCACACACTCGAACAGCTCGGCCTGAATTATTTCATTGCCTGCCGCTTCCGCGATCACGTTGTGGCGGTCCTTGGCCTTGGCAAGACGGTTGATGGTGACTACCTCACCAGCGAGGACATTGAACTCCTCGACACCATTGCCGGCTACCTCGCCATCGCCATCGAAAATGCGCGTCTCTATAATTCTCTGGAGCAGAAAGCCCTGCAAATTGAGCGTCTGAAGGAATTTCACGAGAACATCATCGAGTCCTTGAATATCGGCGTGCTTACGGTCGACCTCGAAGATTGCATCGAGTCGTGGAATCCGCAGATGGAACGCCTCATCGGCATTCCGCGCGAACAAGCTGTGCGTCGCGCTTTGAAGGACGTGCTTCCGGCAGACCTGGTCGCGGAAATCGCTTCCCATTCCCGCGAAGAGCATGTCGCCAGCATCTACAAATTCCGGCTTTACGGTCCAGGTGCCCAGCGTTTCGTGGTCAATGCGTCCTTCGCTCCGTTGGTGGGCAAGAACGGGCAACGCCTCGGCCGCTTGATTCTTCTCGATGACATTACGCAACGCGTTCGGCTCGAAGAGCAGATGGTCCAGAACGAGAAGTTGACATCGCTCGGCCTGCTCGCCGCTGGCGTCGCTCACGAAGTCAACACGCCCCTCGCCGTTATTTCGAATTACATTCAGATGCTCGGCAAACAGATACCACCGGAGGACACGCGCCAGAAGACGATTGATAAGATCATCAAGCAAACCTTCCGGGCGAGCGAAATCGTCAACAATCTGCTGAATTTCTCGCGCACAGGTGGAGCGGAGTTCGTCGAGGTCGACCTGAATTCGGTTCTGGATGAAACCTTAAGCCTGGTTCAGCATCCATTCAAGGCAGCGCGAGTCAATGTGATACGCAACTTCACTGACACATTGCCCGTCGTTTTGGGCTCGACCACCCGCTTGCAACAAGTGTTCCTGAACCTGTTCATGAATGCCCGCGATGCTATGCCGAACGGCGGAATGCTCGAAGTCCGTACAGCAGCCTACAATGGTTCGGTGGAAGTCGAAGTCACCGACACCGGCATCGGCATTCGCCCCGAGAATATCCATCGCGTCTTTGATCCCTTTTTCACCACAAAGGCTTCCGGACGCGGCACCGGCCTCGGGCTCTCCGTCAGCTATGGAATTGTAAAAGAGCACGCGGGCAAGCTAGAAGTCCGCTCCACCGCGGAAAAGGGCACGTCGTTCCGCCTCGAATTCCCCGTAGCAAGGAAAGCTGTCCATGCCTAAAGGCTCGATCCTGGTCATCGACGACGAAGTGGAAATCCGCGAAGGTTTGCAGGCTCTGCTTTCCTCGGAAGGTTATGCCGTCACCGAAGCGGAGAGCGGCGAGGCGGGCCTGGCTCGATTGGGGGATCAGCCTTTCGACCTACTGCTACTCGATGTCAGTCTACCCGATCGCAACGGCATCGAGTTGCTGCGCGAAATTCATCGTCGCGATCCCCAGCTTTCCATCATTCTCATCACCGCTTATGGCTCGATCGACATGGCTCGCGCGGCGTTCAAAAATGGCGCGCAAGATTACATCACCAAGCCATGGTCCAATGACGAACTTCTCTCCCAGGTCGCGCTCGCTATCGAAGGCAGCCGGCTGCGGGAAGAAAACGTGCAACTCAAACGCGCCCTCAAAGAGCGCTACAATTTTCCCAACATCGTAGGCAAGAGCGAAAAAATGCTCGCCGTTCTTGACCTTGTGGCGCAAGTAGGCCCTTCGCGCTCCACCATTCTGATCGCAGGTGAGAGCGGCACCGGAAAGGAAGTCATCGCCAAGGCCATTCATGCTGCTTCCCCGCGCGCGGAAAAGCCGTTTATCGCCGTAAATACCGGGTCGATCCCGGTTGACCTCCTCGAGTCCCAGCTTTTCGGCCATGTGAGAGGCGCCTTCACCAGCGCAGTCGTCTCCAAGAAAGGCCTTTTCGAAGTTGCTGACCAGGGCACGATTTTTTTCGACGAGATCAGCACCATCAGCCCGGAAACGCAGGCGAAGCTCCTGCGCGTGATTCAGGAGCGGGAATTCATGCGCCTGGGCGGCACGGACACGATTAAAGTCGACGTACGCATCATTGCCGCATCAAACGAGGATCTGATGTCCCTGGTCCACGCAGGGCGCTTCCGCGAGGATTTGTACCATCGTTTGAACGTGATCAATATCGCGCTCCCGCCGCTGCGCGACCGCCGGGAAGACATCCCGCTCCTGGTTGAGCGTTTCCTCGGGCGTTTCTCAAAGGACAATGACAAGCCGATGCGCTATTTTTCGCTTCCCGCGATGCGCGTCTTGATGGATTACGACTGGCCCGGAAACGTGCGCGAGCTTGAAAACGTGGTCGAACGCGCTATCGTCCTCTCCAATGGAGATTCGATGGACGTGGAACTGCTCCCGGAAACTGTTCGCAGTCGCGAAATCGTCCGCGGCGTGCATCTCCACCTTGCCGAATTTCTGCCGCCCATGCCGGGCGAGGCGGGTTCGCGTTCGAATACGCGCTCGCTTTTTGAAATTATGGAGGAAGTCGAGCGCCGCATCATCATCGACATGCTCGAGCACTCGAATTGGAACCAGACAGAAGCGGCCGAACGCTTCCAGATTCCGCTGTCCACCCTCAACCAGAAGATCAAGCGCCTCGGCATCGAAACCCGCCGCCGCAGTCCGGCGATTCGCGGCGCCGCTGCGGGCGCGGAATACCCCGACACCGCCAGTTACATCGCGCCGAAATAAATTTGCATTCTGCCGAGTCGCAAGGATGATGAGTGCTTAACGAAATCCCCGAGTTGTTTCCAGATTCTCAAAACAAATCCACGGAAATAAATGCTTGGAAGAAGGCTCGCCGCTACTTTTTGCTTTCCTCGGCTTTCCAGCCGCGCGGCATCAGGGTAGTGGTCAGATCCAATCCCGACAAATCAACCCCATCCAACTCCGTTTCGCGCAGGATGGTCGTGGTCACGTCAGCGCCGTGCAAATCCGCGCCGCGCATGTTTGTATTGCGAAAATTCGCCGCGCGCAAATTGGCGCCTCGCAAATTCGCGTTGCTCAAATCCGCCCGGAAGCACTCGACGCCACCCAATTGCGCTTCGCGCAAATCGGCGCCCGCCAAAATCGTTTCCGTCAGGTCGGCACGGCGCAAATCGGCGCACCTCATTTTCGCGCCGCTGAAATCGGCGCCTCCGAGTCGCGCCTCGCCCAGGTCCGCCCCTTCGAGATTCGCCTCGCGCAGCAATGCGTACGAAAGATTCGCGCCGTGCAAGTTCACACCCCCAAGCTTTGCACCCGTTAAATCCGCGCGCACTCCGTTCGCATGGCCCTTCGTGAATTGCACGTGCGCTTCCAAAATATCTTCAAGCCGTTTCCCATTGTGTTTCATAATTGCCGAAACCCCTCATCTGATTCTACTCAAAACTCGCGGGCCGGGATAATCTCTTATCCGCCGGTTGCTATGCAGCACGCCGAAGGAAATTCCAGACTCCCTCTAACCTCCCCTATGGTAACTTGAATCAGCGCTTCTATCTTTCTTAGCCGGCTTCCGGGACATACCCGTGGCATCGACTTCGATTTCACGCGCATCTCACCACCCAATGCTGCGCCGCCGAACTGACCTTTATCGACTATGCCGATTTGCCCTTTCTCTCATCGCTCTAACCACTGCCGCGTCGGCATTCCCTCGACATTCCTTCGCGCAAAATCCCGACCAGGAGAGCGCCGAGGAAATCGTAGCCAACCTCTGCGCCGGTCGCGTCGTAATAGGCGTTGCCAAGGATGGCATCGTTGTGGCGACAGCCGAAAATCCCATCGAACCCGAAACCCGTCCTCCGATGGTTGTTCCGCTCTCTGATGAGCGCGTGGCAATTCTCCTGGGCGCGGCCGATTGGTGGTTACCGAGCGAACACCGCGAACTCGCGCGCATCGACAGCGAATTGCCGGAGCTGCCGCCACCCGCTGGCCTGCGCAAGTCCCCTACGTTGGGCGGGACTGCCGGAGAAGCCGGCGCCGAAGCAAGTGATATCGAGCAGGTCGCCAGCCGTCTGCACGACCGCCTTACAGCAATCGCCGATCATATACACAGCAATCTGAATTTCGCTCCTAACGAGCCCCTCCTCGAAATGATCCTTGTGGATTATGTCCAGAATTACGGGGCGGAAGTTTGGGTGGTTCAATATCCGATTGAGCAGGAGCCCGAGCAAGGAGATTTCTGGCAAACCACCGTTCTGCAACCGCAGTACACGCAACTTTGGCCGCCCGAGAAAGCTCAGCCGCGTGGCCTTGTCGAAATCAGCTATCCACCGGAACCAGCCGGCGCTAATGTTTCCGCCCTGGTTGCATCGGGAGACCCACGCATCGCCGCCGCTCTCTCGGCTTCACCCGGGCTGCGCGAAACTGCCAATTCCTTGTTGCATGGCGATATCGAGAAATTATCCGCGGTCAGCGTCGCGGCATTCCTGCGTGCGTCTCTTCGCGCTATTGCGCACCCGGGTGCGCGAATGATGGAAGCGGAAATTAATAAAGAGCGAGGCATCGGCTGGTTCATCGCGCCGCCTGAGGAAGCTCCCAAACCGGGCAGCGAACAACTCCGTCCGTCGGGCGCTCCAAGCCTGCGCCGTCCCCCAGGCAAGCCTTTCGGTCCGGGCCAGTTCTAGAACTTATTCTGGCCGTCTTACCTTCCTTTCTCTCCTGCCAATTCTCGCTTCAGTCGCGCGCCTTTTTCCGCAACACCTGCGGCTAATTCTTTTTTGTATTCCGCTATGGCGCGCGAGATCTGCGCGTCAGACACGCCGAGAATCTGCGCCGCGAAAATGCCGGCATTCGTCGCCCCCGGCTTCCCGATCGCCATCGTCGCCACAGGAACACCGCCCGGCATTTGCACGGTCGCCAGTAGAGAATCCATGCCGTTCAGCGAGGTCGCCGCCATCGGCACTCCAATCACGGGTAGTGTTGTCAGCGCCGCCACCACTCCTGCGAGATGCGCCGCGCCTCCTGCGCCCACGATGATTGCCTTTAACCCCCGTTTCGCTGCCGTCTCGGCGTATTCTGTAGCACGCGCCGGCGAACGGTGCGCCGACACTACCTCAACCTCAAATCCGATTCCGAATTTCGCGAGCATCCGTCCAGCCTCCGCCATCGCCGGATAATCCGAATCCGAGCCCATGATCACGCCGACTAGCGCCTTCTTCGTATCTGCCACCACTCACACTCCTTCTGATTACGAATTGACTTCAAAACAGGCGATTTCCCAAACGCGATTGGTCAGGTTCATCCCCGAAGACAGTCTATGACTGCGCAACTCGATTAGCCGCGTTCGCTGCTTCCTTCCCAATGTCCTTTCGATAATGCATTCCTTCAAAAGAAATCTGCTTTGCTGCCTCATAAACCCTCGCACGCGCCTCCGCGATGCTGTTGGCAGCTGCGGCAATATTCAATACCCTACCACTACTTGTGTAGTATTCATGCCGCTCCTTTTTTGTCCCGCCGTGGAATATGGCGCACTCTGTCGCCTTGTCGAGACCGCCAATCGATTCCCCAACCTTAGGCGCTCCAGGGTAGCCGGCTGCCGCTAACACTAACGATAAACTAACCTTTGGTGCCCAATCAAGCGCTGCGCTTCCCAGATTTCCGCCGACCGCCGCCGTAAGCAGGGCGGCCAAGTCGAAATTCATCCGCATCACCAGTGCCTCTGTTTCCGGATCCCCCAACCGGCAGTTAAATTCAAGCACCTTTGGACCTGCCGAAGTCATCATCAGCCCAAAATACAGAAACCCTTTATACTCTCTGCCATCGCGGGCCATCCCTGCGATAGTCGGCCGGACGACCTTTTCCTGAATGCCTTTTTCGACGTCTGCCGAAAGCAAATCGTCTCTTGAAATCGCCCCCATCCCCCCTGTATTCGGCCCCCTGTCGCCGTCAAAAGCACGCTTATAATCGCGCGACGCGGCCAATGGAACAAATCTCTCGCCGTCCGTGAGCACCATGTACGATATTTCTGGGCCGGAAAGGCCTTCTTCGACGATCACGCGCCCGCCGGCATCGCCGAACTCCTTTTTTTCCATCAGCCGCTCAATAAACGCTGTCGCCTCATCCGGCGAAGACGTGACAAGCACGCCTTTTCCCCCGCACAATCCATCGGCCTTCACCACGACCGGCCAGTCCACCTCACACAGCGAGGTGTATACGTCCACGGCGGAATCAAATATGCCGTAGGTTGACGCGGTCGGAATGCCATGCCTCTCCATAAATTCCTTCGCGAAGACTTTGCTACCTTCGAGCTGTGCAGCTACCCGGGAAGGGCCAACAATCGGCAGGCCCCGTATTGCAAATTCGTCGGCAATTCCGAGCACCAGAGCCTGCTCCGGCCCGACTATCGTCAAATCTGGGCTTAACTTTTCCGCAATTTCCGCAATGCCGGAGACATCGCCCGCACTTGCGGCGACGCACTCCGCGATCTGCGCGATCCCGTCGTTCCCTGGGGCGCACCAGATGTGCTCCACCAGAGAGCTTTGCCTCAATTTCCACACAAGCGCGTGTTCGCGCGCGCCGCTGCCGATGACAAGAATTTCCATATGCGTGAGCTCGGCAAGCACGATAAAACGGGCGTCGCAGAGTGTCAACCATCGCGTTTATATTTTTCGTATCGGAAAAAGCACGGCATAATGCATTCCGCCAACATGCACTGGGACTACATTCTTATTCTCGCAATCCTCGCTCTTATCGTTCCTTGGCGAAGTGTCTCGCGCATTCGGGATTTGCTGGCGGGTCCAGAGTTAGAGTCATCGGAACGAATCCTGCTTTATCTGTCGACGATTGCCTTCCAGTGGACCGCCGCCGCAGTCATTCTGTGGCGCTGCCTGACGCATCAACTCTCTTGGGCTGCCCTTGGAGTGGGTCTGCCGCACCCGCTTCGCTCCCTGGCTGTTGCAGCTGGCTTGTCAACCATTCTGGTACTCAATCAGGTCTATGCCATCCGTCGCGTCGCGGCGCTCCCCTACGAAAGTCGAGGCATTGTACCCAAGCTTGCAGAAAAGCTGCTCCCCAGGACCTCAAGCGAGGCCTTTGCGGGATTACTGCTTGTCGTTACAGTCGCGTTTTGCGAGGAATTTATCTATCGCGGCTTTGTCGAGGCTCTGTTTGCGGGCGTGTTTTCCGGCTCCGCTTTGGCCGGAGCGGTTATATCTGCCGCATTTTTCTCATCGGCCCATATGTATCAAGGTCGCAAAGGGCTAATTACGACATTCGCCGTGGGTCTTATGTTTTCCGCCGCCAGAATATGGACCGGAAGCCTATTGCCGTCAATAATTATCCATTTTGCGGTTGATTTTTCGGTCGCGCTTGTGGCGCTGAAGGCTCTGCCACTTCGACGAGATCCCATCGCTCTTTACGTTTTGCGCTTCTCTCCGTGGAGCAAATACTTCGTAAGATCTCGCGTGCGAACAGGTGTTCATTGACACTTCCGGCATCTGTCATCCAGACGCTTCTCGAACCGTATTACCACGCCGTGGAATTGGAACTTTGCGACAAAATACAGCTGTATATGGACTTACTAGCAATCTGGCGAAGAAAAATCTCTTTAACGACGATTTCAAGCGAAGAGGACGCCATTCGGTTTCATTTCGGCGAGAGCATTTTCGCATTGTCTTTGGAGGATTTTGAACATGGTCGACTCGCCGACGTTGGCTCGGGTGCCGGTTTTCCTGGTTTAGCGATCAAGCTTCTACGGCCGAGTTTGAGAGTAACTTTGCTCGAACCGAACAAGAAGAAATGCGCTTTTCTGAATGAAGTCACTCGAAAGCTGGAGCTTGGTGAGGTCGATATCCTCTCCGCTAGATTTGAGTCTTCAGGAATTCAGCCGGGGCAGATCAAATTTGTGACCTCTCGCGCTTTGGGAAGAATAGACGCTCTCTTGTCATGGTTACGGACCACGCTATCCAGCGATGGGCGCGCTATTCTCTGGTTGGGCGCACAAGACGCCGAGCAGACAATGAGAATTCCCGACTGGCGGTGGGTCCGACGCTCGATTCCAGGAACAGAAAGACGACAGATCTTAGCCGGAAGCCCAAGTGTCGAACGCTGAGGGGCGTTTGATGATGTGATTTGTTTCACGTGGAACAAAATCTAAAGCCTCCTAGCGATGTTCCACGTGAAACATCTTGCGCATCCATTGACCATTCTGTTAGATTTCAGTTCAAACTCAGCTGGGGGGAGCGGTTGGGGAGAATCATCTCCATCACAAATCAAAAGGGCGGCGTCGGCAAGACCACGACGGCCATCAATCTCGGTGCATCTCTCGCCGCGGAAGAAAAACGCACCCTTCTGATAGACTCCGATCCCCAAGGCAACACCACCGGCGGTCTCGGATTTCCGAGAGATCCCTCGCGCCGCACAATCTATAACGCGCTAATTCTCGACGAACCAGCCGAACGAATCGTTCTCCAAACGCAAGTGGCTGGGTTAGACATCATTCCGGCGGACAAGAACCTCGTCGGCGCGGCAGTTGAACTCGTCAGCATGGAGGGTCGCGAATACAAGCTGAAGGCCTTTGTTCAGTCCGTTCGCGATAATTACGACTACATCCTCATCGACTGCCCGCCAGCCCTCGATCTACTCACGATCAATGCGCTCGCGGCCAGCGACTCGGTGCTGGTGCCAATTCAGTGCGAGTATTACGCCATGGAGGGTGTCGCCGAACTCCTCGACACCCTAATGCGCCTGCGTCGCACGATAAATCCGTCCCTAGCAGTTGAAGGCATCCTGCTGACGATGTACGACGACCGCACAACGCTATCGAAACAAGTATCGGCCGATCTTCGCAGCTTCTTCGGCACGCAAGTGTTCGCGACAGTGATTCCTCGGAACGTGCGCCTGGCGGAAGCCCCGAGTCACGGCAAACCGATAATATTTTACGACATTAGTAGTAAAGGCGCTGAAAGCTATATTCAACTCGCAAAGGAGGTCATCTCCAATGACCAGAAACGCGTTGGGCAGGGGACTGAGCGCGCTGATACGCGAGCCCGAAGCAGCGCCGCAGGTGCCCCCGAGTAGCCCGCCTGGCTCTTCGCCGCCCGCAGGCCAAGCTGCTGCCGCGGTCGCGCCCGCTCGCGCCGCCAACTCCTCCGACTCCCCCCTCCAAGTCGACATCGACCTGATCGACCCCAGCCCCTATCAGCCGCGGACACGCTTCGCCCAATCCGCTCTCGACGAATTGGCGCAATCGATTCGCCGCACCGGAATTATCCAGCCGCTCGTCGTCCGCAGACGCGGCTCTCGTTTTCAGTTGCTTGCCGGTGAGCGCCGCTGGCGCGCAGCTCAACTCGTGTCGATGCACCGCGTCCCCGTCGTCGTCCAAGACGTTCCAGATGAAAAGGCGATGGAAATTACTCTCGTCGAAAACCTGCAACGCGAGGACCTTAATCCTATAGAACAAGCTCAGGCTTTCGATCGACTGATTCTGGAATTTCATCTGACACAAGAGGAGGCCGCGGAGCGCACGGGAAAGGAACGCGCAACGGTCGCCAACGCGCTTCGCCTTCTGCGACTCGACCATTCCATTCGCGAAATGGTCGAAGACGGGCGCCTGACCGCGGGTCACGCACGCGCACTGCTCGCGATTGAAGATCAGCCCTTGCGCACAGAAACAGCCAGGCGCGCCGCTCGCGGCAACTTGACTGTTCGCCAAATCGAGCGCCTCGCCACACACACTCGTCGTCACCGCGCCGCATCTGACCCGGTCACCCTCGACGCCAACACTCGCGCCGCAATCGACGAGCTGCAGCGCGTCCTAGGCACACGCGTCACCGTCAACCCCTGTACCAAAGGACATCCCGGCCAGGTCATTGTCGAGTTCTACAACGAGAGTGATCTCGACCGTCTCTATCAGCTAATCGTTGCGAGATAATTCGGGATGCTTGCTTTTTGAGGAGGAGTCCCGTGACTGCGAAATGGCTAGGCGGTAAGTCCGGCGGTTCATCGGAGTGGGCGGGTTTCATCGATCGCGGCGTTTCGATCGAAGGCAAGATCAAAATCGCCGGAATGTTTCGCGTCGATGGCCACGTGAAAGGCAACATCGCATCCGATCACGGCCTGCTCCTTGGTGAAAACTCCCATGTCGAAGGCCAGATCGATGCAAACGATGTGACCATTGCTGGCCGGTTCGACGGCAGCATCTTCGCGAAAGAACGCGTCGAGATTCAGTCGAAAGGCGTCGTCACCGGAGAAATCCATTCGCCGTGTCTGGTAATCCAGCCCGGCGGAATTCTGGACGGCCATTGCCACATGCTTTCGGCAGCCCGACAGGACGAGCCGCTGACGATTCCCATTCGCTCCAGCTCACAAGTGGTTTCACAAGCCTAGAATCGCCGATGTCGTCGCGGAATTTTCAACCAAGCGGAATCACGGGCTGGAATCAGCGAGCAGGAGTTTCGTGCTGGATGTTTGCCATCACGGAGAGAAATTCGTGGGCATATGCCGCGGGACCAATGTAATCCACCGATGTCAAATCCTTCGGCGCGACGCAGTTAATCCACCGTTGATCACGCTGAGTCAGCGAAGTGAATGTCCAGCAGTACCCCCCTTGGTTGCCAATACGGATGTCTTCCTGCCCGGACGGTGTATAACCCCTGGCGCGCAAAAATTTTGACTGCACCCCGGCAAAAACATCGTAATCAAACTGATAGGTTTTCGAGAAATGAACCGGCAAGAAAGTCGCCTCTGGATTATCTTGCCATGATAAGCGCGACATTCGTATCACGCTGATCCCTTCACCGCGGCGCACCGCGTACCATCCGAACGGTACCGTTATCTTCCATGAACGAAACACGACTGAGCGGCCGTGTACAATGTGCCAGCCTGCCGAAACCACCTCCGGCAGCAGAATCGCCAAACTCAGAAACACAATGGCGGCGCCAATCTTCCATTTGGTTTTGGGGCTCATGAGTGCCCTACCATGTTACGTTGTGCCCTCGTCAAATGGAATTACTTCCGACGGCGTGGGTGTCCGATTTGTACATCGTCAAGCGTATAATCCATCGAGTTAGATCGCGTCGAACAGTAGGGAGGGAAGCGCCTTGGCAGATCCCGTGCGTCTGACGTCCGCCGCCAAGGCCGCTGGTTGAGCGGCCAAGCTGAGTCCAGGTCTTTTGGACTCCGTGCTTCGCCGTTTGCCGCGGCCGACTGATCCCAATTTGCTCGTTGGTTTCGACACCAGCGACGACGCAGGGGTGTATCGACTCTCGGACGACCTCGCCCTCGTGCAAACCGTCGATTTCCTCACGCCCATCGCCGACGATCCGTTCACTTTCGGCCAAATCGCCGCCGCGAATTCCCTCAGCGACGTTTACGCCATGGGTGGCCGCCCCGTCTCCGCCCTCTCGATTGTCGGATTTCCTGACGGCGGCGATGCCACTGTCTTGGAGCAAATCCTCCGCGGCGGCCTTTCGAAAATGGACGAGGCTCGCTGCACCATCGTCGGCGGTCATTCCGTTCGAGACGATGATTTGAAATTCGGCTACGCCGTCACCGGCGTCATCAACCCCAAGAATATCTGGCGCAACATCGGCGCGCGCCACGGCGATGTTTTAATTCTCACAAAACCCATCGGCACGGGCGTCATCGCCACGGCGCTCAAGGCGGGCAAAGCCCCGGCAGGCTCCATCGAAGCCGCCATCACTTCCATGACGCGCTTGAATCGCGACGCCGCCGAAGCTCTGCATGAAATCGAAAAATCCGCTCAGCATGACCCACCTATTCATGCTGTAACCGACGTCACAGGCTTCGGCCTTCTCGGCCACGCGCGCGAAATGGCCGCAGGCAGCGACGTTTCGTTGCGCCTCGACCACGCGAAAGTCCCGCTTCTCCCCGGTGCGCGCGAGGCGGCCCACGGCGGCTTTCTCGCTGGCGGCCTGAAGAGCAATCGCGAATTCATCGCAAGCTGCGTTGAATTTACCGCAACCGTCAACGAAGATTTCCGTGCGCTCTTCTTCGATCCGCAAACTTCCGGCGGCCTCCTCATCGCCATCGTCCCGGAACGCGCCGCCGCCGTCTGTGCCGAGCTTCAGCGCCGTCAAATCCCTGCCGCCAAAATCGGCGAAGTCCTTCCAAAACGTTCCCCGCTCATCGAAATCTTTTGAGGAGATTCAATGGCGCTGGTTGCTGAACTCGAAAGCATTCGCCAGCAAACAAACGCAAACAGCGAACGTCTTAAGGAACTGTGCGCGTCCCTTAACGAAGCCCAACTCGCCTGGCGCCCAAGACTGTCCAGTTGGTGTATTGCCGAAGTCCTACTCCACCTCGAACGCACCACTCACGTCTTCTTGCCCGTTATGGACAATGCGATCGAAAGCGCGCGCCGCAACGGCCTCTTGAGCAACGGCCCTTTTCGCCTGGGCTTCATGGGGAGATTTTACGTTTGGTACGTCGAACCGCCGTCGCGCATTCGTCTGCCAGCTCCGAAGATCATTCGACCACTCTTTGAGGGCTCTGCTTTGGATGCACTGCCTCGATTTTTGCAGGCACAGGAATTGATGAAACAGCGCCTCGACCATGCCAATGGGATTGACATTGACCGCACGCGGATCACTTCGCCGTTGGCAGGCATCATAAAGATGAGTCTCTTCGCCCTGTTTTCCGTGGGTGCA
Source organism: Candidatus Acidiferrales bacterium (assembly GCA_049678845.1). GTDB lineage: Bacteria > Acidobacteriota > Terriglobia > Acidiferrales > UBA7541 > DAHUXN01. The sequence goes on from JBAUEX010000183.1 coordinate 23,062, forward strand.
GCGCACGAGCGCCGGCATATTTGGCAGGTATCCAATCTCCGCGCTCAGCTAGCTTCTCTACCGTCACCATAAACTGTTAATCTTTATTCCACATGGATCCCGTCACACACGGCATCGCTGGCGCGCTGCTCGGCAAAGGATTTTTCGCGAAACGGCCTTCCTCCAATCGATCAAACGACTCCACCGCTCGCATGGCCATCTTTGCAGCCACGCTTGGCGCCGTTTTCCCTGACGTAGATGTTTTCGCCGATGCGTTCTCCCGCGATCCTTTAGGCATTGCACGCTATCATCGCGGCTTCACGCATTCTTTCATCGGCCTGCCGATTTTCGCCGCCGCTCTCGCGTGGCTCACGAGCGCCTTTGTACGGTGGTACGCCAAGCGCACCCATCGCGACGACCTCCACCGCCTCTCCTTCTACGTGCTCTTCACGATTTACGCCGCTGGAATCGCCAGCCACATCATTCTCGATGGCTTCACGTCTTTCGGCACACGCATGTTGAATCCGTTCTCGAAAGACCGCGTCGCCTGGGATTTCCTTTTCATCATCGACTTCGTTTTCACCGCGCTAATCCTGCTGCCGCAACTCGCCGCCTGGGTGCATCAACACCGCGAAACCGCAGTGAACCGCGCCGCCAAAATGTGGGGTTTTTGCACGATTCTTGCGGTTGGCGCGTGGTCTCTCGCGCGAGCCGCGAAATTTCCATTTTCGATTTGGATCATTGTTGTCGCTTCGGCGCTTTTCGCCGCGCTGTTTTTTCTCCCCTTGCTCAATCACTGGGGCAGCCACGTTCGCCGGTCCGCATGGTGCCGCGTCGGTTTTTATGTCGCCTGCGCGTACATTATTGCGTGCGGCGTCGCGCATGGCGTCGCACTGTCGCGCGTCCGCGCATTCGCGGCGACGCATGGCCTGAACGTCGAGAAAATCGGAGCCTTGCCGCTTCCGCCTTCTCTCCTCGATTGGAATGGCATGGTTCTGACGCCCGCCGGCGTTTATCAATCCAGTTTCTCGCTTCGCGACGCCGACCAGCCCAATTTTCGCCTTGTGCCCGAGTCGCCGCCCAATCGTTTCACCGAAGAAGCTGCGCGCCTTGAGCCTGTGCAGACCTACCTCTGGTTCGCACGCTTTCCTGTGTGCCGCTTCATGTCCATCGGTGACCGAAAGATCGTTGAATATGCCGATCCGCGGTTTTTCGAGGGCAACACGCGCAACGGACCGATGCCATTCACCTTCGCCGTCATTTTTGATTCGCAAGGTAAACTCTTGCATTACGGCTGGGTCCGAGGCGGGAATCCTTTGGGCAACGTCGCTCCGCAAGATCTCTCCGAGCACCCGCGATGAAAATCCAAATCTTCAGCGACATTCACGGCGACCTGAAATCTCTCGAACGCGCAATCGCGCCGCCGGCCGACATTTACATCGCCGCTGGCGACCTCTCGACTTTCCGCCGCGGCTTGGATCGCTGCGGCGCAATACTCCAGAAAAAAGGGGAGCGCGTTTGGGTTCTGCCGGGCAACCACGAAACCGCCGAGGACACGCGCGAATTCTGCGCCCGCTTCGGCCTCACGGATTTTCATCGTCAGATTCGCCAGCTCGGCACGACGCAGTGGGCCGGCCTGGGCTATAGCAACCCGACGCCCTTCAACACGCCCGGCGAATACACGGAAGAAGAGATTGCCGACGCTCTCGCCGCCTTCAACGGCATTGCGCCTCTTTATCTCGTCGTGCATTTTCCGCCGTACGGCACTAAACTCGACGAATTCGCGCCCGGCAAGCATGCCGGCAGCCCTGCGCTGCGCGAATGGGTCGAACGCGAGCAGCCCGAAATGCTCTTCTGCGGCCACATACACGAATGCGCGGGAAAGGCCGATCAACTCGGCCGCACACGCTGCTTCAACGTTGGCAAAGCCGGCTACCTGCTCGACCTTCCCTAGTCTTAATTGTCGTTCCGAGTGGAGCGAGGAATCTGCTTTCTGTTTTGCAGCGGTATGCGGGTCACGCTTTCGGAGGCTTATTCTTGAACGGACTATTCGTAGGAAGAGGATCGTTGCGGTTCAAATACAATTGCTGCGCGATTCCCACCACGCTGCTCGTAAAAATATAGAGCACCAACCCGCTCGAATACATGAACAGGAAAACGCCAAACGCCAGCGGCATCAGCGCCATCATTTTCTGCTGCGCCGGATCGGTCACCGTCTGCGGAGTCATTTTCGTCATGTAATACATCGCCACGGTCATCAAGACCGGCAAAATGTAATAGGGATCGCGCGCCGACAGGTCGTGGATCCATCCGAACCACGGTGCATGACGCAATTCGATCGAATATTCGAGCATTCTGTACAACGCCCACCAAATCGGGAACTGAATCAGCTGCGGCAAACAGCCGCCGACCGGATTCGCGCCCTCCTCTTTGTAAATCGCGGACATTTCCTCCTGCATTCCCTTGCGCCGCGGGTCCCGCATCGAATATTTTTTGTATTTTTCCTGAATCGCTTTGATACGAGGCATCGCCTTCTGCATTCGCTTCATCGAATGCCAGCTCTTCACCTTCAGCGGAAAGAGCGCCATGTTGATCGCGATGGTCAGCAGAACAATGGCCCAGCCATAATTGGGAATGTACTTGTAAATCCATTTCAGAACCCGCAGCAGCGGCTTCGCCACAATACTCATGTACCCAAATTGCACCAGGCCGCTGAGCGACGGCTGTAATTTCCCAAGCTCCGTCAAATCCTTCGGGCCAACGTATAGCCGCGTGCTCCACGACCCTGGCGTTTGCGGGCCGGCGGCCATTTCCGCCACGGGCTGCTGCGTCGTCTTTCCGTCGTCCGTGACGTTTTGCTGTTGCGTCCAATCCCACAGCGTCATCCCCGGCTGATTGGGCAGAAACGCCGCCGTGAAGAACGTATCCTCAATCCCGGCTGCCTCCATGAACCCATTCACTTGCGCCGGCTGGTCCTGATGATCTTTGATTCCCAGCTTTTTATAGTTGAAGTATTCAATCTTGCCGTTTTCGCTGTAGAAAACTTCGACGAGCGACGCGGCGCTCGACACCGACTGGTCGCCGAATCCGCCGCGCCACGCCACTCCCACGGGCAGCGGCTTCCCGTCCAGCGTCGCCGACACGTTCAACTCAACCTCGTATCCTTGTCCGAATTTCAGTTGCTTTGAGACTTGCAGATGCCCATCGCTCCACTCGAAATCTACTTCCGCGGGAGCCTGCAGCGTCGAGCCGGAAGGAGTCACGGTGTACAGCGCGGAATTCGCTTCTGCATCGAGTTTCGGATCGTCCAAACGGGTGGAAAGCGGCCACGCTTTGAGTTGTTCCCCTGCCGCGGCATTCACCAGCTCGAGCGGCTTCGGAGGTTTCTCATTGTCCTTATATTTATCGAGCTTCCAGCTCCGCACCACGCCGCCCCGATTCGACAGTTCCACGCGATACAACCCGCCCTCGACAATAATCGTCTGCTCGCTCTTTGCTTCCTTCACGGGGACCGTCGGACCAGCTTCGCGCCCCGGTGCGCCGCCGCCCTGGGCCGCGGCAGTCTGCGTGTTCCCCATTCCGGGTCCTACCGTAGAAGGCTGTTGAACGCTCGCCGCAGAGGGATTTGTTTCAGGAGCTTTCGGAGGAACCGGAGGCTTGTAGAATCTCGACCACAGCATCAACACGAGGACCATCAACAACAGGGCTAAACCGGCGCGCTGCTCGTCGCTCAATTTCAATTCGCGACCTCCGCGCTGGCCCGTGCTTTGCGTTTATTTTCTGGCAACAGTTCCGGAACGGGATCATATCCACCGGCGGAAAACGGCCGGCACCGCAAAAATCGCTTCAGCCCCAGCCACACTCCGCGCCGCGCCCCAAATCGCTCGATGGCTTCATAGGTGTATCGCGAACAGGAAGGATGAAACTTGCAGCTGCCCCCGAAAAAGGGCCCGAGAAAAATCTGATAGCCGCGCACGCTTGCCAGCGCCAGCCCTGTGAGAAATCGACGCGCAGTCCCGCCTTCTATTTTGCTGCCCGATTCTCCCGCGGCATCAAAGCCAGCAACTCCGTTTCGAGCTTCGAGAATTCCAGCGTCTCGACGGACCGGCTCGGATGTATCACCACGTCCCATCCCGGCAGAATCTCCTCGCGATGCAATCGCAAAACTTCCCGGATGCGCCTTCGCATTCGATTGCGCACCACGGCATTGCCCAGCGCCTTCTTCACGCTCATTCCAAAACGGTCGCGCTCGAGCCCGTTCGCCCGCAGAAAAACCAGAAATGTCGCGCTCGACCGCCGCCGTCCTTCGCGGTACACCGCCTCGAATTCCGACCGTCGCACCAGCCGCCATTCGCGCGGCAAATTCCTTTTCGCGCGAGCCTTCGCGCCGGCGTCAGCACCCTGTTCGTGGCGACTCTCGGCGGGCGGTGGGCCGTCAGACCCGCGTGAGGTTGTGGCGTCCCTTTTTGCGGCGTCGCGCAAGGACTTTCTTCCCACCTTTGGTCTTCATTCGCGCGCGGAACCCATGCTTCTTGTGCCGCCGCCGGACATGCGGTTGAAACGTACGCTTTACCAATGAATCTTCTCCTTAAATAGTTGCTGCACCGTACTTCGCAAGCCCGTAGTTCGCAAAAATGCCCGCCCGCGAGCTGGCAAATCGCGCCGGTGAAGACCTGTTGGCTCTGGCATCGTTAAACGAAACAGCTAGTGTATTCGACCCTCCGTACCCGGTCAAGGAATGCTGCTGAGTTTTGCTTCTTCCCTCTTCGGTTGGCGGACGCCATCCGTGCCGGATACCATTGACGCGCGCTCTGCGCCATCGTAACGTGGCCCGTCGTTGCGCTCGCCGGAACCATCTGCGGAGCATCGAACAAATATGACTTCGCGCCAACACCGCCGCCTGATCTCCCTTGCGCTCTTCGCCATAGTGATCGGCTTCGTTCTTTACCGCCAGTATCAGCAAAGCCAGCGTCCGGCTTTTGGCCCACAAATCCACAACAACATCGCCTGCGGCGTTCACTGCGGCACTGAGCGCTGGCTCGTCAAGACTCTCTCCGACGCGGACGTCGCCAGCATCAACTTCTCTCCGCGACCTGCCACGGTTACTTGGCTCACTTCCCAACCTGCCCCGTCGCCGCTTCCGGCGGACTCCCGCCTCGCGCCTCTCGAGGTCCAAGCCTTCACCGTCCGCGCGCAGCTCATCGCCATCAAGGAGGAAAGCGATCGTGACTTCCATCTCATCCTCGCCGATCCTGCGAATCCTTCCACCACGATGCTCGCGGAAATTCCCTCCTCGGAATGTTCCGGCGCGTGCTCCTCGCAGTACGCCTCTTCGTTTGAATCCGCGCGCACCGCACTCGAATCCCGATTCGGCGTGCCTCCTACCACTGGGTTCGAGAACGTTCCCGGCACCGTCATCGTCGACGTCACTGGTATTGCTTTCTTCGATTTCTTCCACAGCCAGCGCGGCGTCGCCCCCAACGCCATCGAACTCCACCCCGTTCTCTCCATCCACTTCGAGTAATCCTGCTGCTTCCGCATCACCCGCCTCGGGCGCTCCCCCACGAATCAGTTGACTCTGGAGCTATCTTTCGCAGACATTCCAAAACTCTTGGAGTACGATGTGGATCATTAAGCTGAAATTTCGTTCCATAAATTATCCGTCGCCTCGGCGTGCGTCGTCGAGGGAGGTTTAATGTCACTTCAATACGCCATCACAGTCGATAAGGACCACGCGCAGGTAACAGCCAAATGGGAAATGACGGTGGACATGTCGGACACCGAATTGATCTCGAATTTCACGCTGACGGTCGAGGGCGTACCTATGAACACTCAATGCTCCGGCGGCAACAAAGCGTGCAGCGGCGCAGCGTACGCCACATTATCCAATCCAACGGCGGACAGTCCCGTCACTTTCGTTATCACCACGAATAAGCCAGCCGTAAGAAATGGCAGCGACGTTCTTCGCGGAGAAAAAACCTACGACGACGTCATCTTCTCCGGGTAATCTCCCTTTCAGCATTCGCCATCGCTTCACTCCGCGCTCTTTCTGTGTCGACTGCTAGAAGCCGAATCTCACAGCCACGCCATCCTGAAAAATTCTCATCTTCGTGCTACGCTAATTTGTGACCGAGATGACCATGACCGCAAGTTGCTCTCCCGCCCCAATTCTTCTTCGCAACGGTGTAAGCCACCGGTGCCCAAAGAACGGCATCGCGTTCCTGATTCTCGTGACCGGCGTAGACACGCCCAGGAGGGAATTCCGCCAGCCTCCCACCACCGGTCCCGGCTTTCTAGTCCACCGGCCGGAATCAGACACCGAGCTCACTTGCAGAAAACACAAGGTCGGCGTTGTTTCTAATCGCCAATTTTTTGTGCCTTTAAAATTGCCGGACACTCCCCGACAAAGCGCGAATTTTTCGCAAGCGGGTCTCGGTTAAGCCATGTTTGAAAATCTCACCGACAAACTCCAGCGCGCTTTCAAGAATCTTCGCGGCCAGGGCAAGCTCACCGAAGAGCATCTTGACGCCGGCCTGGCGCAAATCCGCGAAGCGCTCCTCGACGCCGACGTCAACTTGGGCGTGGTCGACGAAATCATCGCGCACATCCGCGAAAAGGCCCTCGGCTCCGAGGTCCTGCTCCAGCTTTCGCCCGACCAGCAAGTCGTCAAAATCGTTCGCGACGAATTAACCGAGCTTCTCGGCAAAGAAGTTCGCATGCAATTCGCCTCGCGCCCGCCTTCGGTCTGGCTCATCGTCGGCCTGCAAGGCTCCGGCAAAACCACGACCACTGGCAAGCTCGGCAAATGGCTCGGCGCGAATGGCCATCGTCCCATCGTCGTTTCGACAGACGTGTACCGCCCCGCTGCACGCGAGCAACTCGCGCAAGTCGCCAAAGCCACCCATACTCCTCTGTGGCCCGGCGCTGGCACTGACAAGCCGCTCGAAATCGTTCGCGGCGCCATGCGCGAAGCAAAACTCTCCGCGTACGACGTGGTTCTCGTCGACACCGCCGGCCGCCTGCATATCGACGATGAATTGATGAACGAACTCTCGACGCTCAAGCACGAACTTTCGCCCTCTGAAATTCTCTTCGTCGCCGACGCCATGATCGGCCAGGACGCAGTTCGCTCCGCTGGCGAATTCCACAAACGCCTTGGCGTAACGGGAGTCATTCTCACCAAGCTCGACGGCGACGCACGCGGCGGCGCGGCGCTCTCCATTCGCAAAGTCACCGGCGCGCCCGTAAAATTCGCGGGCATCGGCGAAAAATACGACGCCATCGAGCAATTTCATCCCGACCGCATCATCTCGCGCATCCTCGGCATGGGTGACGTGCTCACGCTCATCGAGAAAGCCGAGAAAACCATCGACGAAAAACAGGCCCGCGAGCTTCAGCGCAAACTCGAGCACGACGAATTCTCCCTTGAGGATTTCCGCGACCAGTTGAAGCAGATTCGCAAAATGGGCTCGCTCGAGCAGCTCATGGGCATGCTCCCGAAAATCGGCCCCTTCGCCAAATTGCCAAAAGACACGGCGATCGACGAGACCCGCTTGAAAGTCGCCGAAGCCATCATCAATTCCATGACCGCCGCCGAGCGCGACGATCACAACCTGATCGACGGCAAGCGCCGCAAGCGTATCGCCCGCGGCAGCGGCACAACTGTTCAGGAAGTCAACGAAGTCCTCAAGCAGTACAACGAAATGCGCCGCATGATGAAAATGTACGGCAACACCATGAAGGGCAAAATGCGCGGCCTGGGCAAGCTCCGCGGCGGCCTAAGTAACTAATGTTGCAAAAGCCGTGTATACAAGGCCTTTCAGCAGGCCCCTGATTCCGCGCTTTGGGAATTTCACCGCTTACGCTATAATCGAGCTGCAATTCTGGAGGATATAACGAAGTGTTGATGATCCGATTGTCCCGCATTGGCAAGAAGAAGCAGCCGGCTTATCGCGTCGTGGTGATTGAGAAGACCCGTCCGCGCGACGGCCGTTTCGTTGAAATTGTGGGGACATACGATCCTCTGAAGAATCCCGCAGTTGTGAAGCTCGACACCGAGCGCGTGAAATATTGGCTCGGTTGCGGCGCCCAGCCCAGCGACACTGTACGCAGCTTCTTGCGCCACCAAAAAATCGCATAAAGCATCGTACTCTTCAGGGGTTCCGAACTTCTACGTCGGATCTAGCCTCAGCGGATTTTTTCGCCGGACCCAGCGAACGTCCGGAGGTTTCTCATGATCAAGGAGCTCGTCGAGTCGATTGCAAAAGCTCTTGTCGACCATCCCGAACAGGTAATCGTGAACTCCATCGAAGGCGAGCAAGTCACGGTTCTTGAATTGCGCGTTGCCCAGGACGACCTCGGGAAAGTGATTGGGCGGCAGGGCCGCACCGCGAAGTCTATCCGCACGCTGCTGGGTGCGGCCGGCATGAAACTGAAAAAGCGATTCACCTTGGAAATACTCGAATAGCGTGGCGGACTCCCCAGCCAGTCGCGTCACCCTTGCCAGAATTCTGCGTGCTCGCGGACGCCGCGGTGAAGTTGCGGCTCAAATTCTCACCGATTTTCCTGAACGCCTCCCGACGCTCGTTTCCGCCGAACTGTGGGATGGCAAGAATCCTCCGCGCCTCGTGGGAATTCGCGAATGCTGGCTCCATAACGGCCAGGCGATTTTTCTTTTCGAAGGCTCGGATTCAATCTCCGATGCGGAACGCCTCGTCGGCCTTGAAATTCAAATTCCGCTTTCCGAGCGCGTGCCCCTTGCAGCGGGAAACCACTTCGTCACGGATTTAATCGGCTGCGAAGTTTTTCAAGCCAACGCGAACGGGACGCCGGAAAAACTGGGCGACGTTCGCGACGTGCAATCGACAGGCGAATCCGTCGCCGGCACGCCGGTTCTCGTTGTCGCCATGCCTCATGGCGAATTGCTGATTCCTTTCGCCACCGAAATCTGCACGCGCATCGATACCGCCGCGCGCCGCATCGAAGTCGTCCTCCCCGAAGGCCTTCTCGACTTGAATCAAACTTAGAAATTGCGCGAACAGAAACGCGACTGGGGTAAGATCCCAGCACGATGCGCTTCGATCTGATTACGATTTTCCCGGAGTTTTTTCATGGGCCAATGGACTACGGAATTGTGCGGCGCGCGCGCGAAGCGAAACTCATCGACGTGGCGATTCACGACCTGCGAAATTTCACGCACGACCGTCACCGCACTGTTGATGATCGACCGTTTGGCGGCGGCGAAGGCATGGTGCTGAAGCCTGAGCCGATTTTCGACGCCGTCGAGTCGCTCATCGGGCCAGTGAAGGACGTGCAAACCTCGCAGCCGGAGATGCGAACTGCCGTTGTGTTGCTTTCCGCTTCGGGAAAAGTATTCCGGCAGGAAATGGCGCGAAGATTTTCGCAACTCGAGCGTGTGATTTTAATTGGCGGGCGTTACGAAGGCGTCGACGAACGCGTGGCCGAGCATCTGGCAACTGACGAAATCTCCATCGGCGACTTTGTGCTCTCCGGCGGCGAACTAGCCGCCGCGATGGTGCTTGACGCCGTGACGCGATTGATTCCCGGCGCGCTCGGCAATGAAGACTCTGCTGAGAACGAATCATTTTCCGCCATGCGCGACAACCCAAAGACTGGCGAGCAAATTCCGTTTCTGCCGGACGCGGCTGAGACACGAATCACAGCACATGAATCAGCCAACCGCGGTATTCTTGATTATCCTCATTACACGCGCCCGCACAATTTCCGCGGCTGGGAAGTTCCGGACGTTCTGATAAGCGGAAATCACGAGCAAATCCGGCAATGGCGCCGTCGGACCGCGCTTGACAAAACACTGCGCAACCGTCCCGATTTGCTGGCTGGCTCAAACCCGCGAGACTTCAGCGCGAAATAAAATTGTCGCTCTGATCGTTCGCCGAGTCATTCGCAGTCCAATTCGTGCGCGCTGCGTCGTTTGATCGCGACGTTGTGCTGGCGCGGTAACGTTTGATAGGCTCGGTCGCGAGGAACATTCGGAATGTCGATCATTGATGTTCACAATCATTATTATCCGCCCGCGTACTTGGACGCGCTGCGTTCCGGCTCGAGCGTGGTGAAAGTTGATTTCGACGCGCAAGGCAATCCACGGCTGCATTATCCCGGCGATTACAACGTAGCAGTGCGCGGGCATCGCGATATCGATTTTCGCGAAGGTGAGCTCGGGAAATACGGCATCGATACGCAGGTGATTTCGCTGACGACGCCCGGGACGCACGTGGAATCTCCCGCGAACGCCGTGAAACTTGCGGCGCTGGTGAATGATGCCTTCGCGGAGGTGGCGCGAACGAAGCGCGGAAAATTTGTGGCGCTCGCGACGCTTCCGCTGAATGATCCCGCCGCGTCGGTGAAAGAATTCGAGCGCGCGTGTCGCCAGTTTCATTTTCCTGGCGCAATGCTCTTCAGCAACATCAACGGCGTGGCGCTGGCGGACAAGCGTTTCTGGCCACTCTACGAAGTCGCGAACGATTTGGACGCGATTCTGCACATTCATCCCACCGATCCGGCAGGCGTCGAAGCAATGACGGATTATTGGCTGATGCCGCTCGTGGGATTTTTATTCGATACGACGCTGGCTGCTGAAAAACTCGTTTTCAGCGGCGTCGTGGAACGTTTTCCGCGCATTCGCTGGGTGCTGAGCCATCTGGGCGGCGCAATTCCTTATATCGCCGAGCGCGCGGATCGCGGCTTTCGCGCGTTCAAGGAATGTCGCGTGAATATTTCGCGGCCGCCGAGCGAGTATCTGAAGCAGTTTTATTACGACACGGTGAATTTCGATCCGCTCGCACTGAAACTCGCCATCGATTTCGCCGGCGTCGAACACATTCTTGCCGGCAGCGATTATCCGCACCAAATCGGCAGCATTCCGGAAATGCTCGCGTCGCTGCGGAGCCTGCCAATTCCCGCGGCGGACAAAGAAATGATCCTCGGCGGCAACGCAGCAAAACTGCTGAAGCTGTACCACGTGACAGACAATCACTCGTGACCAACGTCGGAGTAAGCTAATGGAATTAGCGAACTGTTTGTCATCGGGCTCTGACGGGAGTGTATTCAACCCAAACCAAAGCTCTAAGTAAGATGTACCTTATCTTGGGCCTGATCACGTACTTGACATAGTCGGTGTCCGGCTTCCCGCCCTTTATCGTCACGATGTGGACAGGCGCAGTAAACCGAGGTCCATACTTCCCCCCAATTTGCTTCTTACTCCGCCCGGGTCGTCCGCAAATGGGAACCCTCAGAGTGTTAGCCGAACCATGCATAGTGACGCGAACTTTCGAGGTTCCAGGTTTAACGACGACGGTTTCGGGCTGAAGGTGACTGACCGAGTTCTTACCATGCAGATCCTTTATCGCATTCTTATGGAGAAGTGCGCAGAGCGGAAATTGCCGCTGAATCGGGACCGCGAGGTCTGCGCGGAACGCACAATATCCTCAATTATGTGGTCAATTGGTAAGGAATTCGCTATAGTTAAGACTCGTACTGATTGAGCTGGCCCCACCTGAGCGGGTCTGCCGGGAAAATTTGCCATGAATCGCGTTATTGATAAGGTGCAGGAGTCTCAACTACGCACGGATTTTCCGGCGTTCCGGCCGGGAGATACGGTTCGCGTGCACGTGAAGCTGCGCGAGGGCGAGGCAGGGAAAGAAAAAGAGCGCGTTCAGCCGTTCGAAGGCGTCGTCATAAAGAGACGCGGCCATACGGCCGGAGCGAGTTTCACGGTGCGGCGCGTCAGCTTTGGGATCGGCGTTGAGCGCATTTTCCCGCTGCACTCGCCGACCATCGCTTCCATTGAAATTGTGCAGCAGGGCGACGTTCGCCGAGCGAAGCTTTATTATCTGCGCGGGCTGACGGGAAAATCGGCGCGTATCAAGCGCGTGGAGCGCGAGCGTCCCGGGAAAGCCGCCGAAGCAAAGAGCGAGGAATAAATTTTCGCCACCTGCTAAGTCACTAAAGTTTTTTCTCGACTGGCCGCAGAGTTAAGTGCGGCCCTTGTTTTTTCTGCGCTTTGAGTCCCCTCGCGATGTGTGTGGTAGAATCGCGCGCGATGGGGCGGCTCTGCTCTTCGCGATACGAACGGCTGGCGCGTCAGCAAGGATGGATGCGCATCTGCGGCATCGACGAAGTCGGCCGAGGCTCGCTGTTCGGACCTGTGGTCGCCGCCGCTGTCGTTTTGAATCCCCGCCGGCGCATCGTCGGGCTCGACGATTCGAAGAAATTAACGCACGACCGCCGCGAAGAACTGGCGCTGCGCATTCGTGAACATGCCTTGGCGTGGGCTGTGGCGGAAATCGACGCGAGCCGCATCGATGCGTGGAATATTTATCAGGCCAGCCGCCAGGCAATGCTCGCCGCCGTTGAAAATATTCGTCCCGCCGCGGATTACCTGCTGATCGACGCGATGGAACTGCCGCTGCCCATTGAGCAGAAGGCGCTGATTCACGGCGACGCGCGCTCGATTTCGATTGCGGCGGCGTCGATTCTTGCGAAGGTCGAACGCGATCATCTGATGGACGATTTCGACCTGCTTTATCCGCAGTACGGCCTGGCGCAAAACCGCGGCTACAGCACTCCGGACCATCTGGAAGCGCTGAAGCGTTACGGGCCGACACCTCTGCACCGTTATTCGTATGCGCCAGTGCGCGAATCGACCTGCTGGGCCGTCAAGGCAACGCAAGAAACCCTTCCGCTGACGGCCGTCGCCGCCAATTCGACGGCTATACCTCCGGACTCCCCTCTCACCGCGCGCGATTGACTCTTCGCTTGCCTCTTACGGGACGACATACGGCGGAGCCGTGCTAGAAGGGGCCGCCGCGTCATTCAGGTGTTATCGAGTTCCTACCGCACGCCGAGCGGCGCGTTGACCCTTGTTTTTCGCGTGTGCTACCGTAGCCTAGCCTTAGGAAACTCGCTTCAGAACGCCCTTCGTGGGCGTCCGCTACAGGCGCGCGGACGGGGGTATCCGGGAAACACGCATGGCCATGAATAAAGCCAAAGTCATGGAATCGGCGCTGAAATCGCTGAATCAGGGCAAGGTTGCCCAGGCGATTCAGGAATATCAGACGATTCTGCGCGGCGACCCGAACGATCAGGTAGTGCTAATGACCGTTGGGGATCTCTTCGTGCGGCAGAACAGCATGCCGCAGGCGGTCGAATATTTCGAGCGCCTGGCGCAGCTTTACCTCAACGACGGATTCAACAGCAAGGCCATCGCGATTTACAAAAAAATTTCGAAGCTGGCTCCGAACGAAACGCAGCCGCTCGAAAAACTCGCGAATCTTTATGTGCAGCAAGGGATCTTGAGCGAGGCGCGGCCGATTTTCTTGCAACTCGCCGAAGCACACCTGAAAGCCAATCAGACCGCAAAGGCCGTCGAAGTGCTGCGCCGGCTGCTCGAAGTCGAGCCTGATAATCCGCGCGTGCAGCGGCGCCTCGCCGAGCTGTACATCGCGATGGGCCAGAAAAAGGAGGCGGCAAACACCTATTTGCATTTTGCGCGGTATTTGCATGAGCACGGAGACGCCGCCGAAGCGCAAAAAACAATCGATGCCGCGCTCGCCGCCGAACCCGGCAATCCCACGGCCCTGACCCTGAAAGCGCGCATGCTCAGCGAGGCAGGAGATACCGACGGCGCGTTGAAAACGCTCGCCGGCTTGCCCGATGCGGACTCAAATTCAGAAACCCTGGGATTGCAAATCGACATTTGCCTGAAAGGCGGAAAAAACGGGCGCGCCGTCGAAGTGGTTCAGCACGCCGCGCTGCAAGGCGCGGAAAAATATGTGCTGGTTTTGCGCGTCGCCAGCACCCTGATTGAAGCGGACGATCCGGATATCGCGCTTCAACTGATTGATGGAATTCGCGAATCGGCGATCGCTTCTGGAAATCAAGAGCACCTGGTTAAAGTGCTCAAGGCTGTGTCGGAGCGGCTGCAGGAACGTATCGAGCCGATGGAATGGCTTGTCGACCTTTACCGCCGCATGGGAGACAACAATCTTTCCGAGATGCAATCGCAACTGGCCGACGCTTATGCGAATGCCGGGCAATCCGATCGCGCAGAAGCCACGCTGAACGAGTTGCTCGAACGCGAACCGGACAATGAATTTGCGCGGCAACGCCTGGCCCAAGTGCGCAAGAAACTTGGTCACCCCTCCGACGCGCCAGCCGACCTTGACGACATTTTTCCGCAGGAGCCCGCGCCGGCTCCGCTGCTCGGCACTGCCACACCGGTTCCGCCTGCCACGCCTGCGAACGACCTCGGGCTCGATGATGAAACGCAGCGTTTCGTTACCCAATCTCTCACTGATGTGGATTTGTTTTCGAGCTATGGGCTGACCCAAAAAGCCATTCAGTTGCTCGATAACATTTTGCAGCGCGTACCCGGACACGCGCCCACGCTTGAGCGGCTACTCGATTTGAACCTTGGAGCGGGGGATGATCGGCGAACCGCCGAATTGGCGGCGCAACTTGAGCAGATTTACACGCAACGTGGCGACACAATAAATGCGGAGCGTTTTACAGAACTGCGTCGCCGCTTCCAGCGTGCCTCGGGCGCGACCGACGAAGAACTCATTGCAGCGCAGACCGCCCCCCGTCCGGCGGCTTCTGGCCCGGCGGAGTTCTCCGTTCCGGTGGTCCCCGCGGAACCAGAGAGCCCCACAGGATCGGCAGCGACTACCTCACCTGCCGAAGTTGCAGGGTCTACTCGAGCGAGCGAGCATGAAATCGATCTTTCCGACGAGTGGGCGAATTTAACCGCGTCAGAAGGGGCCGAAGCTGTTGGCGATGCACCCAAACCACCCGCAGGCGCAACGGAGGCTAGGGAGCCTGAAGCGGCGGAATTCGAACTGGAACTGGTTTCTGAAACACCCAGCGCGAATAATGAAGCTACGACCACGGAAGGCTTTCTCGATCAGCTCGTCGCGGAAGTGGAGGGTCTGGAAACTTCCGCTGTAGAAGCGCCCGCGGAAACAAAACCGAAGCACGTCGATCCACCTGTTCCTGGAATCGAATCGGCAACGCCGGGAGGCAAGAACGAGTTGAGCGAAGTTTTTCAAGAATTCCGCGCCGAACTCGGAGAGATGGGCGAGAAGGACGAGGACGAAGACCTCGAAACACATTACAATCTCGGCATCGCGTACCGTGAGATGGGCTTGCTCGATGAAGCCATCGGCGAATTTCAGAGAGTAGCGAAAGCGATTCAGGAAGGGCGCTCGTTCCGCTACTCGATGCAATGCGCAACGCTTCTCGGCCTGGTTTTTATGGAGAAGCAGGAGCCCAAAATTGCCGCGCTGTGGTATCAACGCGCGCTGGAACTTCCGGGACTTGATCCAGAAACAGTTCTCGCTTTGCGGTATGATTTGGGCTTGGCAGAAGAGCAAGCAGGCAACAGCCGAGCGGCGCTCGATAGTTTCCGGCAGGTTTACGCGATGAACATCGACTACCGTGACGTCGCGGAGCGCATCGCAACTTTGCAAAAAAACTGACCCCCATTGGCCAACCGTCTCCTACGCGTGCTCCTGCTGCTTCTGTGGCTCGAAATGGGTCTGCTGATTATCCTCATTCCGTGGTCGACCTTCTGGGAAACGAATTATTTTCTCAATCGCTATCCGTTGCTGATACCCATTTTGCTCAATCCTTACGTTCGCGGCGCGATATCCGGGCTGGGCGTGATTGACGCCGTGCTCGCGGTGGATTCTTTCCGGCGCAAACGAACAGCAGTGACACCAAGCCATTAACTCCGCGGCTACACGTATGCTTCTCTGTTATGTGACCGACCGGCATCTTCTGCGCAGTCGGCAACCTTCGGGCGTCGCTTTCACCGACGATTTACTCGTGTGCATCGAACGTGCCGTCGCTGCGGGCATTGATTGGATCCAGATCCGCGAAAAGGATTTGCCGGTGCGCGAATTGCTGGAGCTTACTCGCCGAGCCATCGCGGTAACTCGACAAGAAGCGAATGCTCGTACGCGCGTCATAGTAAACGATCGGCTCGACATTGCCATCGCGGCTGGCGCGGCCGGCGTGCATCTAGGCGGCGATTCGATTCCGGTGGCCGAAGCTGTTCCATGGTGTCGCGCCGGAAACGCTCCGGCGGATTTCATGGTTGGCGCGTCATGCCATGATGTTCAAGAGGCCGTTGCAGTCGAACGAGCAGGGGGAAATTACATTTTCTTTGGGCCCGTCTACGAAACGCCCGCCAAAATGAAGTTTGGCGCGCCGCAGGGTGTCGACAAACTTGCCGGAGTCTGCCGAAGTGTTCAGATCCCGGTGCTGGCCATAGGCGGCGTCGACGAGGAAAATGCGGGAGTTTGTTTGCGTGCCGGCGCGGCGGGCATCGCTGCGATTCGCCTGTTTCAGCAACCGCCAGATGCTGCATCGCTTGGCGGCGTCATCTCGCGGTTGCGCGCGGTTCGGCCGGACGCCACACACTAGCCGGACAAAGATTCCGATGCTGTATCGCCTGGATCACTTCTCACTCGCCCAGCCACTTTCCCACTGGCTCCCAACCTTGCACGTGGTCGCAAACAACTTTGATCGTTCCGGTGATGGGAATCGCGAGCAACAATCCGAGCGCGCCCCACATCCATCCCCAGAAAAGCAGGGCGATCGTAACCGACACGGCGTTCAAATGGACGCGGCGTCCCACGAACGCGGGCAGCAGATAGTTCGCGGCCATCAAATGAAAAAATGCAAGTACTCCGCAAATCAGGAGGAATGGACCCACGCTATGAAACTGCTTCAAACCAATAAGCACCGGCGGCATCCAGGCGAGAACCATGCCGAGATAGGGCACAAGGTTCAGCAACCCGGAAACGAGCGCGGTGAGAAAAGAAAAATCCAAGCCCATGGCCCAGAGAAATGCCCAGCTCGCCAAGACAAGAATCAGTCCCACGAGAGCGGTTCCCACCACGTAGCTGCGCAGCATATTGCTGACTTCGGAGAGGGCAATTTTTACGGGTGTCCGGTGCCCTACGGGAAATAGCTCCATCGTGCCGTGCCAGATTTTTCGCTTGCCTACGAGCATAAAAAAAACGAGAAAGGGCACAAAGGTAGCGGCGAACAATGCCGTATAGAGAGAACCGAGCCGTTGAAGCAACGCGTCGCGCACCGGATGCGATTCCGTCACGGTGACCACATGCTCCTCGCGCGATTCACGCGTCTGGGGCGAAAGCTCGTTGACTCGCAATTCGAGCAGATTCATGCGGCGCTCGATGCTGCTGGTGACGGCGCGTAGCGGAGTGCGATAGAGCGGCCAGTCGGCGCCGAACTGGTCCACGCGATTTATCAGCGACGATCCAACGGCAAAAAGCAATGCTATCGCCAGGATCAGAACGACGAGAGAACCCAGCACTCTGGGCAAACGGAACAGTTCGAGCCACACGACCAATGGATCGAGAAAATATGCGAGCAGGATTGCCACCAGCAGCGTGATCACCACGCTTGAGGCCAGATAGAAAAATGCGATCACAATTCCCGCGGCGATAATCCGCGCGCTCACGGCGGCGGTGCGCACGGGTTTCTCTTCGTGAGTCAGGACAGGAATGGAGTCTGGCATTTCCGTGAAGATACCATACACCGGACGCAAACGATCTCACGTCGTCTCGCGCCTATGCGTGTTTGGACATCAGCACGATGGGAAACGAGACGCTATTCGAGAGCGGAACTTCGAGACGTTCCGACTCGACGTAGCCTTTCGCGCGATAGAAGGGCACACCGGTCAATGTGGAGCCCATTTCCAAGCGGGTAAAACCCGCCGATCTTGCGGCAGATTCGGAAGCTTCTAGGATCATGCCGCCGATGCCTCGCCGCGCCCATGCGGGATGAATAAAGAATGCGCGAATCTTTGCGGCGTCGCGGGAAGGATCGAGAAGCGCGTCTTCCCGTCCCGCCCAGCGGTCGCTACCGTAGAGCGTCTTGCGCTTGCTCCAGCCGCCACATCCGACGATTACGGAATCATTCTTTTCGGACGATTTGACTGCCGCAACGAAATACGTTCCGTCGGCAATCAACTGGCTATCGACGCCGCAGACCGTTTTGAGCGCGAGTTCAATTTGCGCCGGCGTGTAGTCTTGCGCCTGCAATCCGCGCACAGAGGCGTCGATCAATTCGCGCAGGATGGAAATGTCGGCGGGAACTGCGTGGCGAATCTGAATATTCATGGGCGTGGAAAACGACTGTTTCAGTCGTGCGCTTTGGTTTCGATTTCGCGGCGGAGGGCGGCGATGAACTGATCGAGAGGTTGCGGCCCGAGGTCGCCTTTCGAGCGATGGCGCACGGAAACGGCGCCGGATTCGGTCTCTTTGGCGCCGACGATCAACATGTACGGAATTTTTTGGAGTTGCGCATCGCGGATTTTCGCTTGCAGCTTTTCGTTGCGGTCGTCGACATGAACGCGAATGGCTGCGGCGCGCAAATTCGCTTCGATGGATTTCGCGTACTCCGAAAATTTCTCGCTGAGCGGCAAAATGCTCGCTTGCACCGGCGCAAGCCACGCGGGAAATGCGCCCGCGTAATGCTCGATGAGGATGCCGAAGAAACGTTCGACCGAGCCGAGTAACGCTCGATGGACCATGAGCGGCTGGTGGCGTGCGCCGTCTTCACCAACATATTCCAGAGCGAAGCGCGCGGGCAAATTGAAATCGAATTGCACGGTGGTCAGTTGCCACGGACGGCCAATCGCGTCGATTAATTTCACGTCGATCTTTGGACCGTAAAATGCGGCTTCCCCTTCGATACGCTTGAACGGAATTTTCATTCGCTGGAGCGTATCGGACAGCGCGGCCGTAGCGCGGTTCCAGTCTTCCGCTTTGCCGGCGTAATTTTCCGGATGCGCGGCGTCCCACTCCGAGAGTTCCACTTCATAGCGATCGAATCCGAAGGTCTTCATCACCGCGAATGCGAAATCCAAACAGCCCGCAACCTCGGATTCGATTTGATCCGGCCGGCAGAAAATGTGCGAGTCATCCTGCGTGAAGCCGCGCACACGCAGCAAGCCGTGTAAAACGCCGGAACGTTCATAGCGATAAACTGTGCCCAGTTCGGCATAGCGCAGTGGCAAATCGCGATAGCTGCGGAGATGCGCCTTGTAAATCAAAATGTGGCCGGGGCAGTTCATCGGCTTGATCTGGTAATCGGCCTTCTCGATTTCGATGGGACTGAACATACTCTCGCGATAAAAGCCAGTGTGCCCGCTGGTCTTCCATAGGTCGAGGCGCATGACGTGCGGGGTGAAGACGAGATCGTAGCCACGGCGCAGGAGTTCCGCGCGCAACCAGTCCTCGACAATCGTGCGGATGCGACCGCCCTTGGGATGCCAGAAAATCAGGCCCGGTCCGGCTTGGTCTTGAATGCTGAAAAGATCGAGCTCCTGCCCGAGCTTGCGATGATCGCGGCGCTTGGCTTCTTCGAGCTTGTGCAGATATTCGTCAAGCTCAGCCTGGGTGTAAAAACAAGCCGCGTAAATCCGCTGCATCTGCGGATTGCCTTCGTGACCCTTCCAGTATGCGCCGGCGACGTTCATCAACTTAAACGCCTTGATGCGGCCCGTCGAGGGGATGTGCGGGCCTTTGCAGAAGTCGATGAATTTTCCGGTGGTGTAAAACGACACCATGGGCTCGATGGCTTTTTCCTCAATCAGCTCGCATTTGAATTCCTGCTGCGCGTCGCGATAAAACCTCAACGCTTCCGGCTTGGGCAGCAGCTTGCGCTCGTTTGGAATGTTTTGAGAAGCGAGCTCGCGCATTTTCTTCTCAATGCGCTCCAAGTCTTCGGGCGTGAACGGCTCGCTCCGAACGAAATCGTAGAAGAAGCCATTGTCGATCGGAGGGCCGATGCCCAGTTTTACGCTCGGGAAAAGTTCGATGACTGCGGCGGCAAGCAGATGCGCGGCGGAATGGCGCAGCACCTCGATTGCCTCGGGATCCTTCGAAGTGAGAAGCGCCAACGAGGTGCTTTGATCAAGCGGGCGCGCAAGATCCCACAGCTCGCCGTTAACGCGCGCAACAAGCGCCTCCTTTTCGAGCCGCGGCGAAATTTGCCGCGCGACTTCCGCGGGGGTAGTCCCGCCGGCGACTTCGCGTTTCGCCCCGTCCGGCAGCGTAATTTGTATGGAAGCCATTGTCGTTTCGGAAAGCGCTGACGCGCTTCCGCTTATCTGCCCAGTGCTGGGAACAGCTAGCTTACTGGCCGCGGCAATCAGGGTCAAGGCCATGCATCGCGTCACCAGAGAGTCGTATTTAGAATTTGGTTTCGTCGGCGGAGCTATCGTGACGTTTGGTCGGACTGCCTGTCGGGAAATCAGCGAAGAGCACTTGCTGGCCTTCGATGAGGGGGAAGCCTTTCGACGACGTCATGACCTTCGCGAGCGCCTGGTAAAAGTAGAAATTCTGCTCGCCGGCCTGCAAATCCTCGATCGAGTCCCACAAAGACATCACCCGCACTTCGGCGCTAGATGCGGGCGTCTCTGCGCGAAGAACAATAAGCGCGCGAAACCCGCGCTGTTGATGCGCATGAGGAATGGCATCCCGCAGAGCGGCAAGAAATGAATCGAGTTTGTCGGGCACGATGTGGAACTGCGTTACTCGGGCATACATGGCGCCTCCTCGAAAGCTGGGCAGAGGAAAGTGGGTTAAGCGTAACCTTGGTCGAGTGTGGCAGTAAAGCGCCTCTCCAATTTGTATCGGCGGATTGTCGTTTTCGTCGTCGAGTCCGAAACGGAGCTTGTCCGCGCACGCCGACCCACCTACCTTGGAGAGCCAAGGGCAACCCATCGTGTGGACGTATCTGGCTGGACCAATTCTCGCGTTTTTGCCGGCGCGCTGGCGGGCCGCATATTGGGGCGACATTCAGGTGAATTGGTCGCGAGCAACAGTCTTTTCGGGCATCATTGAGTCCCTTCTGGCCTTGGCAGCGTTGATCGCTTGGTATTCAATCTTTGTCACGCGAACGGGTCCAGCGATCGGTAGATCAATTCCGTGGCCCTATGCGGGCCCCATGGGACTTCTGTCCGTGTCCATGCATCCGCTGACATGGCTGATTTGCTACTTCGGCGTGGAGGGCGCGGTGCGCGCGATGAGCGGTTTGGCGACGCATGAGGTCCCTGGGACGCTGCCCTTGGTGCTGCTCGATCGTGCGATTCGGTATGGGAAAACGGGTGAATGGCGCGTGAATCCAAACCTTGTGGAAGACGAAGTGACACAGGGCGACGGAACTTGGGATTTAAAAATTGCGTCTCGCAATCCAAAGGCGCACTGGAAATATCCGCTGACGATTCGTTATGGCGGTGAGTTCTTTCAGGTGCACGGCGAAGAGCACGCCGCAGCGGGCGGACGTCGGCACATCTATTTGCTCCGGCGTTTGCCGTCGAATGAAATCATTCGAGGACTCGAAGACTACGACACACGCGCCGCTTCCGTTGAAGACAATCCTCCAGGTTTCTTTGCCACGGTCTACGGAGAAATGCGCAAGAAACTCGCGAAGTAAGTCTCGGAGGAATCATCCACGGCCTGCTGATCTGAACAATCCGCGCGGCCTGGCACAGCTTCAGGGATCGCCCGCGAAAGTGCTGCAACAGTGAGTCAAGTCGTCTTGCGCGACGGCGAGCGCCTGGTTGGGGGAACCGATCAGGCGATAGTGGCCCAGCGACGTCACTTCATGCAAAGTGAATATGAAGAGAAACTTCCTGCCGGAAATATCGTATTGATAGAGGGAGGGCTCCCAGATCCCGGGCGCTACGGGCGCCTGCTCCATGATGAAATGGCCGCCACGATAGACTTTTCCAAGAATGCCACCGCCGAACGAGATGTCGCGGACAATGCTGGCGTCTGCGCGAACGAGCTGGGCCGCTGACGCGTCGACCCAAATTGTGGCCCGGGCGTGAACCAGCCAGTCGGTGGAATCACCGCGGGGCTGATATGCTGGATTGGGATTGAGCTGTATTTTTTCCAGGGCGTGGTCGTCACGGACTTCGCGGCCCATCCAGGTGAGCAGATAGGCGCTCGAAACGCTGTTAATCAGGCGTTCGCGATCTTTCAGCCTCTTTTTTTGCTTGGCGACGACGGCAAGCTGACGCGGGTCGTCGGGATGAATGGCGACCTGGAGAACGCGCTCCCAATCGCGTAGCTGGCGCCGATATTCGATGGGAGACACGGACTGGTTGTTTTCCCTAACCAGGAGTTTCAAAGTGCCGCTTCCGGTGGGCACCACACGATAGAGCTTGTCTTCGGCAACGCGGCCGTTGGAGCCATCGCGCTCGACGTGACGCTCCAAGCGTTCAAAGGTGTCGAGCGCCACATCGTTGCGGTGCTGGTTGGCAATGATGCGGCTGAGGAGGTCTTGAATCTGCGCCGGCGTGAGGGCGGTTTGGTCGGACGCCGGTTGCGTGGACTGTTGCTTCGCCGCGAGGAGCGGTAAGAGACAGACGGCGAGGACCATTGCGATGGCGCATCCGAATTGGACCAGGCGCTTCAATGAAAACGAAGATTCTCTTCCCTTCGGAGAGTTTCGTATGATGGCTATCGAGAAACGATTCCTATGCTCGCTTTCTCGCTTTTCCTATTGTAGCGACATTTCCTTTCATGCGGTGCGGGACTGGACGATTGGTATCGAGAGCGTCATCCTGGCCATTAATTCTGTCCCAGAGAGAACTTTTATCCCCTAAGGAACGTCTATACTGATTAGATGCCACGGCAGCCCAAATTAGGACTAGGTTTTCGACAGGCGAGCGTCACGCTGCGCGAAGCATCGTGGCTTGCGTTCGATACCTTGCGCGCGCATAAGCTGCGCAGTTTTCTGACGCTGCTCGGGGTCATTCTGGCGGTAACGACGCTTGTCTCGGTGATGAGCGTGCTCAACGGGCTAAATCTTTATGTGGCCAACAAGATCGCCAATCTGGGCTCCAACGCATTCGTGATCGATCGTATCGGCATCGTAACGAACTTCGATGACTTCTTGAAAGCAAACAAGCGGCCGCCCCTACGTATGGAGGACTACCGCGCGCTAAAAGACCACCTGAAGTATTCCGAGAAGGTCGCAGCCGAGGAAAACACTGTCGCGGACGTACATCAAGGCGAGCATCTGATGGAGGACGTGCAAGTGATCGGAGCGACACCGGAATTCGCCGAGGTGCGGGACTTCGACATTGCTTCCGGGCGCTTTTTTACGTACGCCGATGAAGATCATCGCACCCCGATTTGTTTTCTCGGCAACGACGTGGTGATGAAATTGTTTCCAGGAGTTGATCCGATCGGAAAAGAATTGCGGGTCGGAGCGCAGCAGTGCCAGGTGATCGGGACGGCCAAGTCACTGGGAACGATTCTGGGCCAGTCGCGCGATAATTTTGTGATGCTGCCGCTGACGACGTACCGAACGGTTTGGATGGCCGCCGACGATTCGATCACCATGTTCGTCGAAGCGATCAGCACGGAAGCGATGCCCGAGGCGGAAGATGAAGTGCGCGTGCTATTGCGCGCCCGGCGTCACGTGCCGTATCGAACGGAAGACAACTTCGGAATCATCGAGCCGTCGTCCATCACCGGGCTGTGGGAAAAACTCACGGGAAATCTGTTTGGCATCGCCGTGTGGCTGACGAGCGTATTCCTGGTGGTCGGTGGAATCGTGATTATGAACATCATGCTCGCAAGCGTCACGGAACGGACCAGGGAGATTGGTTTGCGAAAGTCGTTGGGAGCGCGGCGACGCCACATCGTGCTGCAATTTCTGATGGAATCTTCGATTCTATCGGGCATGGGAGGGCTGGCGGGCGTCTTGCTGGCGGTGGGCATCGCCATGCTGGTCCGAGCGATATCACCCCTGCCGATCTCAACGCCGATTCATGCGGTCGTAATTGCACTGGCGCTTTCGACCGGAGTAGGACTTTTCTTCGGCATTTATCCGGCCATGCGCGCGTCCCGGCTGGATCCTATTGAAGCGTTGCGGGCGGAAACCTAGAGGCGAGCCATGAAACAAGACATCCGCGAAAATCTTGCCCTGGCTTTCGACACGCTCCGAACGCACAAGGCGCGCAGCGCACTCGCCGTTCTGGGCGTGGTGATTGGCGTGGGCGTGATCATCATCGTCGCTTCACTGATCACGGGATTCAAGGCAACGATCGCCGCGGAGATCGAAGGCTACGGCGCGGACACCGCCTACGTGGATCGCTTTGACCAAGGACCACACGTGGGGCGCGTGCCGAAGCAAGTGCGCGAGAGACCTCCGCTGACGCTCGCCGACGGAGAAGCGATCTTGGCCTCATGCCCCTCGGTAAAACAGATTGCCATCTCAGCTTTCAATTGGCATCAGGTTCACAGCATTCGTTATCAAAAAAATCAGGTTCAGGACATGGAATTCCGTGGCACATTTCCCGCGTACATGGAAGTCTACGGAAACGCGCAGCTGAAGGCGGGCCGCTTCTTCACATCAGCGGAAAGCGACCATCATGAAAAAGTAGTGGTGTTGGGAGAAAATATCGCGACGGCGCTCTTTCCCACGGCGAATGACGCCTTGAATAAAACTGTTGTGATTGACGGCTCGGACTTTCTCGTGATCGGCGTCTATGAAAAACCTCCGGGCGGGTTTGGGATGCAGGACGAAGACCGGCGGGTGACGATTCCCTACGACACGTTCATGAAAATGTTCCCCTCCGCCAAGGATAATGGCTACCGCTTTCTCGCCTATCACGGGAAGCTCGACGAAGCGGTGGACGAAGCGCGAGAAGTATTGCGACGCCGGAGAAAGGTGGCCTATGCCGCGCCGGACAATTTTTCCATCACTACACAGGTGCAGGAGGAAGAACAGTTCAACCAAATCATCGGCGGCGTCGCTCTGGTGCTGATCGTACTGAGCTCAATTGGACTGCTGATCGGCGGCGTGGGCGTAATGAACATCATGCTCGTCAGCGTCACGGAACGGACGCGCGAGATCGGCGTGCGCAAAGCGATCGGCGCGCGCAGCCGCGACATTACGTGGCAATTTCTATTCGAGGCCATGACCTTAACGGGTTCCGGCGGCATTCTCGGTGTTTTATTTTTCAGCGGACTCGCGATGCTGATTCCGCACGTCACTTCGATGAAAGCTGCAGTTCCCCTGTGGGCGGTACTGGTCGGCATCGGAGTGTCTGTGGGCGTCGGGCTAGTCTTTGGCGTGTGGCCCGCCATGAAAGCCGCGAAGCTCGATCCCATTGAAGCACTGCGCTACGAATAACTCATGCCGCCTTCGGCGCCACAAGCGAACCATGAAAATGGCCGCAAGGCGGCCGCTGAAAGTAAACGATTTAAGGCTGTTTTCTGAGGAATAATTCATGGTTCTTCGAACCACAACGAACCTATTTTCTGAGGAATAAACTTCGATTCGAAGCTTTCTAACGAGCGTTCGGCGCTTATGACGGCCCTGGACTAACTACTAGTTGGTGGCATGAGGCGGGGCGCCAGCGTGAAGGGCTACGAGCTGCGGGTTTTCTTGCATGTCCTGCGGGAATTTCTTTACGTATTCATCGACGGCGCGGCACCAGATGCGGTGCATGAAGGCATAACCAAAGGCGTGCATCTCGTTCATCGCCTCGGGCTCGGTCCAGCCCTCATTCGCCATGCGATAAACGGCGATCATCGTTCCGGTGCGATCAATGCCGCCATAGCAGTGGACAAAAATCTTCTTACCAGGATTTTCTCTTAAGATTTGAAGGAAACTCGCGGCAATTTTGTCGGACGGGCTCCGGCAATCCCAGCTCAGCAGAATTAATTTCATGTTATTAGCGGCCGCCTCGTGTCTCTCCTGATTCAGATTCAAGCCGCGAAAGTCGACAATCACATCGATTCCCATTTTGGCGAGGCTTTGAAAACCCAAATCGGACGGCTGCGCTCCGCGATAAAGAGTTGGCGTCACCTCGCCGAAATTCGGCACACCCGCGAGCCAGATTCTTTTGGCCGGCGCGTGCGCGATCGTCGAATGCTTCGCCTTGGACTGGGCCTGAAGCGCGGGAACTGCTGCACAGACGCAGAAAGCCACAATTATGATTCGTCGCAGGTGGCGGATTGGTTGCGAGAGCCGCATGAAAATTAGATGCATCTAAGCATAGCCACGATTGCGAAGCGAAACAAATGAGGAACCGCGAAGGGCCATTCTACGGCTGAACCACCATCTATAGACAAGTTGGACACCGGCACCCAAAGATTTTGTGGTAGCGTTGCGCTTTCTGCTTGACACTTTTTCCACAACCCGGTAATACTGCGTTCCCAGATTCGGGGAGTGTGGTACGGGCCGTGAGCGGGGGAACGGAAGAACCCACGGCGTCGACCCGGGTTAAAAACCGACGAAATCAAGGGCCAGTCGCCCGACCGTAATTGCAGTGTAAAGTGCGGGAGGAGCGAAGCTTTTTCTTTTTTCGGTTTTTAGGCAGCGTGGACATCCACTGCCGCCCGGCTTGCGCTGAACTGCTCCGAGAGCTAGAGTCATTCTCTCCGGAATTGAGTGACGGTTGCCTGCCCTCTCTAACCGTCGCGTAAGCCGGGGTCCCGGGGTTGCGGTATAATTGTTAAATCCGCTGTCCCTACCCGGTAAATCCATCAGCGGCAGGACTGCCTGCGCGGAGGCGGAAGGAAATCATGGCGGAAACGAAAATGGCACTGAGCAGTAATGTGGCAGGGAAAATGGACGTCGAGCAACAGGATCGCAAGACAATTCAGGCCGGGCTGGAATTCCGGCGCAAATTCACCGACGGCAAGATGGACCCATTTGACGTGGTCGAATGGGAACGGCGGACGGCACAGATTGGGAACGAAAAAGGACAGGTGATTTTCCGCCAGGATAACATTGAAGTTCCGAAGTCATGGTCGCAGACGGCGACGAACATCGTCGCGTCGAAATATTTTCACGGAAAGCCGAACACGCCGGAGCGCGAAGGCTCGGTGCGCCAATTAATTGGGCGCGTGGTGGATACGATTGTGCACTGGGGAGAGCACGACGGATATTTCGCGACGCTGGAATCGCAGGCGGCTTTTCGGGGCGAGCTGACGCATTTGCTGGTCGAGCAGAAAATGGCTTTCAATTCGCCTGTGTGGTTCAACCTGGGCGTGCAGCCGAAGCCTCAGTGCTCGGCGTGTTTCATTAATTCCGTGCAGGACAGCATGGACTCGATCATGAATCTCGCAAAAACCGAAGGCATGCTTTTCAAGTGGGGCTCTGGAACAGGAACGAATTTCTCGACGCTGCGCGGGAGCAAGGAGACGCTTTCGGGAGGCGGAATTGCTTCAGGGCCGGTGAGTTTCATGAAAGGCTTCGACGCGTTCGCGGGCGTAATTAAGAGCGGTGGGAAAACGCGGCGGGCAGCCAAGATGGTGATCCTCAACGTCGACCATCCCGACATTGCGGAATTCATTGACTGCAAAATGAAGGAAGAGCGGAAGGCGCAGGTGTTGATCGAACAGGGCTACAACTCCTCGATTGACGGCGAAGCGTACAGTTCCATCTTTTTCCAGAACGCCAACCACTCCGTGCGCGTGACGGATGAATTCATGCAGGCCGTCGAAGATGACCGCGACTGGTGGACGCGGAATGTAAATGACGGCCAACCCGTCGAAAAATTCAGCGCGCGCGACCTGTTGCGCAGAATGTCGGAATCGGCATGGCAGTGCGGCGACCCGGGCATGCAATATGATACGACGGTGAACCGCTGGCACACCTGCAAAGGAACGGATAAGATTTACGCGTCGAACCCCTGCTCGGAATATATGTTTCTCGACGACACGGCTTGCAATTTGGCGTCGCTCAATCTGCTGAAATTCCTCGGTCCGAACGGGCAATTCGATGTCGAAGGCTTCCGACACGCCGTTGACGTCACCATCACAGCGCAGGAAATTCTGGTTTCCAACGCCAGCTACCCAACGCCTAAGATCGAGCGGAACTCGCACGATTTTCGCCCGCTCGGCCTGGGTTATGCCAACCTCGGCGCGCTGCTGCTTTCTCTGGGCGTGCCGTATGATTCCGACCAGGGCCGCGACATTGGCGGCGCGATCACCGCACTGATGACCGGCGAAGGCTACGCCCAATCGGCGCGCATGGCCGAGAAAATGGGGCCGTTTGCCGGCTATCAAGCGAACCGGGAGCCGATGCTGGAGGTGATGCGCATGCATCGCGACTCGCTGCGGCCCATCAAGGAAGACAATGTCCAGCCGCAGATACTGCGCGCCGCGCGCGAAGCCTGGGATACTACGGTCGACCACGGTGGGAAGTTCGGTTATCGCAATTCGCAAGTGTCCGTGCTGGCGCCGACCGGCACGATCGGCTTCATGATGGATTGCGACACGACCGGCATCGAGCCAGACCTGGCATTGGTGAAGCACAAACGACTTGTGGGCGGCGGCGTAATCAAGATCGTGAACAACACCGTGCCCATGGCGCTGATGCGCCTCGGCTATTCCGATGTGCAGGCGTCGCTGATCGTCGACTGGATCGACCAGCACGGAACGATCGAGGGTGCGCCGGACCTTAAACCGGAACACTTGCCGGTGTTCGATTGCTCGCTCGCGACCAACGGCGGGCGTTCGATCGCTTGGCGCGGGCATTTGAAGATGATGGCCGCGGCGCAGCCGTTCCTCTCCGGCGCGATTTCGAAGACCATCAACATGCCGGAAGAGTCGACGGTCGAAGATGTGATGCAGGCTTATGTTGAATCCTGGAAATTGGGGTTGAAGGCCGTGGCTATTTATCGCGACAACTCGAAGCGTTCGCAACCGCTCTCCGCGGCGGGCGAGAAGAAAACCGGGACGGCGGGGCAGCCCGCACTATCGGCAGCGGCTAAAGTGGAGACTCCCGTGGGCGCCCAGCAGGAACTCTTCCGCTCGGAACGCAGAAGACTGCCGAACGAGCGCAACTCCATCACGCACAAATTCTCGGTTGGCGGGCACGAAGGTTATTTGACCGTCGGGAAATATGATGACGGTACGCCGGGCGAGATTTTCATCAAGATGGCAAAAGAAGGCTCGACGCTCTCCGGAATCATGGACGGCTTCGCGCTTTCCGTTTCGATTGCCCTGCAGTACGGCGTTCCGCTACGCGCCATGATCGACAAATTTGTGAACGCGCGCTTTGAGCCTTCGGGCTTCACCGGGAACAGGGAAATTCCTTATGCCAAGTCGATCATCGACTACATCGGGCGATGGCTGGGCGGAAAATTCATCTCGCGCGATTACCTGGTGCGGAACGGCGAAGCAGTAGAGGAACCTGCAGCGGCGAAAGTTGCTGTTCCGCTTGCTGGGGCGAGCGCCGTCGCGACCGCAGAGGAAAAGCTGCGCCCTCGCGCGGCGATTGACGACGCGCCTTCCTGCTCCGAATGCGGCATGTTGATGACGCCCAACGGTAGCTGCTACAAATGCGAGAATTGCGGCAGTACTTCGGGGTGTAGCTAAAGGGCGGACAGTAAGTGTTCCCTTAACGCGGTGTCAAAGCAGGTGCCAAATCAGCAGCGCACCGGCTTTCCTTTTCTACGCCTGGACGTAGTGCAAGCCGATACATGAGAGTCGCTGCGAAGGCAAGTATTTCTTGAATGAAAATGCCAATCAGGCGGCGCCGACCGAGGATTCGATGGCGGAGGCGATGGACTGGGCGTAGAGGTCGACGTCTTCGGGGCGTTCGGCCTCGACCATGACGCGCGCCAGTTGCTCTGTGCCGGAATAGCGCACCACAACGCGGCCCGAACTGCCGAGATTTTTTTCGGCGTTGGCAAGCGCGCTGACCACCAGCGGCAGAGAATCAAGCGGCTGTTTTGATCGCACGCGCACGTTGACGATTTTCTGTGGAAACACTTTCAGATCGTGCAAAAGAGCATCGAGTTTCCCGGAGATGGCAACCAGCGAGGCCATTTTCACGGCTGTGAGCATTCCGTCGCCGGTGGTTGAGTCGTCGAGGAAGATGACGTGCCCGGATTGCTCGCCGCCAAGATTCGCGTCGATGCGCAGCATCTCTTCCAGCACATAACGGTCGCCGACAGGAACACGCGCGAGTTTCAAGCCGTCGCGTTCGAGGGCTCGTTCGAGGCCTAGATTCGACATGCTCGTGCCAACGATTGTGTCGCCTTTGAGCTGCCTCGTTTTTTTCATAAAGCGCCCGGCGGCAAAAAGAACAGCATCGCCATCGACGTACCGGCCACTCGAAGTCGAAAAAACGGCGCGGTCAGCGTCGCCGTCAAACGCCACTCCCAGATGGGCGCCGGAAGTGGCGGTTTTCTCCTGCATTTTGCCGGGATGAAGCGAACCACAATGATCGTTGATGTTGCGGCCGTCTGGATGGTCGAAAATCGTCAGGACTTCCGCGCCGAGTCCGCGAAAAAGCTCCGGCGCGAGCTTGCTGGCCGCGCCATTGGCGCCGTCGAGAACGATTTTCATTCCCGCGAGATTTGCGCCCGAAAACATCTTGCCGCGTAAGGCCGAGAGATAATCGATTTGCAAAGCCGTGGTGGCAGGCAAGCTGCTCGACACTGCCTCTGGAATCGGCGAGTTGTCCATTTGTGCAGCGAGAATGCGCATTTCGATTTGCGCCTCGGCCGCGTCAGGGAACTTCATTCCGTTGCCGGAAATTAGCTTCACGCCGTTGTCGTGATAGGGGTTGTGGGATGCGGAAATCACGACGCCGGCGGAGAAGTCTTCCGTGTGGACGAGCCAGGCGACGCCCGGAGTGGTGACAATACCCGCGGAGACGGGTTCGATTCCCGCGACGCGCAGACCTTGCGCAATGCGGCTGGCAATTTCGGGGCCGGACTCGCGCGTGTCCATGCCGATGAGCACCTTCGGCGATTTCGTGGGATCGCGATGTTCCGCGATGTACTCGCCCAAGGCGACGCCAACGCGAAAAAGCGTCGCGTCATCGAGAGGATATTTGCCGGGGAGGCCTCGGATTCCGTCAGTACCAAAAAGCTCTTTGGGCATGCGCCTGAAAAAGAATCGAAAGTGCGAACCGAAGCTGGGAACAAAGTTTAGCACATGCCGGAAACCACCCGCACGGAAAGAGGCTGGATTGCCCCGAGGGGGAAAAAACTCTTGCCGACGTCACGTCCAGGATTAACGCTGAAGTGACTTGCTTGCCGCTTGCCGCTCCCCGCTCAGGCCGTGTTATACTTCATGGCCCGTCCACCGGATGGGCGTTTCTGTCAGGTGGTCGCGGGTTAGCTGGGGCTGGAGGTGGGTTTATCGCCGAACGAGCTGGAGCGAGTAGTGGTCCGCGGGTGAACGAGCGCATTCGCGCGCGCGAGTTGCGCGTGATTGATGACCAGGGAAATCAGCTTGGCGTCATGACTTACTTCGACGCCATGAAGGCGGCGCGCGAGGCGGGGCTCGATCTGGTCGAGATTTCTCCGAACGCCGTGCCTCCGGTCTGCAAAATCGCCGATTTCGGCAAGTTTCTCTACGAGCAGAACAAAAAGGCTCATGAGACGCGCAAACACCAGAAGGGCACGCAGATTAAGGAAGTGAAGTTCCGCCCTTCCACGGCCGAGCATGACTATCAGGTGCGCAAGAACCAGATTATCGAGTTCCTCGGCAAGGGTTACAAAGTGAAGGCCATGATCTTCCATCGCGGCCGGGAAATGGCTCATCAGGATGTAGGTCGCGGAAAGATGATGCGTCTGCTGAAGGATATCGAGGAGCACGCGCTGGTGGAATTTGGGCCGCGCATGGAAGCAAATATCCTGTTGGCTCTGTTGGCGCCGAAAAAAGGGTCCGTTGGCGCGAAGCCGGCTCCCGCAGCCGGACAAGCCTAACATTCAAAACATATTGCGTTTAGCGAGGGAATTGTGCCGAGAAAACCGAGAAAGAAAATCAAGCTGAAGACCCATCGAGGAGCGGCCAAACGTTTCAAGATCACTTCGACGGGGAAAATCATGCGTATGCATTCTGGCAAGCGCCACCTGCTCGGCACGAAGAAACCGAAGCGGCAGCGCCGACTTCTCAAGCAGATCCAGGTGACGCCGGGAGACGCCGCAAAGATCCGTCTGCAGTTGCCGTACGGCTTACCATAGTTTGAATTCGCGGTTCTGATTCTTCACCGCGCCGGGCAGCGCTTCACGGGTGCCTGCCGGCCGGTCAGCCCTGAAATCTGGGGGTATGGCAACATGGAGTCCTGCGAGACAAACCCGTTGCGGCGCGCTGACGTTTGGCGTGCCGCGACCTTTTGTCTCCTGATTGTTTTCCTCCCGTGAAATTTTGGTTGCCGGCCGCGAGCCGGCGAATCTCTACAATTCTTTCGAGGAGTTTTTTCGATGCCTAGAGTCAAACGTGGAACCAAACGCCGCGCACGCCGCAAGAAGATTCTGAAACACACCAAGGGATTTTTCCTGACAAAGAGCAAGCTGCACCGCTCGGCGAAAGAGGCGATGAACCGTTCGCTGCGCTATTCCTATCGCGACCGCCGCACGCGCAAACGCGATTATCGCACGCTGTGGATTCAGCGCATTGGCGCAGCCGCGCGCAATAACGGCATTTCATACAGCCAGTTCATGCACGGGCTGAAGGTGGGCGGCGTGGACCTGGACCGGAAAATCCTGGCGGACCTTGCGGTGCACGACGCGGCCGCGTTTACGT
Organism: Candidatus Acidiferrales bacterium; assembly: GCA_049678845.1. Lineage (GTDB taxonomy): Bacteria > Acidobacteriota > Terriglobia > Acidiferrales > UBA7541 > DAHUXN01. The sequence continues at coordinate 55,635 of JBAUEX010000183.1, forward strand.
CGCTGGTGGCGCAGGCCAAGCAGCAACTCACCACGACGCCAGCTTCCGCGTAGTTTGCGCTATTCCACGTGATTCGTGGCGATAGCGCGGGGGCGGTTGGGACCTGACCCCAGGTGCGGCCTTGAAGTACAGCCCGTTTTGACATCTTAATCGCAATGGCGAACATCCTCGAACAAACGAATCTTATCTTCGAGAAACTGAGCGTACCTTCCGAGGGGAGCGTTCAGGTGCTTTTCGATGAATTACTCGGCGTGGCCGACAGCGAGTTGCTGCGCGTTGGCAGCGCCGAGGAGTTAGAAGCCTTCCGCGTTCGCTGGGTGGGGAGAAACAACAGCGTCAAATCGCGAGTGCAGGAAAATTGGCTGAAGCTCGCTCCAGCAGAGGCGAAAAAGTGGGTGGGTTCCAGCTTCAACATTTGTTTTCGCAAATTAGAGAAAAATCTGGCCGGTAAAAAAGCGGCGCTTCAGACAAACGGGACGGTTGGCCGCATCGATCTTTCGCTGCCTGGCGTGACGCGGCCGATTGGCACGCGGCACTTAATCTCCCAAACGTATGAAGAGCTGTACTGCATTTTCAATTCGATCGGCTTTTCGATTGTCGAGGGCGCGGAGATTGAAACGCCGTATTACAACTTCGAGGCGCTGAACATTCC
>JBAUEX010000184.1:0-3452 GCA_049678845.1 Candidatus Acidiferrales bacterium
CGATAGAACGCCAGCAACTTCGCATCCGGTTCAGGCTTGGTCAGCAACGTCACGATGATCCACACAAGCGAGGTCGCCAGCGTTGCCGTCAACGCCGTCTTTGCAAAAACCACTGAACCCGAGCCCACAAAAAGCTCCGGCCGATGCACCAACCACTGCGACAATCGCTCGGAGCGCACCCCCAGCACGACCACCAGCGAAGTCGCCATCGCCGAAATTTCGCTCCACGCATTGATTCGCCACCAATACCACCGCAGCAGATAAACGCTCCCGGTTCCCGCGCCCAACTCAAGCACGTCCTGCCAGCCGGAGAGAATCGAAGCCAAATGCGCCGACACGTATCCCGTCACGACAACCAGAAGCAGCGTCACAACACGCGAAACATACACATAATGACGCTCGCTCCCGCTGCGCTTGATGAATCGCCGGTAGCCGTCTTCCACCAGATACGACGTGCCCCAGTTCAACTGCGTCGCGATGGTCGACATGAACGCAGCCAGGAATCCCGCCAGAATAATTCCGCGCAGCGCGTGCGGCACGTGCTCGGTCACGATCAACATGTAGCTCGTCTCCGGACGCGCCAGCCCCGGATACAGGACAATCGCGGCAAGCGCCGTGAAAATCCAGGGCCATGGACGCACTGCGTATTGCGCGATGTTGAACCACAGAACGGAGTACAATCCCTCGCGCTCGTTGCGTGCGCTGAAAATTCGCTGCGCGATGTACCCGCCTCCGCCGGGCTCCGCACCCGGATACCAGAACGCCCACCACTGAATTCCCAGGTACACCACGAAAGTAATCACAGGCAGCGTCCACAGCGCTTCGCTGGAAAATCCGCGCGAAAAATCCGGAAAAAACGCCAATGGATCCGACCCGCCGTTTAATGCGCGCATCGCCTCGATTTTTGCCGTCATCGGACCCACGCCGCCCGCAGCAATCACCCCGTAATACGCCACCACGATTACGATCCCCATTTTCAGGACGAACTGGAACAAATCCGTCCACAGCACGCCCCACAATCCGCCCAACGAAACGTAAATCCCCGTGAACGGAATCAGAAAGAAAATGCAGATCGCCAGCGCCTGCCCATTCGTGCCCGCAAACGCTGGACCAAAAATGTGGCTCAGCCCATTCACAAATGCCGTAAACACCGGCCAGCCCTGCATCGTTGGCCCCATCGTCGTGCCAATGATCAGGATCATTGCCTTCGTCACCCAGCCGAGGATCAGGCAATTCATCAACAGGCCGAGATAGACCGCGCGGAATCCGCGAAGAAACGCCGCAGGCTTTCCCGCATATCGAATCTCTGCAAACTGCACGTCTGTCATCAAGCCAGACCGCCGCCACAATTTTGCGAACAGAAATACAGTCATCATTCCGGAAAGTAGGAAAGCCCACCAGATCCAGTTCCCTGCGATTCCCTGCGTGTAGACGATTCCGGCGACGAGCAACGGCGTGTCCGCCGAAAACGTGGTCGCCACCATCGACGTTCCCGCCAGCCACCACGACACTCTGCGTCCCGAGACGAAATAATCCTCGGTGCTCTTCCCCGAGCGTCGCCGAAAATAAAGTCCCAACAGGAGGGTGATGACGAGGTAACCTAAAATCGCGGTCCAGTCGAGCAGTGTGAATGTCACGCGCGCACTATTCTCCGGGCAAACGAACCAGCCATCGCGATAAATCCGTTCCGGAAATGTATCAGTTTTCTTGACGCGTCGCTAAAGATTTGATTGCTAGGTGAAAGAATAGCAGTAAGTCAGCGGAATCGGCTCTTTTCAAGCCGATTTTACGCCAATTGTCGCGGTCAGTTTGTCACGAGTCAGTTGCCCGTCGACGAGTCGCCAAATGCCCAGAGGGTTTTCGTTTTTCAGCTCATCGGGAAGCACTGTGTTCGGAAAATCCTGATAACAAATGGGCCGCGCGAAGCGATAAATCGCTTGCGTTCCCACCGAAGTCGAACGTCCATCGGACGTCGCCGGGTAGGGTCCTCCATGCACCATCGCATGGCAAACTTCCACGCCCGTTGGATAACCGTTGAAAATCAATCTCCCCACCTTGGTCTCAAGTATCGAAACCAGGTCCGCAAACTCGCGCAAATCGTTCACCGTGCCGTGCAGCGTAGCCGTCAAATGTCCTTCCAGCCCTCGAGCAATTGCCAGAAGTTCGTCACGGGAATTGTGACGGACGATCAAGGTCGAAGGTCCGAAAATCTCCGCGTGCAAATCCGCATTCTCCAAAAAAGCAGGCGCATCCGTTTCGAAAAGCGCGGCACCCACCCGAAAACCACTTGGTGTCGCATCCCCGCCAGCGCGCGGCGCTAGCTGGACTTTGTCTTCGCGGCTCCGGGCCTCGACTCCCGTGCGATAGGCCTCATGGATTCGTGATGTCAGCAACGTGAACTCGCCGCTCGTCTTCATCAACTCGCGCACACTCGTGGCAAATTCACGCGCGGATGCGTCATCGCCCACCACGACAACGCCAGGCTTCGTGCAGAACTGTCCAGCCCCCAGCGTCACCGACGCGTGCACTCCCTTCGCGATTTCAGCGCCTCTTTCCTTCATCGCGCCGGGCAGAATGAAAACCGGATTTGTACTGCTCATTTCGGCGAACACCGGAATCGGCTCCGGACGTGCCGCCGCCGCATCCATCAGCGCGCGTCCTCCATTCCTTGATCCTGTGAATCCAACCGCCTTGATGGCCGCGTGATTGACGAGCGCCAACCCCACCTCTGTTCCCGCATCGAACAGCAGTGAAAAAACCCCTTCCGGCAAGCCCGATTCCTTCACCGCGCATTGAATTGCCTGCCCGACCATCTCCGCAGTGCCCGGATGCGCTGCGTGCGCCCGCACCACCACGGGATTTCCAGCGGCCAGCGCTGACGCTGTATCGCCTCCCGCCACCGAAAACGCAATCGGAAAATTGCTCGCGCAAAAAACCGCGACCGGTCCCAACGCTCTCCACAACGAACGCACATCCGGCTTCGGCGCTGGCTTCCGCGCAGCATCACCCCGATCAATTCGCGCGTTGACCCATGACCCTTCTTCCACCACCTCTGCGAAAAGTCGAAGCTGAAAGCACGTTCGCGCCGTTTCATTCTTGATCCTTGCAGCCGGCAGAGCCGTTTCCTGCACGGCTCGCGTGACCAAATCGTCGCCCAGACCCTCAATTTGCTCTGCAATCTTTCGCAGCAGCGCGCCTTTCTTTTTTCCGGATGAGTCGCTGTACTGAGGGAACGCGCTCGCCGCTTTTCGCGCGGCGGAGTCCACTTCTTTCGCATCGGCCGAGTAATAATTCGGTTCAAGCTCCTGCCCCGTGGCGGGATTTATCGCACGGAATATCTTCTCACCGTTCTTGCCCAATTCATTCCCGAGGATCGATCTGCCGTTTAATCCCATGGCAAAGCTCCTTTTTCCCCAAAGCCGTCTCTACGCGCGAGTCGTTTCGCGCTCCGC
>JBAUEX010000185.1:0-11052 GCA_049678845.1 Candidatus Acidiferrales bacterium
TCCCACGATTACACCCGGGCTGACCTGCAAGAACGCAGCGCGGGCCATCGAGTTTTACAAAACTACATTCGGCGCGAAAGAACTGATGCGCATGGAAGGCCCCGGCGGTTCGATCGGCCACTGCGAACTGGCCATCGGCAATTCCAAAATCATGCTCAACGACGAGTTCCCAGGGCATGCTATCGCGCCCTCCGGCTGTACGGCCCATTCCTTCTACGTTTACTTCGAGGATTGCGACGCCGTGTTCAACCGCGCCGTCGCCGGCGGCGCGAAAGTGGTTATGCCGCTGACGAACATGTTCTGGGGAGACCGTTACGGAACCGTCACCGACCCGTTCGGCCATAACTGGGGCATCGCCTCGCACGTTGAGGATGTTGCGCCGGAAGAGATGGAGCGGCGTTCGAAAGAATGGATGGCCAAGGCCGCGGGGCAGGGTCAGTAAGGTCGTAAGTTTTTCTTGTGAAATTCTCCTGGGCGGGACGCGGCGCGTCAGTGGGCGGGCGCTCGCTCAGGAGCTGAACTGGCCGTGTGGAGCGCTATGCCGTGGCGTCGATGCTGGCGCGGACTTGTTGCCAGCGACGCGGACGGCGCTTCGGGTCGAGAACTTTCTTGCGCAGGCGAATGGACTTCGGCGTGATCTCAACGAATTCATCGTCGGTGATGAATTCGATGGCCATTTCCAGAGTGAGCACGCGATGCGGCACCAGGCGAATCGCTTCGTCCGCGCTCGAAGAACGCATGTTCGTTTGCTTTTTTTCCTTGGTGACGTTCACGTCCATGTCCGCTTCGCGCGCATTCTCGCCGATGATCATTCCTTCGTAGACTTCCACGGCTGGGCCGACGAAAAGTTCGCCGCGCTCCTGCAAATTCCACAGCGCAAATGCCGTGGTCTTGCCGGCGCGATCCGCGACCAGCGCGCCCGTATTCCGCGACGCAAGCTCTCCGGCGTACTCCGTCCAGCCATCGAAGAGCGAATGCAACAGCGCCGTGCCGCGCGTGTCGGTGAGAAGCTGGCCGCGCAATCCGATCAAGCCGCGCGAGGGAATTTTGAATTCCATGCGCACGCGTCCCGAGCCGTGATTCACCATCTTGGCGAGTTCGGCGCGCCGGCTGCCCAGCGTCTCCATCACCACGCCCACAAAAGACTCCGGACAATCCACCACAAGTAGTTCGACAGGCTCGAGCCTCCGCCCATTTTCCGTGCGCACCACGATTTCCGGCTTCCCTACCATCAGCTCGTAGCCTTCGCGGCGCATCGTTTCAATCAGAATCGCCAGTTGCAATTCGCCGCGTCCCAGCACGCGAAACGCGTCGGTGGTTTCCGAATCTTCCACGCGGATGGAAACGTTGGTGAGTAGTTCCTTTTGCAGGCGCGCGCGAATGTCGCGCGATGTGACGAATTGCCCTTCGCGTCCCGCGAGCGGTGAAGTGTTCACCGTGAAAATCATCGCCAGCGTGGGCTCATCAATCACCAGCGGCTCGCACGGCGCGGGGTTTTCCAGGTCTGTGATTGTCTCGCCGATTTGAATGCCGTCGAAGCCCGCGATGGCCACAATGTCGCCGGCGGGAACTTCGTCCGCTTCGTCGCGATCGAGGCCGCGAAACGTGAACAGTTTCGTGATGACCGTGGGAATCATGTCGCCTTGGAGTTTCGCAATGCCCACTTCGGAGCCGCGGCGCAGCGTACCGCTGAAAACGCGGCCAATCGCAATGCGTCCCAGAAAATCGCTGTAATCCAGATTCGTGACTTGAACTTGCAGCGGCCCCGCTGGGTCACCCGAAGGCGCGGGGATCGCGGAAACGATCGCTTCAAACAGCGGCAGAAGATTCGTCGAGCCGTCATCCAGTTTGCGTTGCGCCACGCCTGTCTTCGCGTTGGTGTAGAGCACGGGAAACGAGAGCTGGTCTTCGGTTGCGTCGAGGTCAATAAATAAATCGTAGATCTCGTCGAGCACTTCCCTGGCGCGCGCATCCGAGCGGTCAATTTTATTGAGGACAACGATCGGCGGAAGGTGCGCCTGCAATGCCTTTTGCAGCACGTAGCGCGTTTGCGGCAGCGGGCCTTCGCTGGCATCGACGAGAAGCAGCACGCCGTCCACCATGCGCAGCGCGCGTTCCACTTCGCCGCCGAAATCGCTGTGGCCCGGCGTGTCCACGATATTGATTTTCGTGTCGTGATAGAACAGCGCCGTATTTTTGGCGAGAATGGTGATGCCCCGTTCGCGCTCCAGGTCGTTCGAATCCATCACGCGCTCGACGACCACCTGATTTGCGCGAAAAATTCCGCTCTGCCTCAGCATGGCGTCAACGAGCGTTGTTTTGCCATGATCCACGTGGGCAATGATTGCGATGTTGCGAATCGGCTGCGCCATGCTTAGGTCCTTCTCCTTCGTGCACAATCCTCGTTGGTGATTTCCGGAAGCTGCCGCAAAATTGACGTAGGGCTTCGCTTTACTTCACTTTCGTATGAACGTAGGGCCTCGCGCAACTCGCGAAGCTTGGCAGGGGCGTTGCAAATCGAATTCGGGGAATGTATTGCGTGCCCGCAAACTGCGTTGCCGCTAATCCCACTGCACCATCAAAATACCATAAAAACGCTCGAAAATGCGGCTTATATCCAGCGAAGTTGCAAACGAGCAATACGCCAGCGGAAGTGGGGCTACTCGTGCGCATGGCGCAACAGTTTTGCGGGAGATGTGATTCCGTCAAGAACGGGAGCGGGGCAGGATTCTCCTCGAAGAACATCTCGACGCAGTTGCGTCCCAGTTCTTTGGCGCGATACAGCGCTCCATTTAAGGAACGCAGCACGAACTCGGACGTGTGAAACTCGCTGGGCGCCGCGGAAAATACGCCAAGAGTGGCATGGAAACACAACGATGACCTTGCCAATCGAGGATGTACCAGGTGAAGCAGAGCTGTTCCGCGTTCGAACAGAAGCAACGCGAGGTGGCGGTCGCTGCGGCGACGAAGCTCAAAACGCTCCGGCGCCGCAACAATCCGACAATCTGCGGCAACTCGCTTACAAGCTACGCGATTCCCGTTTAGTGCGCGTAGCTCGAGTTGATGAAGTTATCCACGTCCCTGTGCAGCTTGTGATGCGCTTTCTCGTCGATGTAGACCATGTGGCCCGAGTCGTAATAGGCGAAGCTGATGTTCTTGCGAACCGATGGCTCGAGCTGCATATGCGATACGGTCTCTTCGATGCCATTAAACGGCGTAGCCAGATCGTAATATCCGCAGACGACCAGCACCTTCAGATTCGATTCCTGCGTCATCGCGGAGCGCAACACTTCCGCCACATCCGTGTTGCCGGTCTGATCCCATGGCCGGACGTTCGCCGTGACGGTGTAATACTGGTCGCTGTCCCACTTCAAATCACGACGCACATAATCCTGGAACGTTGCCGTAAAGGCACCCAGATAGGACGCCTCGCTGGGATCGTATTCCGGCCGCTCACTCGCGGCGTCTCGGTTCATGCCTTCGAAGCGTGAGTCGAGACGGCCAACAACAAGCCGTTTGTCGCGTTCGAGCTCCGTGAACCAGCGGAAAGGACTGACGCGCAGGTCCGCTTCTTCAATGTACTTTGGTGCAAGGGCCGTCAAGCGCGCCATGTCTTTCACCACTTTTTCTTTCTCTTCGGGAGATAGCTGGTCGCCCTTCGCCAGCGCTTGCGCATATTCCCCGTGCGCAAATTCACGCGCCTGTTGCGCCACTTGCTCTACGCTTTCGCTTTCGAGATCGGGCGCCAGCAAATGGTGATACCAGGCGGAAGTCACGTACGTCGGCAGATAAAATTCCGACCGGTCATCGGCTCCCCAACTCGCAAAAGCAACCGTGGATACCAGCACGATTCCATTCAGATAAATCTGGTGGCGCTCCTGCAAAACGCCAGAAAGCTCCGCCGAGCGCGTGGTTCCATAACTCTCGCCGATCAAATACTTCGGCGAGTCCCAGCGTTCATTGCGGGTGATGTACTGGTAGATGAAATCGGAGAACCATGTGGCGTCTTCAATGATGCCGTGGAATTGCGCGGGATTTTCGCCGGGCGCGGGACGGCTGTAGCCTGTTGAAATCGCATCCACGAAAACAAGGTCCGTGGCATCCAGGAAGGAATCCTCATTATCCGTGATGGTGTATGGCGCGGCCATGCCGTGGCCATCGGGCGTCAGCACCACGCGTTCGGGTCCCATGCCCATGTGAGTGAAGAGCGAGGCCGAGCCAGGGCCGCCGTTGTAAACAAAGGAGACGGGGCGTTTGGAGACATCCGACACGCCGTCTTTCGTGTATCCCACGTAGAAGAACGTCGCCTTCGGATTGCCTTGATCGTCTTTTATGACGTATGTGCCTGCGGTCGCCGTGTAATTGATTTCCTGCCCGCCAATGCGCGCGCTGTGATGCGTCACCACTGTTTTTTCCACGGGCGGTGGTGGAGGCGCATGGCGTACCGGGGCATTTTCATTCTGCGCTGCAGACTGCTCCTCTGCCATTCCGGGGATTCCAGGCTGGCCTGGCCGTTGCTGCTGGCCGGGGCGCCTCTGCTGCTGCGCAACCACTGTAAATGACATCGCGAAAACAGCCAGCGCTCCAACAATGCGGCTTATTCTCATAGCATCCTCTCCCCTGACACTGGCGGTTTACCAGCATTCCGCCCTGCGGGATTTTCTTATTAGGGAACATGCTCTGAGACGTGCGAACCGCCGACGCAGTTTCACGCCGACACATTAAAGTCAGGGGGGACTCTAACGTTCCGGACCCGTTCGAATTGTTGTTGGTCAACGGAAGAATATGGGTGCGGCCATAGAGGTGACCGCACCGGTCTTGGGAGTGTCGCGTCAGGCTGAGATCAAATCGCTTTGTGGCGTTACTGGGACGATGTCCGCGGTGGCAGTTGCACCGGGCAACACCGCCGTCTTCGCGCGCCGAATCTGTCGCGCGAGGCCCAGCTTTTTCAGAGCCCAAATGCCGTACCAGTTCAGATCAACTTCATACCACCTGAGCCCGTGCCGCGCAGAAGTGGGATACGCATGATGGTTGTTATGCCAGCCTTCGCCGAACGTGAGCAAGGCCACCCACCAACTGTTCGTTGAATGGTCGCGCGTCTCAAACCGGCGCGAACCCCACACGTGCGTCGCCGAATTCACCAGCCAAGTGGCATGCAGCCCAACCACGGTGCGCAGGAAAACTCCCCACAGCAGGAATGGAAGGCCGCCGATGGCGAACAACACGATGCCCAGCACAATCATCGGCACGTAATTGTATTTCGTGATCCAAACTTGAAACCTGTCCTTTGCCAGATCGGGGACGTAGCGGGCCAGTGTGGATGTGTCGTGATGCATCGATTTGCCCACTAGAATCCAGCCTACATGCGCCCACCACTTGCCGTCGCGCGGAGAGTGCGGATCCCCTTCGCGATCGGAGAATTGATGATGAATCCTGTGCGTCGCCACCCAGAAAATCGGGCCGCCTTCCAGCGCCAGAGTCGCGCACACTGTCAAAAAGTACTCCACCCATTTCGGAGTCTTGTAAGCGCGGTGCGTTAACAGTCGGTGATAACACATGCCAACGCCGAGGCTTCCGGAAACCCACCACAGAAAAAGTGCGACCAGTAAAGCCTTCCACGTAAAAAAGAAAAGGGCGGCGATCGCGCCCAAATGAAATAAGCCCATAAAAGAGGAGGTCACCCAGTTAATGTCGCGGTCGCCCGGTTGTCTCCGTTGCAGATTTTCGAGTTCCATAGATTGTCCTTCCCTGTTTTCTTTTTACGCCGTCAGCGCTTTAGGCGCGACTTTCACCGCTGACCTACCTATTTGCTGCATCCGAAGATCACGCCGAACCGCAGTGGCCAGATCCAGGTGCACGCTAAAAATGCCGAACCCCCCGAAATGCGAAGGAGCGTTCCCGGTTCACGTCCGGCGCGATGGGTTCCGAATGCAAACAATTCAGTGGAGATTCAAACCAAACTGCGGAATTCACTCGAGCGAGTGGACTGCGTCTTGGTCTTGGATGAATCGCTGCCGTGATGAGAACTCTCCCGTCAGAGAGTCTACAGTGCCACAAGAAGATTGTCTGTTCAATACTGGACATGCATGTGCGCGCCCGCAAGATTACTAGCCATAGGTACAGGTCGCTTCACCGGCACGTTGGAATATCGCCAGGTCACATCGAGCGATTCCCGAAATGCTCCGAACGACCGGTTCCCAACGCTCCGCGCCTGTCCTCGCGCTCTGACGTGTACGCTGTTTTCGGCTGAATGAACGGCCCTGCGTATTGGATGCGCCGAAAGACGCAATTGTTATAGTTATTTCAGGCCAGATCCAAGAGAAATGCCGCGCCCCGGGGCCTAAATTTCAAGCGAGGCTCATGAGTTGAGCGCACACACCAAAATGGCGACAGCAATGTGAGATGAATTGAAGGCATAGGAGTGGCTACGCGGCGTGGCAATGTTGGCGAGACATACCGCGAATTGTGACCGGGTCGGGAGCTTACCCGGAACGACGCGGAGAGATGCTCGCTCCGTGCTTCTGTTTCTGCAATCGCTGGAAGTTGTCCGCTCCGTGCTGCACGAGTTTCTTGCCGCCCAGGCGCTCATAACCGCCGACAAACGAATTCTGCTCCGATTTGAATTTGGTTGACGACTGCTTTTTTTGTTTCGTCTGTTTTTTCGCCATCACGAATACCTCGTTCCCGAAACGCTCCCCATCAATACGCCGCTAGTCTCGGGCGAGTCCGGAGACACCCAGCGAAACTTCAAAGGATCGTCCACCGATTCTGTGATTGCCTGCCATGTTTACCGTAGCGGGCTGCTGTGACTTGATTGCGCGCCCTCTGCCATGTCATCGAATGTGCGGCCTTTTTGCAGCCGTCCGGCAAGTTGCTCGCGCCTGCCGTTAATCACATACAACTCGTCCTCGGTCAGTTTTCCCCAGCTTTCCTTGATTTTGCCTTTGTACAGCTTCAAAGAACCTTCCACCCAATTCCAGTTCATGCCTCACCTTCCTCATCTATTTAGACGTCATTGGCCGGCACAGAGTGACATTCCATGCCGCCTGAGGGCGAGGCTAGCTGGCACAATTATACTCTCGTTAGACACCCCATGTTCGGAATTCGCTGCCGCCTTTGGTGCAAGCAGGCGCGAGCGTTCGCGGGTGCAGGCCCACATCCTCCCGTGCTGGCTTGTGTCCGACACTTGCACCCGCCGAGTACCTGCGATATAAGCTGGCCGACGATTGCCTCGGGAGGTCCGCGATGGCGTCTCTTTCTGAATACATGGCTCGCTATGACCATGAGCACACAAATGTTTGGAACAAGGTCTGCCACGGCATTGGTATTCCGCTGGTAATTGCAGGGATTGTATTGTTACTTATGCTCCGCTGGAAGACAGGGCTGGCGCTGTTCGTTCTGGGATGGATTTTTCTCTTCGGCGGGCACCGCATCGAGGGCAACAAGCCGGCCTTTTTTCAGGGCGTGATTTATTTTCTGGTCGGGCCGCTCTGGATCGCGAAAGAAATCAAGGACGCGATTTTCGGGGGCGATAAACGCTCGCCGAACCCGCGCTGATTCTCGGATCGTTCGCGTGTCACCTTTTCGTAGAGGCGCCTCCGTTGAGCCAGCGAACGTTGCGCCGTACCGCTGTGCCTGACGCAAACCGCCCCCTGAGAATGACCCGTAGAAGTTGCCCTTTTCGCGTCACCTGTACCTCGCAGGCCTATGTTTGGATACTCCAAATGGTATGTTAGGAAACTGCCTGGAGGAGAAGTGCGTGACCGAGTCGATGGCGTCAAACGACCTAGACATTCAGAAGCGTAGAAGCACACGAATTGCGCAGTCCATCCCCGTAACGGTGGTCGGCGTGGATGCGCTCGGGCAGGCATTCAAAGAGCGCACTTCGACTGTATCGGTCAACTGCCACGGCTGTAAGTACCAGTCAAGACACTACGTTCCCAAGAGTTCAAAGATAACCATAGAAATCCCGCGCGCTGAATCGGATGCGCCCCCGCGAATCGTGGAAGCGACGGTGGCATGGGTGCAGCGCCCGCGCACCGTGCGCGAGCTCTTCCAGATCGGCGTCCAGTTTACGGTGCCCGGCAATGCCTGGGGCATCGCTTTCCCGCCCGCCGATTGGTTCCCGCTTCCCGACGAGAAAGATCTCTCCATTGAAATTCCGGTGCCGTCGACGAAGTCCGCAAAGGAGCCCTTGAGCCACCCACATCCGGCGCCAGAAACGCCAGTAATCGAAATGGAGCCGCGTGCCAGTGCGTCCCGTGAGCCCGCGGAAGATAACGTACGAGTCCTGCCCGGGCCGGCGCAAGCTCAGGACACGATGTCGGTGGCGCGACAAATGGCGCGGCTGCTCGCGGAAGCGAAGCAGCATCTGCGGCGCACCATGCAAAGCGACGCGGCGGGAGCGGTTGCGCAGGAAGTACGGACCGCGCGCGAGCAGGTAGAAGCGCACGTTCGCACCGCTGTAAACGACGCCGTCGAGCAGTCGGTAACAAAAGCCGCGAAGACCTCCGTGCAAGCGACGGTTCAGAGCGCCGTTCAAACCGCCGTGCAGGGATCGTTGCAACAACTTGTGGAGAAAGCGACGCAGCAGGTGGTGCAAAACGCACTCGCCGCATTCGAGCAGGCGCAAAAGTCATCTACTCTGGAGCCGGAAGAATTGGACGCGCAAGTGCGCGCCGCCGTCGAGCGCGTAGTGGAAAAATCCGCGGCGAAGCTGGCAGAACAGACCATACAGCGAAGCGTGCAACAAACCGTGGAGCACGCTGTAAAGCAATCGGTGCAGCACGCGGTCGAGCAAGCCACGGCCAATTTGCCGATCACCCGCGCTTCCGCAACGGTCATCGCGCCCACCGAAGACGTCCTTCGACAATTGGATGAGGCCGGACAGGCGCGGCTGGCGGCCTGGCGCAAGGAAATTGAAGACGCCGCAGGCAAGCTCCAGGCGCAATCGCGTGAGAATTTGAGCGCGGAATCCGAAGCGGCCACGCGGAAGTGGCGTGAACAATTCGATCAGGCTCTGACCGGCGCATCGACGCAAATGAGCGAGCAGTTGAATCAGATTTCTCAGGCTGCTACGGCCCGAGCCGAACAGGAAATCTCCGCCAGAAGCGCGTCATTGCGGGGATTGCTCGACGAAGCGGCATCCGAGGCGCAGAAAAATCTGGAGGCGCTGTGCTCCGGACTCAATCAGGAGCGTACGCGCGCCGAGGCCGTGATCCGCAAAGCGGACGAGGCCGTACAGCGCGCCGAAGAGACGTCCGCAAAGATGGAAGAGATGTCGCGCGCGGCTTACGACGAAACGCAAAAGCATCTCGACGGATTGTTGCAGTCGCAGACGGCGGAGCTGAGCCGTCGCGTCGACGACGTGATTCAGAAGAAGGCCGGCGAACTCGAAGGTCCCATCAATGACGCGGCTGACAGCGCGCTGAAGCGTCTGGCGGAACAAGTGGAGCAGCAACTCGCGCCACATTACGAACGCGCCCGGCAGTCGAGCGAGGAACTGGCGAACGCGAACCAGCATGCCGAGAACGCGCTCCATCAGTTCCGCGCGCAGATGCACGAAGTCTCCGAACAGGCGCTAACGGCCTCGCTCGAGCACATGCGGCAGCAGAGCACGGAATTGCCGGCCGAATTTGAGCAGACTTGCCGCGCCGCGCTGACTCGAGTCGAAGAAGAACTCGAGACCAAGACCACGGACGCGACGCATTCTACGTTCGAGGCGCTCTATAAAGCAGCCGAGTGGTATCAGAAAAAAGCGCAGACCAGCATGCAGTCCGCGCTCGAAAAGATGACGGAGCAGTCGACCGCCGGAATGCGCGAGCGCGCGGCGGAGGTTTCGCGAATGTTCGGCTCCGAGCTCGACCACTACAGTCGCAGCTATGTGGAGCATGCGCAGGGCATGATTGAAGAGGACGCCAAGGAAATCAAGGAGCGCACCCGCGAGCAACTGGAAGTGACGGCAAAAACAGTGGCCGCAAGCGCGACGGATGAGCTTCGCCGCATCACCAGCGAGAGCCTGGTGCAGTTCGAAGAGGCAGCGAAAGCTTCCGCCGAGCAAACTCAGGCAGGAATGAAGAAAGGCGCGGACAAAGCGCTGGGCGAGTTCGACGCGCATCTCGAAGAAAGAATGGTGCAGGGCGCGACACTTGCGCGACGGCATCTGGAGGAACAGTTGAAACCGCTCGTCGAAGCGTTCTATGCCAGGCGCGAAGCGGAACAGGCGGCATGGCTCGAGCAGATGCAGGGCTCCGTCGAGAAATCGATCGAGCAATATAAGGAGCGCCTCGAAAATACTTCGAACTCCTGGCTGCTCGCTTCGGCCACAACGCTCGGCCAGCACTCGAAAGCCGTGCTCGAAACTCTCTCCGGCGCTGCGGAAGAGCGCCTGCGCGATACCTGTTCCGATGTGTTCGCCGGACTGGGCGAAACCCTCCGCCAGCGGCTCCTGGGTCTCTCTTCGGAAGTCGGCACAGGGAAAAAACCGCCAGAAAAGAAGTAAGCGCCGGTCCCTCCACGGACTCCGCAATATCCAACGTTTAAATCGTGGTCCTCGTATCCGGTATAATGTTGCGCATGGCCAATCGCGCATATGCGAGCATTTGGGTGCGGGATTTTTCCGCCGAGACGCTGCTCGATCGCTGGAAGGAATTCCTGCAGACGGTTCCCGTTTCGACCGAGCACCCGGGCTTTAGTGAACTCGTCATTCGAGCGGTCGACACGGCGGAAACTCCCATCCTTGAGCAAGATTTGCGCTCGGGAGAATACGACGCACAAGTGCTCATCGACCTTGCCAGCGAACATGTCCACAGCGATTCCTCGTACGAAACACAGGCGTGGTGGGATTTGTGGATGTACAACGCGCGCGGCAATGGTTGGGAATTGAAGCCGGAGCCTTTGGCAATTCATTGTTACGGCGACGAATTCGACGAGGGCCTTTCCCAAGAGCAGGGACATTTTCTGGTGGATGCCGGTTTCGAGCATGTTTTCACCGGACATGCGGGCTTGCTCGGTTTTGCGGGCGCGCGGGAACGCCGTCTCGAGCATCCCGAC
>JBAUEX010000186.1:0-9865 GCA_049678845.1 Candidatus Acidiferrales bacterium
GGCCCGCGCTTCGCGCAATATATCAGGAACGTTCAATCCACCGTCTTCCACGACTCCGAGCCCGAAGAGGTTCTGGAGCTTCATTACAATATTCTGGGACTTCAGGGCGAGGCGAGTTTGGATAAGCTGCCGACAACCGGGCTCTCCGCCAATTCCGTCGCGGTGGAGGCGCGGCGAGCCATCGCCGACGTCGGCGGCGCGATCCCAATCTATCCAGGCATTGATATCGACATTCCCACCGCTCTAAACGAAAAACGCACACAACCAGCGGACGTCAAAGCCGCCGTGCTCGCCGCGTTCGGCGCCGGAGCACCCGGCGTAGTTCTTTCTCGCAAATACGCTGAAATGAAGCTCACGAACCTGGCGGGCGCGGGAGAAGCGCTTCGCGAATTGGGATTCGCGTAGTGCCGCCTGTCATTGACCAGCGTCCTCCGTCATCGTCAGCACCACGCGAAATTCGGCTTTGCCGCTGATCATGCGCGCGTAAGCCTCATTTACTTTTGCCAGCGGAAACCTCTCAATCATCGGGCGCACTCCGGTTAGCTCGGCGAAACGCAACGTGTCTTCGGTGTCTGTCGGGATGCCTGACGCCCAGCCTTGAATGCTCTTCTTTCCGCCGATTAATTGAATCGGCGACACTTCGATCGGCTCCATCGCCGCGCCCACGACCATCATTTTCCCATTCGCTCCCAAGCCATCCACCAGCGACGACATTGCCTTCGAACTTGGCGCGGTCGCCAGAATCACTTTGGCGCCGCCCAGTTTCTGCAGCTCCGCCGCCGCGTTCGTTGCCTGGCTGTCGATGTACGCGCTCGCGCCCAGTTTTTTCGCCAGCGCCGCGTTCCCCGGCCCGCGCCCGATGGCGACCACTTTGTATCCGAACTTGCTGCCGAACTGAACTCCCAGATGCCCGAGCCCGCCGATGCCTTGCACTGCGACCAAATCGCCGGGCAGCGCGCCGGCGTGCCGCAGCGCGTTGAACGTGGTAATGCCGGCGCACATCAGCGGCGCAGCCTCGGCAAAATCCAAGCCGTCCGGCAACGCTGCCAGCGCCTCCACAGGAGCGATCATGAATTCCGCGTAACCGCCATCGAAGCTGAAACCCGAAATTTTCTCGTTCGCGCAGTTGACGAAGTCGCCGCAGCGGCACGCGAGGCAGGTCCCGTCGTGCCCGCCGTGCCATCCCACGCCAACGCGCTGCCCTTTTTTCCAATGGGCAACGTTCGCGCCCGCTTCGTCGATCGTTCCCGCGACTTCGTGCCCCGGCACGCGCGGATACTGAATTCCCGGCCACAGGTTGTCCTTCACCAGATGATCGCTAAAACAAATCCCGCACGCTTGAACGCGAATTCGCACATGTCCCGAAGGCGGCTGCGGAATTTCCCGCTCCAGAATTTCAAAATCAGCGCCCGGCTTCGTCACTTGCGCCACTTTCGTTTTTGCCATCGCATCTCTCCTTGTCGTCCCACTTATCTCCTCAGCAAGCTGAATACAAATTGGATGAAAGGGGTGGCAAACGGGATTCGAGCGTCGCTGCACGAGGGCGCCTAGCGCGTCGGTCCGAGCAAGCCCGAGATCTTTTGCGCTTTACAGCCAGAAACGCGGACGGTTAGTCTCGGGGCGGTACATTCGTGGACGAGCAACATAGGAGAACACTATGCTGAGTTTTCGCAATGGGTGGAGTGGAATGATGATGATGGCCATGGCGATGGCCGTGGTGTTTGCACCGTCGCGTGTCGACGGAACTGATTTTGGCGCGGGCCATGCATCGCGTATCACATCGGCACCAGCGCAAACAAGTAAACTCAATCCCGCGGCGCTGATTTACACGCTGCCAAGCCAGATTCACTGGACCGACGATCCGATCGGCGCGAAGACGGCGGTGCTCGCGGGCGACCCATCGAAGCCCGGCCTGTACGTCATGCTGGTGAAGTGGACGCCGCATCACATGAGCCATCCGCACTGGCATCCGAACGACCGCTTCATCACCGTGCTTTCGGGCACATGGTGGGTGGCCACCGGAACGAAATTCGATCCGGACGCCACGGTGCCCATGCCGGCTGGCACTTTCGTCAAGCATTTTGCCAAGCAGGTTCACTACGACGGCGCCAAGGACGAAGAGGCGGTGCTCGAAATCGTCGGCGATGGCCCCGATACGGCCACGCCCGCGAAAGAGCAGTGATTAGGCCACGCGATTCGCACGCGGATCAGGGATTGTATTTTGCGAGCCAGTCTTTGATTTGCTCGAAAATGTCGCGGCGCTGTTCCCAGCGCAGCGGGAAATGCGGCGAGCCGGGATAAGTGACCATTTTCACCGTCTTGCCGCGCTCGGCGAGCAGGATGAATACTCGCGGCCTTGAATTGTGGGGACCCGCCGGTCGGCGGCGCCGTGCAGAATCAGCAGCGGCGTGGTGACTTTATCCGCGTACCTGATGGCCGAGAATTTCAGGAATGGCTCGGGATCGCGTTTCGGCCAGCGCGCGTCGTAATCGACGTGCGCGATGTCGCTGGTGGGGATGAAGCTGAGCCAGTCTGTGATTCCTGCGTCTTCGACGGCGGCGCGATAGCGGTTCGTTTGCGTGACGGTCCACGAAGTCATGAATCCGCCGGTGCTCCAGCCGAAAATCGCCAGCTGTGCGGGTCGGCCCAGCCCTGCGCGATGGCGTAATCGGTGGCGCTGTCGACGTCTTCGTACGCGCGATCGCCGAAATGCTGGTAAATCGCCTCCAGAAAATCCGAGCCGTATCCAGTCGAACCACGATACTCAGGTTGCAGAACGACGTAGCCCACTCCTGCGATCATGCGCGAAAACGAATCCAGGTCGAGTGTGTCATTTGCTTCCGGGCCGCCATGCGGCAGCACGAGGAAGGGATATTTTGTCCGGTCACTCGTGATTTTTTTCAGCGAGCCGTTTTCCACGATGGCGAGATTCCTGGCGTGCCTTGGATCCGCGACGGCCAAAACCAATGTGTCTGGCGCTGCGGCAATCTGCGGAGAAATTGGCGTGCCGGCGACGATGCCACTGGGCCAGCGGACCGCGGACGAAAGCGCGTCGTTCTCGAAAGAATCGACTTCTGTTTGCACGAGGTGCGCGACAGCAATCCACATTTTGTCGCGCGCGTCGCCGCCCAAGCCAAGCGCGAAGCCATCGAGCGGCGGCGTGCGATCCATTGGCGTACCGCCCGAGGCGGAAATCGTCCACACGTGATCGGGCGTCAGCACCTCCGTCGTGGTGCTAAGGAAGGCAATTTCTTTGCCGGCATTTGCCCAGGCGATTCCATTTGCCGCGTTAGGGATTTCGGCGAGGAGGCGAGAGCCACTCGCGCTGCATACATCGATTGTCGAATGCACGTGTGGGGAAGCCGATTTTCGGATTCGCGGAGAGTACGGCTAACTCTTGCCCGTCGGGCGACCATGCCAGCGCGCCCACATCCTTGAGCGAGCGTCACCACCACGCGTCGCCGGTACCATCGGCATTCACCACGTAGATGCTGGTTTGATCATTTTCAACGACCGTGCGGACATCCGCGAGTGGGTCGGGCGTGCGCGGATCGGCCATCAAGGCGAAGCGCGAGCCGTCGGGAGAAATTTCCGCGTCCCGCACGCCGCCGGGGAGATTCGTGATCGGCTTGGGCTTTCCGCGTTTCACGCCGGCGATGGCGAATTGCGCGGGCTTCTTCTTTTCTTCGAGCGTGCCGTATAAATGCGAGCCGTCTTTTGTGAAGCCACGCAGCGAAAATTCCTTGGGCAGACTGAGTTTTTGAGAATTGGAGCCGGAAGCGTCGATCATTCGCCACTCAGTGTTTGTCGTGCCCTTCTGACCGCCGAAAGTCACCTCGTAAAGGATCGTCTTGCCGTCTGGAGCGACGGCGACAGGCCGCGCGGAACGCAGCGCGGCCCAATCCTCGAAGCCGAATGGATGCTTTTGCGGAGACGTTTGCCGAGACGTTTTTTGAGCGAGAGTGGAAATCGCCGCGAGGCAAAAAACGAAAAGTATGGCGCCGAGAATTTCTGGGTGTTGGGATGGCATGAATTGATTCCCTCTCATGGTTATCGTCCGGCCCGCGTTGCGCTGCCGGATATACTTGCGTGCACTTTTGAGCTTTTTGTTACACTTTTCTCCACTCTCTTGCGGAGGCTGTGGCCGGAAAAGATAGCACAGTTTCCGGGACTGGAAGGCGGGGGCACTATGGCGAAGAATCGAAGCCAAGCGAAAGCCGAGCACACCCAGAAGACAGGGCACCAGCAGTTCACCGAGACGGTGTACGGCGTGCTGTGCGCCGCTTGTCACAATTACATTTTAATCGACCACACGAATTGTCCATCCACCTGCCGGGAACATGAAACCTGCCGGCAGGCGTACGGATCCTAGAATTTCCGCCCTCGGGTTCACGCTTTCCGCCACGGGTAGTGGGTCAGTTCCCGATAAGCCCGACAAACCAGGCACAAAGCAACTTTTGCGGTACCGCTATTTTGAAAATATGGACGAAGACTTTACGGTAGAATTACACGTCCGGCTGCTCGGCGAAAGCACAGACCGTTCGCGGTCAACGAAAGGCATCGACATCGGGGGACGGCCTTTTGCAGTTGGATGAATCTAATTGAATATTTTACACACCTCATGCGAGATGTCGACCTACTCGTCTTTGGGCGCAAAACCTATCAATTGATGGTTCCTTATTGGCCTGATATCGCAAAAAGCCATTCTGAGACAAAGGCAGAGAACGAAATTTGCCGACACATTTGAGTCCGTCAACAAAATTGTTTTCTCACGATCATTAGATAGCGCTGAAGGAACAAATACGAGAATTGTTCGTACGAACCTTCGAGACGAAATACTTAAATTGAAAAAGGAGCAAGGCAAAAATATTTTAATCGGTGGTGTAGATATTCCTTCACAACTTATAGAGCTTGGTCAAGTTGATCAATTTTGTTTTGTCGTTCAGCCAATAATTGCAGGAGAAGGAGGCGGTTGTTAGGAGGCATTAGCCTACAGGAGAAACTACGATTAAAACTTGTGGAGTCCACGATTTTTAAGTCAGGATGTGTGGCGCTTCGCTACTTGAAACAGTGACAGAAACAAATTAGCTGAAACTCCCGCCGCTCTGCGTCAATAATCCTTATTTCCTTTATGCGCTCTACTTTCCCGATAGTGCCGGGTTAACGCGGAAACCGACCCGCTATTCCGCGGCGAGTTGCGTTGACTTGGGTTGTGGCCCCGCATAAGATGCAAACAGCTTTTCTATGGCTTTTACCGGCCTTTCTTCGGGGGTAATGATGGCTTTGAGGCGATGGGATTTTTTGACGGCGCTGTTGGCGTTGGCTGTGCTGGTTGTCGTGTCGTATTCGCTTCTGCTCCAGGGTCAACGCCTTCGCGTGGTCGCCTCGACTGGCCGCGTCTCTCGTTCCAGCTCTGCGGGAACGGATGCCAGACTTACAGGGGCGTACCGTTTCACGCGTGGTGGCTGGACTTATGTGCACCTCGAAGGCTCGCCGGAGCAAATCGGCTTTCAGCATGGCTATCTGCTCGCGCCGGAAATCGCGGACGCTTTCGCCGCCGTGAAGCTCGAAGACACGCATACGACGAAGAAAGACTGGGGCTTTTTCCGGCACGCGGCTCACGACATGCTGTGGCCACACATCGAGGCCGAGTATCAGGATGAACTGAAGGGAATCACGGCGGGGCTCAACGCGCACGGCGTCAAGATGACTCTCGACGACGTCGTGGCGCTGAATGCGTTCGAGGAATTGCCTGATTATTATGTGCCGTGGTACGACAAGCAAAATAAGACCACGCATGCGGCAAACGTGAAGGTGATTGGGCACTGCAGCGCGTTTGTGGCCACGGGAAGCTGGACGAAAGACGGGCAAATCGTGATCGCGCACAACAATTGGACGAACTACATGGTCGGCGAGCGCTGGCGCATCATGTTCGACATCGTGCCGCAGCGGGGATATCGAATAATCATGGATGGTTTCCCCGGCGTGATCACCAGCGACGATGATTTTGGAATTAATTCCGACGGCCTGATGGTTACGGAGACCACGATTTCAGATTTTCATGGCTGGAATCCCGATGGCATACCGGAGTTTGTCCGCTCGCGGAAGGCTTTGCAATACGCCGGCTCGATCGACGATTACGTGACGATCATGCTCGACGGAAACAATGGCGGCTACGCGAACGACTGGCTGCTCGGTGACCGCAAGACCGGCGAGATTGCGCAATTCGAACTCGGGCTGAGAGCTCACCGGGTGTGGCGCACAAAAGACGGGTACTACGTGGGATCGAACTTCACCAGCGACCCGGAAGTGCTGAAGCTCGACACAACTTACAATTTGAACGACCGCACCGAATCGCCGAACGCGCGGCACGTCCGTTGGGACGAATTAATGAAGGAAAATAAAGGCAAGATCGATGTGCAACTCGCCGAAGAATTTGAAGGCGACCATTTCGACGCGTACACAAAGAAAGAAGGCCCCGACGTTCGTACGCTGTGCGGCCACGGCGACGATTCTCCGAAAGGCGACGTGGGATGGGGCGTGAAGCCGTACGATCCGATGGGTGCTGTGCAGGGGAAAGTCACCGACAGCAAGATGGCGGAGCAGATGAGTTTGGTCGCGCACACCGGCCATCCGTGCGGAGAAACTTTTTATGCCAAGCCGTTCCTCGCCGCGCACCCGCAATATAATTGGCAAGCACCCGAGTTGCGCGACATGACCTCGGATCCGTGGACAACTTTCCACTCCGGCGAGCGTTCCGGCGGCTAATTAAATTCGCGCGCGCCAACCTCGCGTCGAATAACGTCAACACGCGTTTCTTTGGTTCGTTTCCGTAACGAGCAATCTTTGCCAGGAGCCGGCGGCGAATGAACCTAACTCTCTTCTTCGGTTTGCTCGGCGCCCTGCTGGTTCTCGCCTTTATTGCCAATCGTCTTGCGCTGCGAACTGGAATTCCCGATGTGATTGTACTCATGGGCACCGGACTGGTGCTCGGGCCGGTGCTTCATTGGATCGACTCCGCGCCGCTCCAGGGCATTACGCGCGGATTTGGCGCTCTGGCACTGATCTTGATTTTGTTCGAGGCTGGTCTTGAGCTCGACCTTCGGGACTCCGTTCGGCATTTTCCGGGAGGCTTGGTTCTCGCGGTCGTCAGCTACGGGCTTTCGCTCACCGGGATTGCCTATTTCTGCATGGCAGCAATGCAAATCCCGCGGTTGTCCGCGTTCGTTGTCGGCGCCGTGCTCGGATGCATCAGCAGCTCGATCATGCTCCCGGTGCTGCAGCAAATTCCATTGCGCACCGCGTTGAAGACGACGCTGGTGGTGGAATCGTCGGTGTGCGACGCACTGGCGGTGCTCGCCGTCAGTGTGTTGCTGGAGCTGTACGGCGGCAGCGTCGGTGGCGAGAATGGCTGGGTGGGCAAGTGGCTGCTCCATTTTCATTCGAGTGTGCCGAGCCATGGCTCGATTTTGGGCGGTGTGGCCGCCAGCTTCCTCCTCAAAGTTCTGATCTCGCTGGTTCTGGGGATCGGCGCGGGACTCCTGTGGACACGGTTGCTCCCCCTGCTGACTGAGGAACGCTTCTGGCAAGTGCTGACCTTCGGCGCCGTGCTCCTCGTTTATTCCGGCGCGCAATTTGCTGGCGGCAGCGACTTGTTCGGCGTAATTGTTTTCGGCGCCACTCTCGCGAATTTTCCTCGCAAAGGCGGAAGGCTTACACTGAGCGAGCTTCGCGCGGAACTGCTCGCGAAGGATTTGCATCACCAGATGCTTACGTTCCACTCCGAACTGGCTTTCTTGGTGCGCACGTTTTTCTTTGTGCTTCTCGGAGTGATTGTGAACTTTGGAGGCTTGCGCAG
The DNA here is from genome assembly GCA_049678845.1 of Candidatus Acidiferrales bacterium. Lineage (GTDB taxonomy): Bacteria > Acidobacteriota > Terriglobia > Acidiferrales > UBA7541 > DAHUXN01. The sequence goes on from JBAUEX010000186.1 coordinate 7,859, forward strand.
GAACGCGGTGCTGGCGCTGGGGATTCTCAGCGTGCTCCTGGTGGCGCGCTTCCTCGCCGTGCAAATCAGCCGGACTGTCTGGCGTGGCATTGAGCGCGGAGAGCGCGAATTGATGGTGTGGCTGATCCCGCGCGGCTTGATTACGGCCGTACTCGCCTTCCAGGTGGTCGAAGCGCGCAGCCAGGATTTTCCGTTTTTGACTGCCCTGGCTTTCGCACTAATTCTGATGACGAACGTAATCCTGCTGGTGGGAAGTTTCCGCGCAAGAACTATAGCCCCCGTGACGGAGCGTGCGGTTCCTCCTGGTTCACCTCCGGCGGAAGAATCGCAAGTATAAAAATCCCCAGAGCGATTACGGGACTTGCTAACCAAAAGTCTTTGGTCGTGCTCGGCGACGTGTTGCCCGGCGAAACATTTACTTGCTACTCAAACTTCTTGTCTTGCAAACTTGTTACCAACATCGATGTTTTTGACTTTGACCATGACGGCGTCGTCTTTGCTTTCACTGGCACGCTCAAGCACGATACCCCACCTACAGCAGGAGTGGCTGCACCTGAGCCTGGTCTCGTGTGCCAGCTTCTCCTCGGAGTTTTGCCTCTTTTGTTTTTTGGCAGGAAGTACTGGGTAACCGCTGTAGCGGATTAGTGATTGGGCTTCTTCTCCGCATACTGCTTAAGTAACGCCGTGAACTCCGGATTCTTTTGCAGGTTCTGCAAGTCAGGCTCTCCCCCTGCAAATTCCGCCGGATAGTGCTTCTCGAACGCCTCCCGCAGCGCCTTCAGTGCAACCGTCGGCCGGTTTAGGATTGCATTGATTTCCGCCTCAAAGTATATGTAGTCCACGTTGCTGTTGTTGATACTTCTGGCGCGCCCGATGAAACGATCCGCTTGCTCCGCGTCTCCGATCTTGGCATAGGAGAGCGCCATCTGCGCCATCGCCGAAGCGTTCTGGGGATTGATTTCCAATTCCTTATAACCCAAAGAAATGGCCCGTTGATACGTGCTGCGGGCTTTGTCCTGCTGTCCAGACCACCGGTACGCGTCCGCCAGATTTACTACCGCCTGCGCATCATTCGGATTCAGCGCTACGGCTTTCTCGAACATCCCGGCCGAATCAGCGTATTGCTTCAAGTAAAAGTAGGCCATTCCGAGATTTGAATATGTCGTCCAATAGGGCTCGATTTTAAGCGCGTGCTGAAAATAGGGAATGCACTCCTGATATTTGCCTTCCTGGAGATACACGTTTCCCATATTCTCGTATCCAGAAGCAATATCAGGTTCAAGCACTGTGACCTGCTGGAATGCGTCGAGAGCTTTAGCGTAGTTCCCCAATTGGAAATATGCCTTCCCAAGCCCTTCCTGATTCCCCCAATAATACGGGTTCAGAAGAATAGCCTTTTTAAGAGCCTCAATGGCCTGCGTTCCGTTCCCACTGAGCAGGTAAGCATCTCCCAATCGCCGATAAGCTTCATCCGAAGTCGGCGCCAGTGACAGCGCGCGTTTCAGCTCGGCCACGGCCTCTGCATATTTGCCCGTTGCACTGTAAACGCTACCGAGTGTGCTGTGTACCTCCGGAAGCTTGTCGTTTAGCTGTTCCGCTTGCTGGGCTGCAGCCAGAGCCTTCTGTGTCCAGAAATCATCCTTCTTGATTACGTACATCCGCAGGCTGGCATCGGCGATTCCCGTATACGCGAGTGCAAATGACCGATCCTGCTTCAGCGCCTGATTGAAGTAATCGAGCCCCGACTGAATGCTCTTGCTGTCGTGATTGCGCAATGCGTTACGGCCGCGAAGATAGAGGTCATACGCCGCGACGTTATCCGTCGGCCTGGCCTCTGCTTTGGCAAGCTCCTCATTGGTCGGACTCACGTTGAGCGCTGGCACCAACCGGGTGTAAATCTGATCTTCCAGCGTAAACAGATCGCCTGTGACCCCGTTAAATTCTTCGCTCCACAGGCGCTTTCCGTTCGCCACATCCTCCAAATTCACAATTATCCGGATCTTGTCG
>JBAUEX010000187.1:0-2645 GCA_049678845.1 Candidatus Acidiferrales bacterium
CGCTGGCGATGACCGTGCCTTTTCTTGTCACGCTAGCTCTCACGATAAATGAGCGACGCCGACACGCGTTTTGCTTATCCGGAAAAGTAGGTCTGGCTATCGCGATTCTCTCCCTGGGTCTCGCCTGGAAACCTGTGAGCGACGGGATCACCCGCTCGAAGCAGTCCCGAAACCAAGCCATCCGTAATGTGGCCGCGCCGCCCTTCGAGACGGTGGACATTCCCGGAAAGACGGAACGCCTGGGAGATCACAAGGGCGAGGTTGTGCTCGTCAATATCTGGGCGACGTGGTGCGAGCCCTGCCGGAACGAGATGCCAAAGCTCGACCGGCTATACCAAAAGCGAAGGAGTAAGGGGTTAATGGTATTCGGACTGTCGGACGAAAGTGTCGATGTCCAACGAAGGTATTGGGAACAAGTCCCAGTGAGTTATCCGCTTCTCACGCTGCGTGGGAAGGTCCCCGACCTCTATCGCGACATCGCTCGTTATCCGGCAGTTTTCCTGGTCGACCGCCAAGGACGACTGCAACCTGCGCCCGGCCCGGAACAGCCTTTCGAGAAGCTTGAGGCCGCCGTCGATACCCTACGCGTGCTATAGGGGTTCATCCCACAGCATTGGGGAACGATAAGGGAACGTTAAGCGACGAACGGGGCCGAAAACCAGCTAGTACGACGCGAGAACAAGCTAGACGAATCAACAACTTAACGTTTGGTGTGGTGACAGCGGGTTGGAGGTTCGAGTCCTCCGCGGCTCACCACTGATGTCCGTAGGTGACAGCAAGAATGAGCGGTTCGTGGAGTGAACCGGCGGTTCTTGCACCTTCTGTGAGTACCCGTACAATGCGATCCTCAGTATATTTTTGTCTTCCAGTGTCGTCTTTTCCTCGCGGTTTTCGATTTCATAGATAGAGCTGCAGATCGCAGGAGCAAATTCACTGACGCTCAGGTCGCAAATCTGGCCGGCGAGCCGCCGCGCAGGGTCCCGGAAGTCGATGACTTACAGAATCGAAAAGCTTGTGGGCGAGCAACCGCGGGGCAGATTGTTTGCCATTTGGATTGCCTGCTCGTATCGCAAAATCCGAATTGGGGGGTAGGCATTGTGCCCAAGATCCTTCGCATCGCCTTTTTGTTTGTGGCTGTTCTTGCCATGGTTGGGTCTCTCTCGTCGCGAGCCTCTGCAAATGCCGTCACGGTCAGCGGCTCCCTTGCTGGTCCGATTTCCGCTATCGGGTTAACGCTCACGGTCGGTGGTGGAGTGGCCCAGACGATCGATTTGCAGACTTGGGGCTTCGGCGGCACCAATGGCGGAACGGACGCCACTGGCGGCATGGTCCCGCCCGGCGGATTTGATCCTCTTCTGGCCTTGTTTGCGGGAACTGGCGCTTCCGCATCGCTAATCAACGGCACGTCCGATGTGCTCAGCAATTTCGGAAGCTTTGTGGGCTGCGGCCCTGCGGGAACAGTGGCGTTCAGCAACGGCGACAATGTCTGCGGCGACATCACCATGTCGTTCTCGCTCGCACCGGGCACGTACACGCTGATTCTCTCGGACGCTGCTTTTATTCCCAACGCCATCTTTGACAACGGCACTCTCGGGGAGAGCTTTTCCGAATTGACGGGCGGCGTGTTCCAGACATGTGACACCAACTCCCTGAACTTGATTAGCTGCATCACGCCGTCGAGCTCCTTCGTGCTGGATATTACCGATCTTACCGGAGCGAATCTCGGCGTTGGTGCCGGCAACCTCCCGACCCCGGAGCCTGCCGCGTGGCTTTTGCTCGGCACGGGATTCTTGGCGATCGTCTGGCGCTTAGGCGCCTGCGCACCCGCTTTCCAGAGGATGCGCTGAGCGAAATCGGGCGCTGTGGCGTACCTCGTACGCACGTGCATTCGGCGACTGTAAGGGAGAGAAACATGAGATTACTGAAACAAGCGATGGCAGTTTTGGGAACCGTCATAGCAATTGCCGTGTTGGTGGCCGTACTGGCTCCCCAATCAGCCCGCGCAGTCGTGGCGGCGCTGGTGCAGATCGTACCCGGCACTACTACCCACTTAGGCCAGAATGAGAGCCAATTGGTCGCCTTGTTTTGCGGGGTGAACAGCACCGCTTGTTTCTCCATGGATAGTTCGGGATCCATCGCTTTGACCAACTACGTCGTCCCGGCGGGATACACTCTCGTGATTACCGACTATGAGTGGACCCTCTTCGGCGCGTCGGGGCAAGCGAGGGCCTGCGACACGATTGACGTTATTGTCGGTGTCTCAACTCGCCCTTTACTGCCTGTGGGTAGCTGCACGATAACCACTGCGGGCGGCGAGGCATATCGCGCGGAGCATTTCACGTCGGGCATTCGCGTGGCATCCGGTGTTCCCATTCGCGATAGTGACGCCGCAGCCGGAATTGGTTCCGCCGATATCCAAGGCTACCTGGTTCCCAACTGAATCCGATGGGTCGGCCAGTGCCAGCGTGTAGGTTTCGTTCCGAGTTCATCGCGCGGTGCGGCAACGGCCAGAAAATTTAGGTTCTGCACAAGAATTCGTAGAGACCCGCATTTTAGGCTGCTTTCTGAAGAACGATGAATTCAGTCTTGGTGACCGCCATGCGCTGAGCCTTGAGCAGCAGATAGCCGAGATTCTTGTAACCGCG
>JBAUEX010000188.1:0-2620 GCA_049678845.1 Candidatus Acidiferrales bacterium
GCAAGTTCGAAGATCTGCTGGATGCCACCGCCAAAAGTCCCGCGATGCTATTTTATCTGGACAATTGGCTCAGCGCAGACCCGATTGCTTTCCAGCACATGCAGCAGGAACTCGCTTTGCGCCGTCAGCGTTTTCAGGGCCTGTTCATGGGTATGGAGATACCCGCGCCGCGTCAGTTCCCGCAGGCAGGGCATTCCCCGAATGGCCAGCCGCAAGGTCCTCCCAAGAAACAGGAGCGCGGCCTCAACGAAAATTATGGCCGTGAAGTGATGGAACTCCACACCGTCGGCGTGAACGGCGGTTACACGCAGGCGGACGTAATTCAAATGGCCGATTGCCTCACCGGCTGGACGATTCGCGCGCCGCGCAAAGACCCGCAATTTTTCTTCGACGACCGCATCCATGACCGCTCTTCCAAAGTCGTCATGGGCAAGACATTTAATTACGGCGGAATGAAGGACGGCCTCGAAGCTCTCCGCATGCTCGCCACCAGTGACGCCACCGCTCATCACATTTCCTTCCAACTCGCCCAACATTTCGTCGCCGATAATCCGCCGCAATCGCTGGTCAATCGCATGGCGCAAACCTTTCTCTCGAGCGACGGCGACACGCGCGCCGTCTTGAAGACCATGATTTATTCTCCGGAATTCTGGTCGCGCGACGCGTATCGCGCCAAAGTGAAAACGCCCTTCGAAGTCTCCGTCAGCGCGGCGCGCGCACTCGACGCGCAAACCACCATTTCTCCGCAACTCGTTCAATGGGTCGGTCGCATGGGCGAGCCGCTCTATCAATGCGAACCGCCCACGGGGTATGCCGACACAGCCGACGTTTGGGTCAACGCGGGCGCTCTTCTCAATCGCCTGAATTTTGCCTTGACCCTCGCCACCAACCACATGCCCGGCGTAAACACCGATCTTTCCGGACTCTTCGGTCGGGACGCGGACTCGGATCCAAGTTTGGTTCTCTCTCGCGCTCTCGGAGATTTTCTCGGCGGCCAGGTTTCCGCGCAGACGCGTGGCACTCTGGAGAAGCATCTCTCCGATCCGCAAATTCTCCAGGCGCGTCTCGATGACCCAGTCAAGCATGTGAACGAAGGTTTGATCGCCGGCCTCGTTCTCGGCGCGCCAGAATTTCAGCGCCGCTAGCAGCGCAGCTTTGGAAGGAGAAATGCCATGAGAATGTCGCGACGAATTTTCCTGAAGAGCGGCGGAGTCGCCATGCTCGGCATGACCGCCCTGCCCGCATTCCTTCAGCGCGCCATCGCCGACACGCCCGCGCCAAATAAAAAGAAGCTCGTCGTCCTTTTCCAACGCGGCGCCATGGACGGCCTGAACGCCGTTGTGCCTTTCGCCGAACCGAATTACTATCGTCTGCGCCCCACCATCGCGATTCCGCAACCAAAAAACGGCGGCGCCGATGCCGCCATCGACCTCGACGGCTTTTTCGGTTTGCATCCAAGCCTTCAGCCGCTCGAGCCTCTTTTCCATTCCAGACAGCTCGCCATTGTGCAAGCAGTCGGCTCGCCTGATCCCAGCCGTTCGCACTTCGACGCGCAGGACTTCATGGAATCCGGCACTCCGGGAAAATCCAGCACCAATGACGGCTGGCTCAACCGTTCTTTGCAGGAAACGCCGAACCCAAAAGCCTCCGCGTTTCGCGCCGTCGCGTTCGGCCCCTACTTGCCGCTCACGCTTCGCGGCAGCGCCTCGGCGATCGCAATTCCTGACCTCAAGCAATTTCGCCTCTTCGGCAATCCGCAAGTCACCGAAGGCGATTTCGAATCGATGTATGCCAGCAGCGTCGACCAAGCTCTCCACGGCGTCGGCCAGGAAACATTCGAGGCCATCGACTCGCTTAAGAAACTTGATCCCGATAATTACAGGCCGGCCAACGGCGCGCAGTATCCCAAGAGCCGTTTCGGGAATAGCCTTCAGGAAATTGCTGAATTGATCCAAGCCGACCTCGGCATGGAAGTCGCTTTCCTCGACAGCGGCGGCTGGGACAATCACGTCAACGAAGGCGGCATCGAAGGCCAGCTCTCCAATCTGCTCCGCGATCTCGGTCAGGGCCTCGCCGCGTTCCATCAGGACATGGGCGATCAAATGGACGACGTCGTTTTCGTCAGCATGTCGGAATTCGGACGCACCGCCCACGAAAACGGCAACCGCGGCACCGACCACGGCCACGCGAATTGCATGTTCCTGATGGGCGGCCGGGTGAAGGGCGGCCACGTTTATACAAAATGGCCCGGCATGAGCGAGGAGCAGCTTTATCAGAATCGCGACCTGGCCGTTACTACCGACTTTCGCAGCGTCCTCGGCGAAATCATCTCCAGGCACCTCGGAACCCGCGATTTGAGTCCCGTCTTCCCGGACTTCGACAACGACCCGCGCAAATTCCTGAACATCCTCGCGTCCTAACTCGCTGTGGTTTTCGCGGGTGCCCCTCGAGCGCTTCCTGCGAAGGATGGGGATTTTCCATTCCGGCCGCTCCCGTTGCTTCCCTAGGGGCGGGGGCTGGCCCTGCCCGCGCATCCGACGATCAGCAGGCCCGTCGAAATTTTTCTCCTTGACAACTTAGGAAAGACCGCCTTACCCTCCTAACCACATTAGGAGGGCGC
>JBAUEX010000189.1:0-4511 GCA_049678845.1 Candidatus Acidiferrales bacterium
CGAAACGTCCGGAACAATCACGGTAACATTAACACCGCCTCCCGGGGATGATTCGTAATTGGTGTCTCCACTGTATTCCACATTCACAAATTCAGTCCGTTGCGGCGTGAATGTCAAGCTTGCCTGCAGCTCCCAATTTCCACTCGAATCCTGCGTCGCGGTGGTGGTTACAGGATTCGGGAGGTTGCCGTCGAATGCATCAAAGAACAAGAAAGAACCAGTAGGTCTAAGTGTCGCGTTGCTGGCGGGGTTGGTAGTATCTACAGTCACTGCAATCGTGACGCTTGAGCCGCTACCATAGACAATGCTGTTCGGCGTAGCCGTGGATGACATCGTGATCGGATAGACGGCTTTCACCGTGACTGCGGACGACGTCGAGGCAGTGTAGTTTGTATCTCCGCTATATCGAACCGTCAATGTGTGCGGCCCGGACGGCCCCGAAACGCTTGTAACAAGGCCGTCCTGACAAGATGCCGGTTGGTTGGGTGTGCCGGCGAAACCGAAGAAGTTACCGTTTGACGAGAGCTGAGTGGTTCCGTCGAAAACGGTATATGTTCCGGTAGGGGCAGCGCCGAAACTCTGCGATTTGGTAAGTGCGAAAATTCCAAACTGACTTCCGATAACGACAGTCTGAAGCGGGGGGTTAAAGCTAGTCGACGTGGTCGTCGGCGCGGGCGTTACCGTCACCGTATCCGCGGCGGAACTGGCGTTGTAGCTGTTGTCGCCTGCGTAGTCAGCAGCTAAACTGTGCGATCCGCCTGAGAGCTGAATGGCTTGGAATTCCGTGGAGCCTTGGCTGTTCAGTGCGAATGTGCCGGGTCCTGCGGCGTTGCCGTTATCGGTGAGCGCGACATTCCCCGTCGGGCAGGCATAGGACTGCGTTTCGCTCGTCGTGTTGAAGCACGGTGTGCTTGAATTGTTCGTAACATCAGCGCGCAGCAGGTACGCACTTCCATAGTTAAATGTCGTGGCATTGGGGTTTATCAGCTGCCCGCTTATCGGATCGAAAGTTAGAATACGCAGCGCGGTTTGGCTGGCTTCCGGCGTCACGGTGACGGTGACGGCATTGGAGTCGCTTCCGCCATAGGTGGCGTCGCCTGCGTAATGAGCTTTCACGCTATAAGACGCGCCTCCGGGCAGCATGTTCGTCGAACCTGAGGCAGTTCCGCTGCTCAAAGTCAGCGTATCAACAGAGGTGGTGTTTGTACCTTGCGTAGCGATCAACGAAACGTCACCGGTAGGCTGCGGGGACGTTGGGGAAACCGAAACGGACACGCTTACGGGTGCGCCATGTGCGACGTTCACGGCGTTGCCGCCATTCAGCGTCAGAGTGGTTGAAGATGCGGTGAATTTCACCGAACTCCAGTTATTGACCATGTTGTTTGCGTTCACCGAACCGAGCCCGGTCGCCAGGTCGTAGCCCGTGGCCGCGTTGTAGCCGGAGAGAATGCCGTATTGGTCGCCGGAATTTGACGTTGTGCAATTCAACGTACCGGTGGCACAAGGCATTGCAATGGTTCCTGAAGTGACGTCGTTGAAGGCGCAGTTGGTTGCCGGCCCGGTGGTCGAATTGCAACTGGAAGCCGGTTGTTGCGCGGCCAGTTTATAGAGAATGAAGTTCGGATTGCCCTGGCGTGACGCCATCTTTTGATCTACTAGCGCCAGCAAGCCGGCGAATGCGGGGGATGAGGCCGAAGTGCCGCCGATGTTGACGAAGTTCGATGAGTTGCAAGGACCCTGCAGGTCAGCCTCGCAAATCGCGTAAGAATTGCCGATGAATCCGGCCCCGGCGAAGAGCGAGACGTCGGGAAGGTCGCGCTTGCCATCTCCCGGTACGCCGGCGCCCGTTTGCCAAGGAGGCTTGGCATAACCTCCGGCACAACTTGACGCCGTTGAACTGGCTGGCGTGGTGCAGTTGCTCTTCCCGCCGCTTCCGCCGATAGCGCGCACAGTTCCGGACAATTGCGGGTTGTTGCAGTTGGTCTCCTGGTTCGTGCTGAAACCGACGCTGGCAAAAACTGCATTCGTGCAAGTGTCATTCCAGGTCGTTTCGGGAATGTAACCCTTGGCCGACTCCTGTGTCGCCGGATTATTGGTCGTATTCCAATACAGCAGCGGATTGGAGAAGTCGTTGAAGTCGGTGCCTCCCACGGCGACGTTATATGGAGTGGAGGCGAGCCCATTGACTTGCAATCCGCTCCTGGCCGGCTGCGGAGGGTTGCCCTGAAAGAAATCGCAACCCGCCGAGCCTTGGTCTCCCGCGGAGACAAAGACCGAAATGCCTTGCGCCGCCGCTTGCTCCCAGAGATTCTTGTAAAACTGGTTGCCGGCCGTTCCCAAGTCAAGTTCACAGCCCAGGAAACTCTCGCTCATAAGGGGAGCCACGTTGTTGTCGACGATATAGAGCGCTGAAAGATCCACGCCGTCGGTCGTTTCGGTTGACTGCGAAACGACGAGCTGAATTGTTGCGCTTCGAGCGACCGCGCCCGACCATTCCACGTCCAAGTCGGCTTCTGTTTCGTCCCCCTGCACGATGCCGGGATCAGGGACGTCGAGAATGATCTGTGGAGGATTGGGAGGCAAGCCGAAAATGCTGCGAAAATTGGTAACGTCCTGTACGTTTATGTTCGAGCGACCGACAATGGCAATCGCTTGTCCGTTTCCGTCGATCGGCGGACTGGCATTCCACAGCGGAAGAACATTGTATATCGTGGCGAAGTCATACGGAGTGACGCTGTTGCAATACAGGGGAGCCCCGGTATTGGGGTTGTTTCCGCACTGGTAGGTAAGCAGCGGTTTCATTCCACTAGCTTGTGCGCTCTGGGCCGGTTTGGTGAACATGCTTCCAAGGCGATGCATCGGTTTTCTGGGGAAGCTATCCAAACTGTCGACGCCCACGACGACTGCGGCGAGAGCGCGCGGGATTTGCGGATCGCTGTCGTTCGCCCAATACTGCCCGCCGTTGACAACGTAACTGTGAATCGTAGTGTGAAAGGCTTCCTGCACTTGCGCCGCGGTTCCCGAGAACTCAATTACATTGCGGCCATTCGAAACGCTCGTTACCTGAAAGCCGTGGGCGGCCAGCCAAGTCGCGACGGTCTGCACATCCTGGCCGGAAGGACCGAATTGCTGCCCAAACTCGCCCGGGGTAAGCCACTTGTGAAAGCTCGGCGACGATTGATCCTGCTGTTCCTGCAGCAGTGTCTGAAGCGCCGCTTCCTGATCGGTGCTTCGCGTCAAGACCAGAAGCATGCGCTGCATCGGAAGGCTGAATGGCGCCGCTCCCCGATCGAACTCCGGGCGGGCCAATGGATGCGTGTTGCCCGCCAGGCGGGTCAGTTTCGTCTCGTTTACTGCCTGAGTGATGAGAGGCTTTGGACCGGAGGTTTGCGCGGAAACCAATCCTGGAAAGGCCAGAAGACAGGAAATCAGAAAGGCGGGCACCGCCAATGGCGTTAGCCGGAATCGACGACCCTCGTCAGTGCATCGGGTCGACACGAGAGGGGTTGGGTGCCAGTCGTGGGTCACGTTCGCCTTATGCGGGGACGCGCCTGTATAAAATTCATCGTTTTAAGGATGTCAATCTGGTGCTGTTTATTAATCGTAAGCCCTTATACTACGAATGATCCATAATGTACACAATGGTACGAAAGGTTAACCCGAGACTCCAAGTGACTGGGGCAGGGAGCAGGAGCGGATCGAGGGAATGCGAGGCGCAGCGAGGATGTGGGTCTAGAAGGTGAGGCGGGCGCCGAGTTGGGCGGCGAAGGGGATGCCGACGGTGGTGCCGGGGCCGAAGAAATCGCCGAGGGCGCCGGCGGGAACGCGCAACTGATTGGGACTGGTGATGGCCTGCGTTTCAGTGCAGGAGGGATTCAGGCAGAAGGCGGTGGCGTTCGTCAGATCGTTCACCGGAGTGGGAAGCGCGGCGAGGTTCGTGATGTAATTGGCGCCGGGATTGTTGCGGTTGAACAGGTTGAAGAACTCGACGAAGGGCGTGGCCGCGAAGCGCTCGCCGAGCTTGAACGGGCGGCTGACGCGCAAGTCGATTTGAATGTAGGGCGCACCGCGGAATTGATCCATGGTAGTTTGCACGCCGTTGATCACGGCGCGGTCATCGAGCGCATCGCCGACTCGGTTTACGTCAACGGGAGTGGTGATGGTGAATGGACGCGCGCTTTCGAATTGCGATAGCGTGCTGATTTCGAATCCGTCGGGCGCGTGAAAAATCCCCGCGACCACCAAGCGATGGCGCACATCTTCGCCGGATGGCCCGTAGTCGCCTTTGGCAAACGCGTCGAGCGGATTGCAAACGCCATTCACATAATCGAAAAGCTCGCCGAGAACGCATCCCCAGGTTTTCGCGCTGCTGAGAGTGTAGTTGACGATCAGATTCGCGCGCCGCGAAACGTTTCCTTGCACATGAATCGAAAGCGCGTCGTAGCGGGAGCGATTGTCGGAGCGGAACACGGTCAAATCGGGAACCGCATCGATCTGATCGGTCTGATAAT
>JBAUEX010000190.1:0-28729 GCA_049678845.1 Candidatus Acidiferrales bacterium
CCTGGCCTGGTCGTCTGGCCAGAAGTTCCTGCGCCTTTCACTTTGCAGGACCCGCAATTCACATCCATCGCCGACCGCATCGCGAAACATTCCGGTGAGGATTTTCTTGTCGGCGTCGTGGATTGGAAAGGTGGGGTGCGCTGGCAAGGACAGGCATCCAACAGCGCCGTTCTGCTTGCCTCGTCCGGCCAGCGGCTGTTCACGTATGATAAAATTCATTTGGTGCCCTTCGCCGAATACGTGCCGCTGCGGCGTTATCTTTTTTTCGCCCACAGCCTGATCGACAGCATCGGCGATTTCACTCCAGGCCGCACGTACAGCGTGGGAAGCTTGCCTGCGGAGGCAGGCGTGCCCGGCGGCCGATTCGGCGTCTTTATCTGCTACGAGTCGATTTTCCCGGCGCTGGTGCGGCGCTTTGCGGCAAATGGCGCGCAGTTGCTCGTCAACATTTCAAATGATGGTTGGTTTGGCCGCTCCTCGGCTGCGGCGCAGCACTTGATGATGCTGCGCGTTCGCGCCGTTGAGAATCGCCGTTGGCTGCTGCGCGATACCAACACGGGATACACTGTCGATGTCGATCCTTACGGCAGAATTGTCGGGCGTCTTCAGCCGTTCACTCGCGCCGAGCTTGACGCGCCGTATGCTTTTCGCTCAGATTTGACGCCGTACACGCGCTTCGGCGATTGGCTCGCTTGGCTTTGTGTGCTGGCGACGCTTCTGCTGCTGGGTGCAGCCTTCACGCGACGCCACCGCCCGAGCTGAGTGTAGCGCTTTCACGGCAACGCGTTTTCGTAGGGGCGACCCTTGAGTCGCCCGAGGCTCCCGGTAATCTGTCGGAGAACGGAACGGAGTGCCTTTATGCCCGAACGCATGCCGATAACGCGGCCCGAGCTGGTCCAGTTCTTGCGCCAAGTGCCGCTCCTGACGGCTGCGAGTATTTCACCTGAGGGCGCACCGCAGGCGGCCCTGCTCGGCGCGGCCGTCGGTGACGATCTCGAAATCGTCTTCGATACCTTGGACACCACACGCAAATTCCGGAATCTCCGTCGCGACCCTCGCATCGCGCTCGTGTTTGGCAAGGCGGGCGGCTATACATTCGGGAAGCAGGACGAGCGCACGTTACAATACGAAGGCATCGTCGAAATTCCGGCTGGCGACGACCTGAAGCGTGCTCAGGCACTCTATTTCGGTCTCTTCCCGGAAGGACGGGATCGGCTGGCTTGGCCGCACATTACCTACGTGCGGGCGCGGCCGGCGTGGATTCGTTACAGCGATTACAATGTAAATCCGCCGGTGATTGGCGAACTCGGCGGCGACCGCTTGCAGCGATGGCTTCGCGGCACGTCGAGTCTGAAAAGTGGGGAGCAACACTGAATTTGAAATCGGGAAGGGAAGCGTGAGTAATCTCATCGAAGATCTTCAAACTCGTTTTGACGAATTGAAAAAGCGCATCGACCTCGTGCGGAGCTATCTTTGACGTCGCCACTAACCGTGAGCGACTGAAAGCCCTCGAAGCGAAGGCCAGCGATCCCGCCTTCTGGCAGGACCAGGAAAAAGCCCAGGGCATCCTGCAGCAGCGCAAACACGCGGAAGGCAACATCGCCGCGGATGAAAAGCTGACGCGCGCCGTCAGCGACATTGAAACCTATTTCCACATGGCCCACGAAGAATCGGACGCCGCGCAGCGCGAATCCGTGCTCAAAGACGTCAGCGCCGAACTCGACTCGATTGACAAATACATCGCCGAGCTCGAAACGCAAACCCTGCTCTCCGGTGAAAACGACGCGCTCAGCGCTATCATGACCATCAAGCCCGGCGCGGGTGGCACCGAATCGCAGGATTGGGCGGAAATGCTTCTGCGCATGTACCTGCGCTGGACGGAAAGCAAAAATCTCCGCGCCACGGTCATCGACTCCACTCCCGGCGAAGAGGCTGGCCTGAAATCCGTCACCGTGCGCATCGAAGGCGAAAACGCTTTCGGTTTGCTGCAAGGGGAAACCGGCGTGCACCGTCTGGTGAGGATTTCGCCATTCGATCAGGCCGCGCGCCGTCATACTTCCTTTGCCTCGGTCTTTGTCATCCCGGAAATTGACGACCGCATCGACATCGTCATCAAGCCAGACGAACTTCGTATCGATACGTTTCGCGCGGGCGGCCACGGTGGCCAGAACGTCAACAAAGTGGAGTCGGCCGTGCGCATCACGCATCTTCCGTCGGGCATCGTCGTGCAATGCCAGAACGAACGCAGCCAGCACAAGAATCGTGAAATCGCCATGAAAGTTCTGAAGTCCCAGCTTTACGAACGAGAAATTGACAAGCGCCGCGAGGTGACGCGCAAGCTCGACGAATCCAAACCCGAAATCAGTTTCGGCAGCCAGATCCGCTCGTATGTTTTGCAGCCCTATCAACTGGTCAAGGACCATCGCACCAAAGTCGAGCAAGGCGACGTCGAGCGCGTCCTCAATGGTGACCTCGATAAATTCATCCGCGCCTACCTGCTATCGCGTCGCAGCGGCAGCGACGGCACAAGCGCCGCCAAGAACTAGCGCGGCTTCCTTCCGCTCTTGCTCGTGTAGGGCCCGACTAAGTTCGGGCCGCGCTGCGCGAGTGCGCGGCGGTTCCCATCGCGCCGCCAAGAACTAGCCGTGCCAGAAGTTGCAATTCCTTGCATTTCGGCCCGTTTCTGTGAAAGACTCACCGAGTTCATAGACAGCGGAAATCTGGCTCACGGCGGATTTAATACCACTCAACCCGCCCATAAGCCGTTTCCGTGCAAGACGTTGACACAGCCCTAGCCCCATGCTACGGTTTTTATTTGTATTTCCCGCTGTATCAGGCGCTTGGGCCACTAATTTGCCTGCCAAATAGCCGAAGGAGAATGTTTTGACACGCGCAGAAGAGAAAATCCTGTTCACTTCCGAATCTGTAACCGAAGGCCACCCCGACAAGATTGCCGACCAGATTTCCGACGCCATCCTTGATGCAGTAATGAAAGACGACCCCATGGGCCGCGTCGCCTGCGAGACGCTGGTCACGACCGGCCTCGTCGTCATTGCCGGCGAAATCACCACGAACACCTACGTCGATTTCGCTGGCGTCGCGCGTGACGTGATTCGCGACGTGGGTTACACGCGCGCCAAATATGGCTTCGACGCCGAAACTTGCGGCGTCATCTGCACCGTTAAGAAACAGTCTGGCGACATCGCCATGGGCGTCGATACGGGAGGCGCGGGCGACCAGGGGTTGATGTTCGGCTTCGCTTGCGACGAGACGGAGGAGCTGATGCCCATGCCCATCCAACTCGCGCATCGCCTCACGCAGCGCCTCGCCGAAGTTCGCAAAGCAGGAATCGTCGACTTCCTCCGCCCTGATGGCAAATCGCAAGTCACTGTCGAATATATCAATGGCCGCCCCGCCCGCGTCGATTGCGTGGTCATCTCTACGCAGCACGGCGAATCCGTTTCCAACAAAGATCTCCACCAAGCCATCCTGAACGAAGTGATTCGCCCCGTTGTCCCCGCGAAGATGATGGACAAGGAAACGCGCGTCCACATCAATCCGACCGGCCGCTTCGTCGTCGGTGGGCCGATGGGCGATGCGGGCCTCACGGGCCGGAAAATCATTGTCGACACCTACGGCGGCTATAGCCGTCATGGCGGCGGCGCGCTTTCCGGCAAAGATCCGACCAAGGTTGACCGTTCCGCTTGCTACATGGCGCGTTACATCGCCAAGAACCTCGTCGCCGCTGGAGTTGCCCGCAAACTTGAAGTTCAGCTTGCTTACGCCATCGGCGTCGCCGAACCTGTCTCCGTGATGGCCGATACCTTCGGCACGGGCACGATCCCCGACGCGCTAATCACCGCGCTGATTCGCGACACTTTCAAATTGACGCCGCGCGGCATCATCGAAACGCTGAATCTTCGCCGGCCGATTTATCGCGAGACGGCTTCGTACGGCCACTTTGGCCGCACTGGCCCCGGCTTCACGTGGGAGCTCACCGAGCGCGCCGACGCGATTCGCAAGGAAGCGGGTCTGCCCGCGGCGGTCATGGCTTCGCGCTCATAGTCAATTGCAGGCCGCGCGAAATTGAAAACTTTAATCCTTCAGGAGACACACTCGTGGAAACCGTGACCAAGATGTCGGGCGACGTAAAAGACCTTGCCCTGTCCGACAAGGGCCGCCGCAAAATCGAATGGGCCAATCAGCAGATGCCCGTTCTGCAGCTTATTCGCAAGCGCTTTATCAAGGAAAAGCCGCTCAAGGGCATTCGCATGTCCGCGTGCCTGCACGTCACCAGTGAAACGGCCAACCTCGCCATCACTCTGCGTGACGGCGGCGCCGACGTGGTCCTGTGCGCTTCAAATCCGCTCTCCACGCAGGACGAAGTCGCCGCCTGCCTCGCCAAGGATTACGCCATCCCGACGTTCGCGATCAAGGGCGAAGACAATCCCACCTACTACGCGCACATCAACGCGGCCATCGAGCATCACCCGCAAATCACTCTCGACGACGGCGCGGACCTCGTCACCATGCTGCTCACCAAGCATCCCGAACTCGTCCCGAACGTCATCGGCGGCACGGAAGAGACCACTACGGGTGTGATTCGCCTTCGCGCCATGGCTAAGGACGGCACGCTTGCCTATCCGATCATCGCCGTCAATGACGCGCTCACGAAGCACCTGTTCGACAATCGCTACGGCACGGGTCAGTCCACGCTCGACGGAATTATTCGCGCAACGAATCTGCTTCTCGCGGGCATGAACATCGTCGTCGCTGGTTACGGCTGGTGCGGACGCGGCGTCGCCATGCGCGCCAAGGGCATGGGCGCCAATGTCATCATCACCGAAATCAATCCCACGAAGGCCATCGAAGCCATCATGGACGGCTTCCGCGTAATGCCCATGCACGAAGCCGCGAAGATCGGCGAAATTTTCGTCACCGTCACGGGCAACAAATCCGTGCTCGCCGCCGACCATTTCGAAAAAATGCGCGACGGCGCCGTCATGTGCAACTCAGGCCACTTCAACGTGGAGATCGATATTCCCGCGCTCGAACGGTTGGCCAGCTCGCACCGCGAAGTGCGCCCATTCGTCGAGGAATACGTCATGCGCGACGGCCGCAAGCTGCACTTGCTCGGCGAAGGCCGCCTCATCAATCTCGCCGCCGCCGAAGGCCATCCCGCTGTCGTCATGGACATGAGCTTCGCGAATCAGGCGCTCTCCGTCGAGCACTTGATCAAGCACGCCGGCAAACTCAAGAAGCAGGTTTACCCCGTCCCCGAGGAAATCGACACGCAAATTGCCCGTCTCAAACTCGAATCCCTCGGCACCCAAGTCGACAAGCTAACCCCCGAGCAGGAGCAATACCTCGCCTCCTGGAACGAAGGCACATAAAACAGAGGTCATCATTCCGAGCGAGGATGCGATCAGCCTCCGACGAGGAACCTGATTTGCCTTCCTTCTCGGTGACGATACGCTTCGTCAGGGGCCCGGCTTCAGCCGTGCCATAGTCGGTTTGTGAGCGTGGGGCTTTTCTCACAGAGTGAGTGGGGCGCGTCCTGCCTCTGCCAACGCCGGTACAGAACGCGTTCCGCGATGCTCGCAAATCCACAGTCGCTCGCTCTTGCATATTCCGAATCGTGTACTACTATATTCACGTGGGTTTGGAACAAAATTGGGAGCGTTGCTAAGAAATGGAGGGAAATGCCGTCGCCCCCCCCACCTCTCGCGTCCCGGGATTTTCTAATCCATAATGCCGGAATTAGAAATCGCCCTAATCTATTGAAACCAAAGGCCCGAGTGCATTTCTAATCGCCAATATTTGCGTGTTTTTTTATTCTGTGTTGGCAGGAGAAATTCCTCTCTTCGACTGGCTCAGGGAAGACGGAAGCGCCGGAAAACCATATGCGAGGCCTGGCCAACTCGGCGATTGAAAAAGCGCTGGCGCGCGGCGCCACCTACGCCGACGCGCGCGTGATGGACATTCGCCATCGCGACGTCTCCACGAAAAACGGCCAAGTGGGCCGCGCCGCCGAAGCCGAATCCCTCGGCATCGGTCTTCGCGTGATCGCGCACGGCGCGTGGGGATTTGCCGCGACGGATCGCCTGAGCCGACAAGGCATCGAAGCCTGCGCCGCCGAGGCCGTCGCCATTGCAAAAGCGTCCGCGATGGCCAAACGCCACGACGTCGTTCTCGCGCCGGAGCAAGCCTACGTCGACACTTGGCAGAATCCCTTCATCAAAGATCCCTTTCGCATTCCCATCGAAACGCAAATCGCCGTGCTCCTTCGCGCCGACGCCGAAATGCGCAGAGTGAAAGGCGTTACGCTCGCCGAAGGCTCCATGTCATTCCGGAAAATAGAGCAGCTTTTTGTTTCCAGCATCGGCTCCGTGATTCATCAAGTAAAAATGCAATCGGGCGCGGGAATTGTAGCCACCAGTTTCGCGGCCGAGGAAATTCAGAAGCGCTCGTATCCGAATAGTTTCGGCGGCCAGCACATGCTGCGCGGCTACGAATTAGTCGAAGAACTCGATCTGGTCGGACATGCGCCGCGCGTCGCCGAGGAATGCGTCGCGCTGCACAGCGCCGCGCCGTGCCCCGAGGGCCAGCGCACAATTATTCTCGATAGTTCGCAACTCGGTTTACAGATTCACGAATCCATCGGCCATCCTATCGAGCTCGACCGCGTTCTCGGCATGGAAGCGAATTTCGCGGGCATGAGTTTCCTCACGCTCGATAAATTGAACTCGCTGCGCTATGGTTCGGACATTGTGAATGTGGTTGCCGACGCGCGGCTCGCGCACGGCCCGGGACTCGGCACGTTTGGCTACGATGACGAAGGCGTCCCCGCGCAATGCACCCCGATTATCTTCGACGGACTTTTCACGGGCTACTTGACGAATCGCGAAACGGCCGCCGCGATTGGACAATCGCGCTCGAATGGCACCATGCGCTCCGAAGGCTGGAACCGCTTGCCGATTATTCGCATGACGAATATCAGCATTCTGCCGGGCGACCGCAAATTCGACGACCTGATCGCCGATACGGATGACGCGATTTACATGGAAACGAATCGCTCCTGGTCCATCGACGATCGCCGCTACCATTTCCAGTTCTCAACGGAAATTGGCTGGGAGATACAGAACGGCAAACGTGGCCGGATGATTAAGACTCCGAGCTACAGCGGAATCACCACGGAATTCTGGAATAGTTGCGACGCGATCTGCTCGCGCGACGATTGGACGCTCTGGGGCACGCCCAATTGCGGCAAAGGCCAGCCCATGCAAACGATGGGCACGGGCCACGGGGCTTCCCCTGCGCGTTTCCGCAACGTGAAAGTGGGAATCGCGCTATCAAAATGATGGCCAAGCAATCGAAAACGCGAACAGGGAAGCGCGCGGCGGTGACATCTCCGCGTCGCGGGCGCGCGGTCGCCATGGAGCACCGCCTCGGCGCGGCTGAGTTGCGCCGCATCGCGGGGAAAGTCTTCAGGCTCAGCGAAGCGGACGAGACGGAAGTTGATGTCAGCGCCGTCACGAGCGCCCTTACGCGTTTTGCAAACAACACAATTCATCAGAACGTTGCTGAGCAGGGCCTGACGATTTCCGTACGCGCGGTCGTTGATGGCCGTACGGGCCGGGCCTCCACGAACAAGACCGACGACGAATCGCTGCGCCGCGTGACTGCGGCTGCTCTGGATTTGGCGCGCGTGCAGCCGCGCAATTCTGAATTGCTGCCCATGCTGGGGCAACCGAAGCTCACGAAGGTCGACCGGTTTGTCGCGCAGACAGCCGCAGCGACGCCGGAGGATCGCGCCCGCGCCGTTACGTCTGTTTGCCACATGGCCGACAAGAACAAGCAAACGACCGCGGGCATTTTCTCGACGGGCCTTGCGGAAATCGCACTGGCCAATTCGCGCGGCCTTTTCGAATATTACGACGACACGCGCGCGGAATTCTCCGTCACCATCCTGGAAGAGGATTCGTCCGGCTGGGCCAAGGCGACATCGTCGCGCGTGAGTGACATCGACCCCGAAGCTTTAGCGCGGCGGGCCAGCGAAAAGGCCGCCGGTTCGCGCGCGCCGCGCGAAATTCCGGCGGGACGTTACACGACGATTCTCGAGCCCGCAGCTGTCCTCGATCTCGTTGGCTTTTTATTCTACGATTTCGCCGCCACCTGCGTTTCGGATCAGCGCTCCTGCTTCACAGGTCGCATGGGCAAGAAACTGTTCGGCGAGAATATCTCGATTTGGGACGATGTTTATCATCCGCTACAGATCGGGCCGCCGTTTGACGGCGAAGGCGTGCCGCGCAGGAAAGTTGCGCTCGTCGAGCGCGGCGTGCCAGTGAATTTGGTCTACTCGCGCGCCAGCGCAAAAAAAGCAAAAGCAAATCCCACGGGCCACGGATTCTCGCTGCCGAGCGAAGACGGCGAAGCGCCGTTCAATTTGGTTTTCGCGGGAGGAACTGCTTCCACGGAAGAAATGATTCGCTCGACCGAGCGCGGCTTGCTCGTCACGCGCCTGTGGTACATTCGCGAAGTGGATCCCTATCAGAAGATCCTCACCGGCATGACACGCGACGGCACATTCCTTGTCGAAAACGGCCGCGTCACCGGCGCCGTTCGAAATTTCCGTTTCAATCAAAGCATCATCGAAATGCTCTCGAGCGTCGAGATGCTCGGTTCTGCCGTGCGCGCTTCCGGCGAGGAATCATTTGATATGGTTGTGCCCGCGATGAAAGTCCGCGATTTCCACTTCAGCGAAGTCACGAAATTCTAGCTGTCGAAATTGTAAAAATCATGGCTTGGTGAATTGCAGGCTGGAAATTGTGCGCGAGATTACGTTCTGCTGGATTTGCACCAGATCAGTGTTTGCTGACGTGACTCCGAAAATCGTGAAGAAACTGTCTCCACGACTGAGCAGCATTACAGTGCCGCTCCACTGCTGCTCGTTTGCCATTCCTTGAAATTGATATTCAATCGCGTGCATCCCCGCGACGATTGTTGGCCGCATAGCCAGGGGACGGAATTGTTCGAACATGCCCGAGAGGCGCTCGTTGGTCGAAGCGACGTGCGCCTGCAAAGTGCCGCTCGATGTCTCAAGGCCAATAATCAGATACGTTGTCTGGTCCGAAGTGCCCATCGCCACCACGGCGCCGGGCAACGCGGCGCGTGCGCCTTCGATCACGTCCCAATCCGGCGGTTTGTAAATGCTGAATCCGTATGTGTCGTTGATGTAGAGATTGCCCTGAACTTCCTCACGCACCGGAATCGGCGCGGGCGTCTCCCGAACCGGTGGCGCGGCGGGCAGCTGAGTTGCTGTTTGTGTTGCGGGCCTGGTCACGGCGTTCGCAGTTTGTTGCGGCGCACCTGCGTGGCCCTCTTCCGATCTCACGTCGCGAATTGCTTTCGAGGATTCTTCGCGTTTTGCCGCGACGGCGTTTTCATTCTTGGGTGCGCTTGCTGGCAATGATGCAGAGTCGGTCGCTTTTGCTTTCTCAGGCGCGGACGATTGTGAGGCTTTCTTCTCAGGTGGCTTGGGTTTCGATACGGTAATGGACGCGATTGAGCCGCGATCGACCAGCGCGAAACCGTAGCTCGTCTTCACGCGAAACGAATTTCCCTGGTAGCCGACGATCACGCCGACAATCGTGCTGCCGTCTTTTAAGTGAAATTCGTCGGCGCGCGCAGCGACGGCCCAAAGCAAAACGAACGCGAGAATCAGGTTGGCGCGTTTCATTGTATCGAGTATGGCAACGCGTCCAGCGGAGGGCAAGAGCGAGAAGCGGGGAAGTGTCGCTTCGGTCAGCTTGGGCGAAGGGTCAGGTCGAAATTAAAGCGCGGATGAATTGCGTGGCGAGGACGGCTCGGGAGAGTCGGAGTGACAATGGAGGCGTCCTCGCTGCATGCGCAATCACTTGAGAAGCATAACAGAAATTCAAGCCATGGGCGAACATAAAGCGAATACGTAGAGATGCTCGTAACGCTGCTAGTTTGTTGCCGAAACGCTGGCAGCGCGCAGGTGGCTTACGCGTAAAGAGAGATGCCCAGCCACAGGGCGAAGGACAAAACGCCGGCGACGAGGAGGAGAGTGCGGGCGCTCTTCTTGCGCAGAGCGACAACGATCAGCCCGAGGCCGCAGAGCAGGAAAGCCGCCTCACCCCAAAACATACCTGAGCCGGAGCCAGACTGCAGCTCGCCCACGGTATGCTGATAAAGCACTGAGCCCATGGAGTTAGCGCCGGAAATTGTTGCGGCCAACAGGCCTGCGAGGGCGAGTCCACCGACCCAATATGGCGGGGCCGAGCCGCGCTTCGTGTCGCGCCAATCCCACAAAGTCTGCCCGATAACCAGCGCAACGATCAAGACGACGAAAAGGGCCATCAGTTCCGCCTCGGTAGAATCGCAGAACACATCGCAATTCAACGGCCACGGGGCAAAGTACCAGAGGCTTTTCTATGTCCTTATTGGAGTGTTTGTTAGCCTTAGGCCAGTCAGAGCTAAAACCGCTTGTGTTCGAAAATTTTCACATTTGAGAACAGAGTTTGTCCCTCTTTGATGACGCTCAGGTGGCTGCATTGACACAATCTGCCGTGGCTGGGCCGAGCGACACGCCGGATTCTGTTACGATACCGCTGTCATGAAGCGGCCATGGGTGATGGCGCATCGCGGGGCCTCGGGACACGCGCCCGAAAATACGGTGGCGTCGTTTCGGCGGGCCGTGGAGCTTGGCGCGACGTTCATCGAGACGGATTTGCGGTTGTCACGCGACGCGCGATTCGTGGCCATTCACGATTCCACGCTGGATCGCACTACGAACGGGCGCGGGCTGGTGCGAGATTTCACGCTGGAGCAATTGCGCGAACTCGACGCGGGAGCTTGGTTCGCGCCGGAATTCGCGGGCGAGCGGATTCCGACGATCGAAGAGATTTTCGCGTTTGCGCGCGAATCGGACGCGGTGTTTTATCTGGAGATCAAACACGAAGGTACGTGGGGAATTCACCACGCGATGGCGGAGGAGCTGCGTTCGGCGAAAGAAGCAGCGCAATGCGTGGTGATTTCGTTTGACGCGCGAACGCTGGAAGATTTGCGGCGGCTGGATGCGATGCTGATGATGGGCCTGCTTTTCGAGACGCAAATGCCGAATGCCATCGAGAAAGCGCAGAGTATCGGGGCGCGTCAGATTTTGCCGCGTGCGGATTTGGTTACGCGCGAGCTGGTGGAGCGTGCGCATCGCGCGGACATGCAAATTGCCACATGGACAGTGAATGAGCCGGAGCAAATGCGCACGCTGATTGCCACGGGCGTGAACGGAATTATGACGAACTATCCCGATCGGCTGTGTGCAGTGATCGAGGGGCGTTTGTAGCTCACGTCCCGACGCGGCGCATTCGGCCCGGCTGAGGTGAGAGTTTTGCGGGTGCCCCGAAGCGCTTTCCGCGAAGGGTAGGGATTTTCTTCGCCTTTACTGCGCACTGAACTACTTCTACAAACGCCCGCGGTTAAGCGGCCAGCGACGTGAAAATCTGCGCGAATTGATGCAACGTTAATTCTTCGGCGCGAGAGTTTTCCGTGAGCGCGCTCGCAGCGAGAGATTTTGCGACTGCGTCGTGCGCGTAGGTGCCGCGCAGATTATTGCGGAGAGTTTTGCGTTTGTGGGCGAAGCAAAGCTGAAGGAACTTCAGAAACGAGGGCTCGTCGCGAATGCCGAGTGTGGCGCGTTCGCCGGGCAAATTCATTTCGATCAATGCGGAGGTGACTTTCGGCGGAGGATTGAATGCGGCGGGCGGAATGCGGAAGACGAGTTCCGGGCGCGCATAGAATTGGCAGAGCGTTGACAAATAGCCGTAGTCGCGAGTGCGCGGATGCGCGGCGATGCGTTGGGCGACTTCGAGTTGCGTGACGATGTGGATGGAATCAATGTGGTCGGCGAAACGAAAAAGATGCGTGAGAATTGGCGACGTGATGTAGTACGGCAAGTTGCCGTAAACCCGGAAGCGCGTGCCCGTGGAATCTAGCTGATGTGCTGGGTCGCTGGCTTCGGGGCCAGCCTCAGGGGCTAAAGCCCCTGTCCGTATGGTTCTTTTCGGCACAGCTGAAGCCGTGCCCTGACGCAAATCATTTGTGGTAGGGCTGCGAACGAGGGCGGCGATGTCGAGAGAGAGGACGTCAGCGTGGATGATTTCGACGGCGTGATCCGTCGTCGCGGCAGATCCAGTTGCGTTGGCGGGCCAGTGCGCAGCGCGTTCGCGAAGAGCGGAGGCGAGAGCGGCGTCGGTCTCGATGGCGATGACGCGACGAGCGCGCGTCGCGAGAAGCTCCGTCATTTCGCCGTGGCCGGCGCCGATTTCGAGCCAGACGGCGTCGCGTTCGACGGGAAGCGTTTCAGCGATGCGCGTCCGCCACGAAATTTGCGAGAGAAAATGCTGGCCGAGCTTTTGGCGGGACATGACGGGCGAGAGTTTAGCAGCTTTTGAGGACAGCTATTACCCAGGTACCGACGCCTTGATCCAAGCCCACGTGCAAAATCATTGCTTTAAGCTCAGTATTTGCTTCGCGGTGAGAGTCGGGCCGTCGAAGTATGGTGCCGGGGTATTTGGAGGTCCATCCCATGACGTGGGGTCGGAAAAAGTTGGCAGCGGCTGCGGATGCGCCGGGTCTTTGCATATTCTGACGTGACAGGTGCCCTCTGGATCAGGATATTCTTGGTCGCAAGCATCAAGTCTATATTTGCCTCCGCTGTAACGATAGCGGTTGATCACTGCATGGCAAACGCCGGACGTCCCGCCGAAGAGCAGATCCGGCACAGAAGAGTCGATGCGGGGAACAATGCTCGGCCCAAATCCTCCTGCCTCAACGAGCTCTTGATAAGAGCCACCACCGCTGGGTATGTATATGTTGAGCATCGGTACATTAGGGCCGCTGGAGAATCCATCCCATTCCACCAGGACAACAGGGCCGAGCGTCCCCAATCTTAACGGAGTGAATTTGCAGCGTAGGAATTCAGCTTCGACCTCAGCAGGGCTCGGATTGCTATCCATTCGTTTAGTAAACGGCCCAAGGTCGCGGAGCAGGACGGGACGTAACCTCGCGAGGTCGCTACGTGAGAAGCCTTCCGACTTAGCCCCCACGGAATTGGCAGGGGTGGGCGACGCTTGACCTCGTGCGTGGGCATAACTGAGGCTTGCAACCACGACGATAAGCGAGGCTGCTGAGAAACACGAGCGGCGGAATGCGTTCGGCATACCAGAATTATACGCTTTTCGGTCGCGGGTGGTGATTCTGCGCGTGTATAATTCGAATGAGGAACGATGAAGATACTGTTTGTCTCACCGGAAGGGCTGCCGTTCTCGAAGACTGGCGGGTTGGCGGATGTGGTGGAGGCGCTGCCGCGTTCGCTGGTGGCGATGGGGCATCAAGTGGTGGTGCTGCTGCCGCGGTATCGAGGGAACCAGGCGGCGCGGACGATTATTTCGAGCCTGAGCGTGCCGTTGGGGCAGAAGGTGCGCTTTCCGGCGATTGTCGAGGCTGGGACGTTTGAGGGCGTGCGCTACTGCTTCGTGGATGACCCGCAGTATTTCGACCGCGAAAAACTCTACGGCGACCAGATTGGCGATTATACCGACAATCCGCAGCGCTTTGGCGAGTTGAGCCGCGCGGCGATTGAATTCGCCAAACAAGTGTGGATGCCGGATGTGATTCACTGCCACGACTGGCAGAGCGCGCTCGTGCCCGTGTATTTGCGGACGCTCTACGCGCAGGATCGAGCGATGGCTCCTGTGCCGGTGGTTTTCACGGTGCATAATCTTGGCTATCCGGGGCTTTTTTTTCGCACGGCGCTGATGCTGACGGGATTGCCGGAGGATTTATTCCACGTCGAGATGCTGGAATACTACGGCAAAGTGAATTTCCTGAAGGGCGGACTGATTTTCGCGGATTACATCAGCACGGTGAGCCGAAAATACGCGCAGGAGATTCAGACGCCGGAGTATGGCTGCGGACTGGAGGGAGTGATTCGTTCGCGCGGCGACCATCTGGTGGGGATTTTGAACGGAGTCGATTACACGGCGTGGAGTCCGGAGACGGACACGAATATCGCGGCGACGTATTCGTCGAAAGTGATAGATGGGAAGCGGCTGTGCAAGAAAGATTTGCTGGCGGCGTTTCAGTTGCCTTCGGACAACATGGAGCGGCCGCTGATCGGAATTGTGTCGCGCTTCGTGGATCAGAAGGGATTCGATTTGATCGCGGAGACGGCGGCGGAGTTGATGAAAGAAGATTTGGCGCTGGTGGCGCTCGGGAACGGCGACGCGAAGTACGAGAAGCTGTTCCAGGAACTTGGGAAAAAGTATCCGAAGCGCGCGGGCGTGAAAGTGGCTTACGATAATGTGGTGGCGCATAAGATTGAGGCGGGCGCGGATATGTTTTTGATGCCTTCGCGCTACGAGCCTTGCGGGCTGAATCAGATTTACAGTTTGCGATACGGCACGGTTCCCGTGGTTCGCGCGACGGGCGGACTGGACGATACGGTGGAAGCATTCGACGCGAAAACCGGAAAGGGAACGGGATTCAAATTCACGGCGTACGACGGCGCGGCTTTGATGAAGTGCGTGCGGGAGGCGCTGGCGGCATACGGCGATTCGCGGCTGTGGCGCGCGATTCAGACGAACGGCATGGCCAAGGATTTTTCGTGGAAGGTTTCGGCAGGGGAATATGTGAAGCTCTACGAGAAGGCAAAACAGGGTAGAGTCCAACGAGTGGCTGCGTCATCTAATGTTTAGCCGGCAAGTTGCAGAGGGAAGCGTACAGCGGATAAATCGGAGCGGGCATGCGTGCCAACAGACGCCCCGCAAAAATCGAGGGATCAATGTCGGGAAATAATATCGCAGCGGTAAGTGACGCGAACTTTCAGGCGGAAGTGATTGAAGCCAGCAAGACTCAGCCGGTGATGGTGGACTTCTGGGCAGAGTGGTGCGGCCCGTGCAGGGCGTTGTCGCCAACGGTCGATGCCATTGCCGCGGAGCGGGCGGGGAAACTGAAAGTCGTAAAAATGAATGTGGATGAAAATATGAACACGCCCGGGAAATTCAATATTCGAGGAATTCCTGCCCTGCTGATTTTCAAGGGCGGCCAGGTGGCGGATCAGATTGTGGGCGCCGTGCCGAAACAACAGATCGAGAAAGTGCTCGAACGGCACCTGTCGTAAGTTTCGAGAGCGGTTAGCTTCACTTGCAGCGTCGTTTGTAGTGTGACGGTGAATCCCGCGACAAAAGCGATTCGCTCCACGCCGAGCGGTGAGCCGACGCGCCGCCGGTGCGCGTGGGCGAAGAGCGAAATTTCCATTCAGTATCATGATGAAGAGTGGGGTGTGCCCGTTCATGACGATCGCAAACTTTTTGAGATGCTCATTCTTGAGGGAGCGCAGGCGGGGCTGAGTTGGGAAACAGTGCTGCGCAAACGCGCGCGGTATCGCGAGGTGTTTGACAATTTCGATGCGAAGCGAGTGGCGCGTTATGACGAGAGCCGTGTGCGAAAGCTGCTTGCGGATCCTGGAATCATACGCAACCGCTTGAAAATTGCGGCTACGATTCAAAACGCGAAAGCGTTTCTTGCCATGCAGAAGGAATTCGGCAGTTTCGATGTGTATCTGTGGCGATTCGTCGAAGGGCGTCCGTTGAAGAATGCGCGACGCGGCAGCGGCGTGCCGGCGCGGACGCGAGAATCGGATGCGTTGAGCAAAGACCTGCAGAAGCGCGGATTTAAGTTTGTGGGCACGACGATTTGCTATGCAATGATGCAGGCGGTGGGGATGGTGAACGATCACAGCGTGGATTGTTTCCGGCACGGCGAAATCGGCTAGCGACAAAGTATTTGTGGATTGCTGCGCTGTGATGGCAGGAGGATCCGGTGACGCAAAAGAAAGTACAAGAGGATCTGGGGGTGGTGCGCACGTACTCCTACCGGCACGAGGCTGAAATCGGGAGAGCCATGCTGGAGTTCAACGGCGTGGACGCGATGATCGTTTCGGAAGACTGTGGAGGCCAGCAGCCGTTTGTTGGCGCCGCCATCGGGATGAAACTGGTGGTGCGGCGGCGCGACGAGCAGAAAGCGACGATGCTACTTAAATAATTTCAATAGAGGCTCGCCGGAAATTTAAATTGAGCCAGCCTTGAACGGATGGCTTGTTTTCGCGGCGAGCCGAGCGTAGGATTAGAGATTCTGCACGGCTGCAAATTCCTCCCAGAATGCTTTCCGAAACGGAATGGAGAGGGCAGAGTGCGGCCCGGCAATTTGAAAGGCGAGAGACGAACGGATGAAAGCAATTGCAGTGGTGGGCGCGCAATGGGGCGATGAAGGCAAGGGGAAGGTGGTCGATTTCCTGGCCGGGTCGTTCGATTACAGCGCGCGGTACGGCGGCGGGCACAACGCCGGGCACACGGTGATCATCGGCGACAATCGCTACGTGCTGCAATTGATTCCGTGCGGGATTTTACGGCCGGGGAGGAAAGCGATCATTGGATCGGGAGTGGTGGTGGATCCTGCGGCGCTGGTGGCGGAGCTCGACAGTCTGAGCAAGGGCGGCATTGACGTGCAAGGGCGGCTGTTTTTGAGCAATCGCGCACACCTGATTTTCCCTTTCCATCGCGAACTCGAGAAATCGGCGGAAGCGGCGCTGGGGCCGCACAAGATTGGAACGACTTCGCGCGGAATCGGGCCGGCGTACGAAGATAAAATGGCGCGGCGCGGGCTGCGCGTCTGCGATTTGGTGGGAGGCGAAAGATTTCAGAGGAAGCTTGAGCGCGACATCGAAGAAAAGGATGCGTTTAGCCGCGCAGCGTACGGACAGACGTTGGATACTACGGGGATTTTCGAGATGTACGGCGAGCTTGCCGAGAAAATACGCAGGTTCGTGACGGATACATCGTCACTGGTGAATCGCGCGCTGGCCGAAGGGAAGTCGATTTTATTCGAGGGCGCGCAAGGGACGATGCTCGACATTGACCACGGAACTTATCCGTACGTTACGTCGTCGAGCGCAATCGCGGGCGGCGCGTGCACGGGATTGGGCGTGGCGCCGACTAAAGTGACGGGCGTGATTGGCGTGACCAAGGCGTACACGACGCGCGTGGGCGGCGGGCCGTTTCCGACAGAGATGCCGGACCTGGATGCAAAAGCCGTGCGCGACCGCGGAAACGAGTATGGCGCAGTGACGGGACGGCCGCGGCGATGCGGCTGGCTCGATTTGGTGATGTTGCGCTACGCCGTGCAGGTCAACGGAATCGATTCTCTGGTGGTGACGAAGCTCGACGTATTCGACACGCAGGCGGAAATTCAGGTGTGCGTCGGCTATCGCTACAAAGGTTCGAGGCTTGAGGAGATGCCCGCGGAGGTGGAAGTCCTTGCGGAAGTGACCCCGGAATACAAGACGCTGCCGGGCTGGCAGAAACCCACGGAGCATGTCCGCGAAGCGCGCGATTTGCCGGAAGCGGCGCAAGATTACATGAAATTTATTTCGGATTCGCTGGGCGCCGAAATTGGGATGATTTCTACGGGGCCCGAGCGCGACGCCACGATCATTCCTCCCGGAACGAAGCTTGCTTCGTGGTTGTGAGCCGGCATGCTGTCCTATGAGGGCGCGAGGCTGAAGGTTATCGAAGTCACAGCGGGCCTGCGTCAAATTCCTGCACGCGAAAAAGTAAAACTTCACAACTCAACCGGGCGGATTCTTGCGCAGGAAATCGTCGCAGACCGGGATTATCCGCCATTCGACCGGTCGACGCGCGACGGATTCGCAGCGCGCGCGGCCGATTGCCGCGAAGGCGCGAAACTGCACGTGGTTGGCGAGATCGCCGCCGGCGGCGCGTTCGCAGGGACAGTCGGCGCTGGCGAGTGCGTGCAAATTATGACCGGCGCCGCAGTGCCGCAAGGCGCGAATGCCGTCGTGATGATCGAGCACACGCGAGCGGGCTCACAAACGAACGAAAGGGTGGTCGAACGTGCGGCGGACGCGGGAATGAATATTGTGCCGCGCGGTTCGGAATCGCGCGCGCGAGACGTCTTGCTGCGCGCAAGAACACGAATGGGTTACGCGGAAATTGCGATTGCGGGACAAGTGGGCCGGACGGAATTGGAGGTCTATCGCAAACCGCGCGTCGCGATTCTCTCGACTGGCGATGAAGTGGTGGCAGTGGAGGCTCAGCCGGGGCCGTTTGAGATTCGCAATAGCAATGGTGTTTCGTTGGCGGCACAGGCAGAGCTTGCGGGAGCCGAAGCCGTGTTGCTTGGAAATGCGCCGGATCGCATCGACGAACTTCGAAAAATGATTGAGCGTGGGCTGGAGGAAGATGCGTTGGTGCTGAGCGGTGGCGTGTCGATGGGGAAGTACGATTTGGTTGAGGAGACTCTGCGGGGGCTCGGCGCGGTATTCTTTTTCGACGGGGTGGCGATTCGTCCGGGACGGCCCGCAGTCTTTGGGATTTACCGGGGCAAGCCCGTGTTTGGATTGCCGGGGAATCCTGTGTCGACGATGGTGACGTTTGAGCTGCTCACGGTTCCAGCGGTCGATATTCTGGGCGGCGGCGAGGCGCGGCCTCTGCCATTGTTGAAGGCGAAACTCGCTAGAGGCGTTGAGCAGAAGGCGGCGCTGACGCATTTCCTGCCGGCGGCGCTCGACTGGGCGAATGGAGAAGCAACCGTAAACGAGTTGCCGTGGCAAGGTTCGGGAGACATTGCGACGTTGGCACGCGGAAATTGTTTCCTCGTCGTACATCAGTCGAAACTGAAACTCGCCGCGGGCGAATGGGTGGACGTGCTGCCTCGGCGAGGGCTATTGTAGAGAGAAGATGAAAAGGGCGCTTTCACATTACGATTCCGAGGGGCGCGTTCGCATGGTGGATGTGACGACGAAGTCCGCGACGGAGCGCACGGCCGTGGCGCGCGGATTCGTGAAAATCGGCAAGGTCGCGCTGGCGAAAGTGCGGCGGATGAAAGCGCCGAAAGGGAATCCATTTGAGATTGCGCGAATCGCGGGAATCGCGGCGGCGAAGCGGACGGCGGAGCTGATTCCTCTTTGTCATCCGCTGCTTTTGACGCACATAGATGTTGCGACCGAGCTATGTCAGAATGGAGTTGAAATTGTGTCGCGAGTGACGGCGACAGGGCCCACGGGTGTGGAAATGGAAGCGCTGACGGCGACGGCCGTGGCGGCGTTGACGCTTTACGACATGTGCAAGGCGCTGGATCGAGGCATGGAGATTTCGGGAATTTATCTGGTCGAAAAGGCGGGAGGACGGAGCGGGCATTACGTGCGGAGGCGCTCGGGACGCGCGCGGCGATGAAAGACGTCAAAGTTCTGGTGGTGGACGACAACAAACTGGTGCTGGACCTGATCGTCAAGGGCTTGGAGCCACATTGCGAAGTGCGCACCGCCCGTGACGGCGCGGATGCGCTGTTGAAAATCGTTGACGAGCCGACGGATCTGGTGCTGTGCGATTACCGCATGCCCGGGCTCGACGGGCGACAGCTCTTCGAGAAATTGCGGGAACGATTCGCGTCACGGCCTATTCCATTTATTTTTCTGGCGAATCGCAGCGACATCGAGGAAAAGCTGCGGCCGATGGTCGACGGCGTGGAAGAGTTCATCACCAAGCCGTGTTTTGTGCACGAATTGGTGCGTCGCGCTAAGAAAGTGATTGACCGCTTGCAGCTGGAGAAATTGCAGAAGGCTTCCGTACGGCCAGGCGTGATTCAGGGACGCCTGGAGGAAATGAGCATGCTGGACCTGATGCAATCGATCGAGATGGGGCAGAAAACGTGCAAGCTGACGGTGCGCAACGGCGGAAATACTTGCTTGATTTATTTTGCAAGCGGGCAATGCCAGGACGCGAAAATGGGGAAGGTCGAAGGCGAACCGGCCGTTTACGAGGCGGTGCGCTGGGCCGCAGGCGAATTCGAGATCGATTTTAATTCCGCGCCGACGCGCACCACGATTGAGCGCTCGACTACTGGATTGCTGATGGAGGCGTTGCGGCTGATCGATGAAAGCCAGCAGGCGGTTCCCGAAGGCCAGCCGGACACGGCGGGAAACTAGCGCCGCGGCGACGTACGTCTAGATTCAATCTGACCAATTCGAGCGATGCGCGTTTCCATAATCACAATCAGCGATTCGGTGTCCGCGGGGCATCGCGAGGATGGCTCGGGCAAAGCGCTTGCGGAGAGGTGTCGCGAGCTTGGATGGAAAATAGTTTCCGCCGCCATCGTGCCGGACGAGGAGTCGGCGATTCGCACGCAGATTTCGGCGCTGGCGGATCCAGGGAAGAGTGATGTCATTTTGACGACAGGCGGGACCGGGCTGGGGCCGCGAGACGTGACGCCTGAAGCGACGGCGTCGGTGGCGAATCGGCTGGTGCCGGGACTCGCGGAACGGATGCGGCAAGTCGGCGCGGCGAAGAATCCGAATGCGGCGCTGTCGCGTTCGATCGCGGCGATTCGCGGGGCGACCCTGATTGTGAATTTGCCGGGCAGTCCGCGCGGGGCGGTAGAGTCGTTTGACGCGATTGCGGAATTGCTGCCGCACGCGGTTTCCGTGATGCATGGCGCGCGGCATGATTGATTGCGAAGGTGCGCGAAGGACGGCGTGACCCATGGACCCGAATCCATCGCGGAAAAACATCGGGAGTGCAGCGAGGCAAATCGCGATTGCCATGCAGATTCCGTTCTCGCTGGTGGTGCCGGTATTTGTGGGCGGCGGGCTTGGCTATTTGCTCGATCACTGGCTGCACACGAAATTCATTTTTATGCTCGTGCTGGGATTTCTCGGCTTTGGCATCGGGCTACGCGAGGTATTGAAACTCGCGAGCGCGTCGGACAAGAAGAATGGGCAATGACGCGGAATGCGGGGCGATTGAGCGCCGCCTGGAACTTTTTATTGTGAGCGTAGGTGCGGCGACCACGGTCGGTGCAGCGATCGGCTGGGGAATGCGCGCCGCCGAGGCGGCCGCGATTGGGACCGTGCTGTGCTGGCTGAATTTTCGATGGCTGCGGCAGGGCGCGACGGGATTGATGCGTTTGGGAATGGCGCAGGCAGGAGCGGAAACTGTGCACGTTCCGCGCAGCGTGCAGGCAAAATTCCTCGGGCGGCTCGTATTGCTGCTGGTTGTAGCGTATGTTATTCTCGCTTGGTTACGGTTGCCCGCAATTGCGTTTCTGTGCGGCGTGGTCGCGGTGGTACCGGCGATTGGGGTGGAGTTGGTGTACGAATTGGTGCGCGGCCAGCACCGATGGAAGGCCCTGTAATTCCGATGTGGCACAAACCCCGTAGTTACTGACGCAGGAGATTCATGGGCGAAGAGAAGGTCTTGGGCGTTACAAAACTCGTCAACGGGCTGTTTGCGAAGCCGGTGCTGGCTCTTTTTGCGTTGCTGCATTTGCGGGCCGCGAGTTCGGAATATCCCATCCCTAATTTTTTCGCGATGGAACTGGTTGTTTTTCTGTTCGCGATTGTTTTCTTTCTGTGGTTGCGGGCGCGCATGTCGGTGGAACGTCCTGGAGCGACGCAGCAGTGCATGGAATTTTTCCTGTCGAATCCGATGGGCGTGGGCGTGAAGGATTTGCTGGACGACATCGTGGGGCACGGATCAGAAAAGCATCTGGCGATGGTCGGCAGCATCGGGTTGTTTATCCTGTTCTGCAATCTGGCGGGCGTTGTTCCAGGTTTCATGGCTCCGACGGCGGAGAAGACGGTTCCTCTGGGATGTGCCGTGATCGTGTTTCTGTACTATCACTGGCAGGGAGTGAGGCATCACGGCGTGGCCAGCTATGCCGGAACGTTGGCGGGGCCGAAGGATTTGGGATTTCCAAAAATTCCCACGCTGATTTTCAAGGGCCTGATGCTGGTGATTGAGTCCATCAGCCATTTGGCGCGGATGCTTTCGCTGACGGTTCGTCTTTGGGCAAACATGATGGTCGGCGAACTGGTCTATCTGGTGTTTATCGGGCTGACGCTCGCATTGACTTTGTTTGCGGGACATCTGAACAAGGCCGGCTACGTTGTGGGCGTCTTGCCCGTTGGCTTTCCGCTGATTCTACTGTCGCTGCACGTGTTTGAATCTATTTTGCAGGCTTTTATTTTCACGATTTTGCCGGTTATTTATCTTTCGTTCGCGGTTTCTGAAGAGCATTAATCCGGAATCATGCGCTGGCAGTGTGAGCCCGGCTGTTCGGTGTCCGGGAACCACCTCCTGACGGTCAAATCATAAAGGGGAGACGAAATGACAAAGAAAGTAATGTGGTTTTTGACGGCGTTGCTGATGGTTATGATGGCAGCGCCCGCCGTGTTTGCCCAGACCGGAGCGGCAGCCGCGAGCGGAGCCTATGACTGGATCGATGTGGCCGCGGCGTTGGGCCTCGGGCTCGCCGCGCTTGGTTGCGGCATCGGGCAGGGAAAAGCGACCGCGGCGGCTTGCGAAGGAACGGCGCGCAATCCGGGTGCGAGCGGACCCATCCGCATCGCGTTCATCGTCGGCATTGCGTTCATTGAATCGCTGACGCTTTACGCTCTGGTCGTTGTCTTCGTAAAGTAAGGCGAGAATCAGAAAATAATAGTCAGGATTTTGTGGCCCGGAGGCTCATGCAAAAAAGGAGTTTCCGGGCCTTTGTTTTTGTGGAGTCGCTAGCGCAGCGAACGCGCTGAGGCGATGGCGAGTTCCATGATGCGATTGGGCAGGACGCCGAGGTAAATGGTGGCCGCAGCAGTGATGAACAGGACGATAAACATTGGCGCGTGCATGGGCGTGGGCGCCCATTCCTTATTTGACTCGTGGAAGTACATCGCAACAACAACCTTCAAATAATAATAAGCGCCGATTACGCTGTTGATGGCCGCGATGACGACGAGCCAGACGATGCGCTGGTCGAGCGCCGCTTGGAAGGCGTAAAGTTTGCCTAGGAAGCCGCCCGTAGCAGGCAATCCCAGCAAAGAGAACAAGAAAAGCGCGAAGCAGGCAGCGATCCAGGGATGTTTCGTGCCGAGGCCCGCGTAGTCTTCGATATTGAGGCGCTGCTCGTTTGTGCCCCCTACCTGAGCGACGATGAGGAACGCGCCGAGGGTCATGGCAGCGTAGGAGGCCAGATAGAAAAGCACAGCGGCGACGCCGATTTCGCTGGCAGCCGCGAACGCGACGAGAATGTAGCCCGCGTGGGCGATGGAGGAATAGGCGAGGAGGCGCTTCACGTTGGTCTGCACAAGCGCGGCGAAATTGCCGATGCACATGGTGAGGACCGCGGAGACCCAAATCGCCCAGAACCAAACGTGCGAGGCGTTGCCGAACGCACTATAGAAGATGCGCAACATCACGGCGAAGGCGGCAGCTTTCGGTCCGCAGGCAAGAATCGCGGTGACGGGCGTGGGCGCGCCTTCGTAGACGTCCGGCGTGTAGATCTGGAACGGCGCGGCGACTACTTTAAAGCCGAGGCCGACGAAAATCAGGCCGAGTCCAAGGATCAGCAGCGGCCCGGTGCCATGCGCGGCGATGAATTGATTGATAACGTCGAATCGCGTACTGCGCGTCGCGCCGTAGGTCAGCGCAATGCCATAGAGAAAAAACGCGGTGGCGAAGGACCCCAGAAGAAAATATTTGAGCGATGATTCGTTCGATTTGAGCACCGTGCGGCGGAAGCCGACGAGAATGTAGGTGGAGATGGAGCTCATTTCGAGGCCAATGAAGGCCGTGAGGAGTTCATTCGCGCCCGCCAGAATTCCCATACCGGCAGTGGCGAAGAGAATCAGCGCGTAGTATTCGCCGCGCTGGATGTTTTCGCGGTCGAGATAATCGAACGAGCCGAGGATGGCAAGCGCGGCGACTCCCATGACGATGCCGTGGACGAAAAGGCTGAACATGTCCACGCGGAACAGATCAGAGTATGCGGAGCCTTGATTCAGGAAGGCGAAGCGCAGTGACGCGAGCGCGGCGAGCGTGCCCACGAAGGCGAGCCAGCCCATCGAGCGCTTGTTGCCGGCAGCCACGAACGGGTCAATGAGCATGATGAGCATGCCGAAAGCGCAGAGAACCAGTTCAGGCGCGATGCGGTAGAGGTCCTGGAGCGGAGGAAACATTACGGCTGAGCCCGCCTTTCGAGTGTGACGCTGCGCAGCGCCAGTTGATGCTGCGTTGGCTGCGCTGCTTGTGGCGCCACGTGCTTCGCGGTGTAGTCCGTGCGGTTACCGACCTGCTGAAGCAGGGCGTTGGTAGTGGCGTCCATGCGGTGGGTGAAGAGCGGCGACGCGACACCCATGAAGACGATGACGATCGAAGCAGTGATCAAAATCAATCGTTCGCGCGGCGAAGCATCGGGCAGATTTTCATTTTTCGCCACGGTGACTTTTTCGAGCGCGGTGCGCTGATAGGCCCAGAGCAAGTAAACAGCGGAGAGAATCGCGCCGGTCGCGGCCCAGATCGCCCAAGCCGCGTGATGTTCGAAAGTGCCGATGAGAATCATGAATTCGCCGATGAAGCCATTGAGCATCGGAAGCGCCAGCGATGAGAGACACGCAAACAAGAAGAACGCGCACAGAACGGGCATGGGCTTGGCGAGGCCGCCCAGTTCGCTGAACTCGTAAGTGTGGCGGCGGTCGTAAATCATTCCGCATACCAGGAACAACATGCCGGTGGAGACGCCGTGATTCAGCATCTGGTAAATCGCGCCTTCCATGGCGGTGGGATTGAAGACGAAAATGCCGAGGACCACGAATCCCAAGTGACTGACGGAAGTGTAGGCGACAAGGCGCTTCAAATTGGTTTGAACCATTGCGACCAGCGCGGCGTAAATGATGCCGATGATGGCAAGCGTGGCAATGACGGGCGCGGCGCGGTGCGACGCTTCAGGGAAGAGTGGCAAGCAGAAGCGCAGCATACCGTACGTCCCCATTTTCAGCAGCACGCCGGCGAGGATGACGGATCCGGCCGTTGGGGCTTCCGTGTGCGCGTCTGGCAGCCAAGTGTGGAGCGGGAAAACAGGCACTTTGATCGCGAACGCCAGGATGAACGCGAGGAAGAGAAGCAGCTCGGAACGCCAGGGCAACGAAATCTGCCCGTTGTGGAGCATGCTGACAATCGCCGGTAAATCAAATGTCGGATTTCCGGCAACACTGCTGAGGTGGAAAAGCCACAAAATGCCGACGAGCATCAGAATGGAGCCGAGCATGGTGTACAAAATGAATTTCAGCGCCGCGTAAACCTTGCGTCCATGGCCCCAGATGCCAATCAGGAAGTACATCGGGATGAGCATCACTTCCCAGAAAACGAAGAAGAGGAACAGGTCTAGCGCGCAGAAGACGCCCACCATGCCCATTTCGAGAACGAGGAGCATGGCGAAGAATTCCTTGACGTGCTCGTGAATGCTGTTCCAGGAGCAGAGAATAGCGAGGGGCGTCAGGAACGTGGTGAGGAGAATCAGGAACAGGCTGATGCCGTCGACGCCCATGTGGTAGTGAATGTGAAGACTCGGAATCCAGGCGTAAAATTCCTCGAATTGGTAGCCGCCGTCGGCAAGACTGAAGCCGCGCAACAGGAACAGCGACATGATGAACTCGATGACGGAGGCGAAGAGAGTGAAGCGGCGTATCCAAACGTGATCGTCGCCGCTCAGCAGGAGCAGGGTAAAAGCCCCCATGAGCGGGAAAAACGTGAGGACCGTCAGCAGATAATTGTGGCCGGCCAAGTTAGCGCACCATCCAGACGAAAAATACGGTTACCGCAACGGCTCCTACGACAACCCATGCAGCGTAGCTGCGCGTATTGCCGCTTTGCAGGCGACGCAAGCCACTGCCGCTTTCGCGCGAAAGGGATGCCAGGCCATTCACCGTTCCGTCGATCATGCCGACGTCGATTACCTTCCAGAGAACATTGCGCGAAATCCAGATGAGCGGGCCGATGATGACCGCGCCGTAGAGTTCGTCGATGTAGTATTTGTTCAGGAGCAGCTTGTAAACGGGTCCGAAAGTATTCGCGAGCTTGTTGGGAAGCGCGGGCTTGCGAATATACAAAACCCAGGCGATCAGAAAGCCGATGAACGCGATACCGACCGCGACGGCAGCCATCGTGAGCTCGAGCGAATGCGGCGGCTCAGTCCAGGACGGGTGCAGTTTGGCAGCGAGTTCAGTCGACCCGCTGAAAACAGGATCGAGGAAGCCCTTGAAATAGTCGTTGCCGCCCCAATAGGTGGGCAGAACGAACCAGCCGCCAATCACGGAGAGAATCGCCAGAATCACAAGCGGCACCAGCATTATTTTTGGCGATTCGTGCACGTGGACGTGAGGCTCGTCGTAACGCGGTTTGCCGTAGAACGTCAGGAAAATCAGGCGGAACATGTAGCACGCGGTCAGCAGCGCGGCGACGACGCCCACGACGTATAGGACAACGTTCGCATTCGGGCCAGCGTACGCGTCGAAGAGAATTTCGTCCTTGCTGAAGAAGCCGGCGAAAAGCGGCGCGCCGGAAATGGCCAGCGTGGCAACGAGCATCGTTCCGAAGGTCCAGGGGATTTTTTTGCGCAGGCCGCCCATATGTTGCATGTCCTGCTGGCCACCCATGGCGTGAATCACGCTGCCCGCGGCGAGGAAGAGAAGGGCTTTGAAAAAGGCGTGAGTCATCAGGTGGAAAATTCCCGCGGCGTACGCGCCGACTCCGCAGGCCAGGAACATGTAGCCAAGTTGCGAGATCGTGGAGTAGGCGAGGACTTTCTTGATGTCATTCTGCGCCAGGCCGATGGTGGCGGCATAAAGAGCGGTGGCCGCGCCGATGATGGCGACGGCTAGCATCGCAGCAGGCGCGTGGCTGAAGAGCACGTTCATGCGCGCGACCATGTAAACGCCGGCGGTGACCATTGTCGCCGCGTGAATCAACGCGCTGACGGGCGTGGGGCCTTCCATGGCGTCCGGCAGCCAGACGTACAACGGAAGCTGCGCGGATTTCCCGACCGCGCCAGCGAGCAGCAACAGGCAAATCGACGTGAGCACGCCCCATTGGTGCATGCCTTCGACCGGCATGTTGGCGGCGGCGGCAAACATTGTCTTGTAATCAATCGAGCCAAAGGCCCAGAAAGCCATCAAAATGCCGATGGTGAAGCCGAAGTCGCCGATGCGCGTGGTGATGAATGCTTTTTTGCCCGCGTCTGCCGCGGACTTTTTCTGGAAGAAGAAACTAATGAGCAGGTAGCTGCACAGGCCCACGCCTTCCCAGCCGACGAACATGAGGACAAGGTTCGCTGCCATGACGAGCGTGAGCATGAAGAACATAAAGAGATTCATCTCGGCGAAGAAGCGGTAATAGCCTTCCTCATGCGCCATGTATCCGATGGAATAGATGTGGATGAGCATGCCGACGAACGTGACGACGCCAAGCATGACGATGGTGAGCTGGTCGACTTGAAGCGCGAAATCGACGCGGAAATTGCCGGCGGTCATCCAGGTGAAATAGTTGCCAATCCACGGAATTTGCGAGGCGCTGAGGCTGAAAAATTCGCGCGCAAGTTCGCAATAGGAGAGAAACGCGAGGACCACGAAGCCGACGCTCGAGAGATTGACGTATTTCTGCGGCCAGTGACGCCCGGCGAGGAGCGTCAACATCGACCCCGCGAGCGGCAGAGCCAGAATGATCCAAAGATGATTGAGTATGAACATTCGTTCCGTCTAAAAATTACGCCTAAAGCCTTGTTTAGAACTTCATCAAATTCACATCTTCGACGTTCAGCGATTTCCGGTTGCGCGCAATCA
Organism: Candidatus Acidiferrales bacterium; assembly: GCA_049678845.1. GTDB lineage: Bacteria > Acidobacteriota > Terriglobia > Acidiferrales > UBA7541 > DAHUXN01. The sequence goes on from JBAUEX010000190.1 coordinate 27,770, forward strand.
CCATGACGATTGCCAGGCCGACGGCGGCTTCGGCCGCGGCGACTACAATCACAAAGAAAACGAAAATCAAGCCGTCGAGCTGATTGAATTCACGGCTGAAGGCCACGAATGCGAGATTGACGGCGTTGAGCATCAGCTCGATGGCCATGAAAATCGTGATGATGTTACGCTTGAAAACGAATCCGATGACGCCAAGTCCGAAGAGCACCGCGCTCAAAATCAAGTAATACGATATGGGAATCATGGCTAAGACTCCCTCTTGGCGAGCACAAGCGCGCCCAGAACCGCGATGAGAATCAGGATCGACGTGAGCTCAAAGGGCAGCACGAACTCGGTGAATAATTTTATGGAGAGCTGCTGCGTCAACTGGGGGTCGGGCGCGGCAGCGCCGGTCGTGGCCGCTGCTCTGCTGCCATATTCGTGAAAAAGCGAATAGGCCATTTCGGCGAGGAAAAATATTCCGAGCGGCAGGCCCACCCACTTCGCCAGACGGCTCACATTGGTGCGCACTTCTTCGCCGGCATTGAGCAGCATGATGACGAACACGAAGAGCACCATGATGGCGCCGGCGTAAACGAGAATCTGGATGGCGGCGATGAAGGCCGCGCCAAGAAGCAAGTAGAGAATGGCGAGAGAAATCATCACCAGGACGAGCGCCAGCGCGCTGTGCACGGGTTCGCGCGCGAGAATCAGCGCCAGCGCGCCCACAATCGCCATCACGCCACAGGCAATGAACACGGCCATCGCGACATTCATCAGCGCAACCTCAGCACGACGACAAGGCTGGTGACGACCAAGTTTATCAGCGACAGCGGCAGCAGGAATTTCCATCCGAAGGACATCAACTGGTCATAGCGGAAACGGGGCAGCGTGCCGCGCGCCCAAACGTAAAAGAAGAGGAGGAAGAAAACCTTGGCCGTGAACCAGAACGGGCCCTGAATCACGGGCATTACACCGGGC
>JBAUEX010000191.1:0-4929 GCA_049678845.1 Candidatus Acidiferrales bacterium
CTTCCAGCCCGTTGCCAACATTGAATTTCCTTGTGCGCTCCGTCAGCATCTCCACAAATTTGTGCGCCACGCTTTCCTCGATCACCACGCGGCTCGTCGCCGTGCACCGCTGCCCGGTCGACGCGAACGCTCCCGAAACCACCGACTCCACCGCCAGCGGCAGGTCCGCATCGGCCAGAATCACCACGGGATTCTTCCCGCCCATCTCGCACTGCACTTTCTGCATTCGACGCGCGCCGCTCGCATAAATCTGGCAGCCAATTTCCGTCGAACCGGTAAACGAAATCGCGCGCACATCGGGATTCTGCACCAGTTCGTCGCCTACTTCTTCGCCTGCGCCCAACACCAGATTCAGCACGCCCGCGGGCAGCCCCGCCCGCTCGAAAATTTCCGTCATGCGAATCGCGCACAGCGGCGTCAGCTCCGCCGGCTTCAACACGCACGTGTTTCCCGCCACCAGCGCCGGCGCAACTTTCCACACGGGAATGGCTAACGGAAAATTCCACGGCGTGATCGCGCCAATCACTCCAATCGGGGTCCTTACCGTGTACGAAAAATTCTTTGGCAACTCGCTCGGATAGCTTTCTCCATTCAGTCGTCGCGCTTCGCCCGCCATGAACTCCAGAATATTGATGCTCCGCTGCACCTCGCCCAGCGAATCTTTCAGCGCTTTGCCCTCCTCGAGCGTCAGCATCCGCGCCAATTCCTCTTTTTGCTCTTCCATGATGCGCACGGCCTTAAAGAGAATCTTCCCGCGATTCGGTGCGGGCGTGTCGCGCCAGCTAGGGAACGCAGCCTTCGCCGCGGCAATCGCCTCGCGCATCTCTTCGCGGCTCGACAGCGGCACGAGCGCCACCACTTCATCCGTGTTTGCCGGATTCCGCCGTTCGCCAATCTTCGCCGCCTTCGACTCCACCCATTTCCCGCCGATAAAATTCCGGCACGCCTGCGTTGAACTCACTGCCGTCGCCATCGTTCTTGGCCCTCAACGTACGTGTGTGATTTGCAGTTCAGATTCGCACTTCGCTCAACGATTTATCCAGCATCCGTATGCCTTCATCCACATCCGCTTTCGAAAGATTCATCGGCGGCGCCATACGTATGACGTTGCCAAAAAGCCCGCCCTTGCCGATCAACAATCCATTGTCTCGCGCGCGCTCGAGAAGTTGCCCCGTAGCTTCCGCCGCTGGCTCTTTCGTCTTGCGGTCCTTCACCAACTCAATCCCTTGCATCATTCCCATGCCTCGGACATCGCCAATCATCGGGTGCTTCTCTTTCAATTCCTCCAACCCCTTACGAAAATATCCGCCCACCACGTGCGTATTCTCCCGCAGATTTTCTTCCTCGATCACTTCAATCACTGCGCGCGCCGCCACCGACGTCACCGGATTGCCTCCAAACGTCGAAATCGTCAGTCCCTGAAATTTATCCGCCAACTCGCTGGTCGTGATCGTCGCGCCCACGGGCACTCCATTCCCCAGGCTTTTCGCGCATGTGATAATGTCCGGCGTCACTTCCCACTGCTCGATGCCAAACCATTTTTTCCCCGTACGCCCGAATCCCGTCTGCACTTCGTCCGAAATGTACAGCCCGCCGTAGTTTTTTACGATCTTGTAAACAATCTTGAAATATTCCGGCGGCGGAGTAATGAATCCTCCCACGCCCTGAATCGGCTCCGCGATAAACGCCGCGATCTGCCCGCGAGTCCCCGTCTGAATCAGATTCTCGACGTCGTTCGCGCAAGCCACCCCGCAATCCGGATACGTCAAATGCAGCGGGCACCGGTAACAATACGCATTGATCGCGTGCGATACCCCGACGTTGATCACCCCTCCCTTGCGCCACGACGCTTGCGCCGTCACGCCTTTCGCCAGCGTTGACGCTCCCGCGTACCCGTGCCGCAACGCCACAATGTCGTAACTGTCGCTCGCCATTCGCGCCAGCAAAATGGCCGCTTCGTTCGCCTCGGTCCCCGAATTCGAGAAAAAGCTCTTCTGCAGTTTCCCGGGAGTAATCTCCGCCAACTTTTCCGCCAGATTCACAATCGCTTCGTTGGGGAAGACGGTGGACGTGTGTTGCAGCTTATCGACCTGCGCTTTTATTTTCGAAGTCACCTTGGGATTGCAGTGCCCCACGCCAATCGTCACGATGCCACCGAAAAAATCCAGATATTTTCGTCCTTCGAGGTCCCACAAATATTGCATCGAAGCGTGATCGGCCACCAGTGGCTGCTTGAAATAGTTGGTCACCGCCGGCCACAAAAATTCCTTATGTTTGCGGACGACTTCCTCGCTGCGCGTTCCTTCGCTGATGGGCTTCGCTGGCGTTGTCACGAAAGCATTCCTCCGATGGAATGAATCCGCTCTATTTGCGATTCTCAGACGAGTCTACGCCTGGCGACCCACAGCGACAAGAGACACGAGCCGCGTGAGCCGCATTTGCGCGCGACGATCAAACCATCCGCCACAGCGCCTTGGCCTGTAGCGCGAAAGTCGCCAGCCACTCCGCCGATCTTCGTATAATCTAACCCGGTGAATAGGGTCGGCCTCAAAACGTTCACAACACGCATATACCGCGCTGTCCGTCGCGTGTTTCCACAGTGTCAAATCGTCGCCGAGGCCACCGCCTACAGCATGTTCCTTGCGTTCTTTCCCATCCTCCTTCTCGGTCTCGGCCTTCTCCACGACACCAAGTGGGGCGCATCGGCAGTTCTCCAGATGTGGTTTCGCCTTCAAATCATTTTGCCGCCGGAAAGCTCCCACCTCGTTGGTGCCTACCTCGGCCGTCACGGCGAAAGCGCTCTGCGATGGATCCTTGTTGGTCTTTTCGGAACGTTGCTCGTCGGTGCCCGCCTGATGACCACTTTGACGGAAGGCTTTCACATCGTCGCCGGAGACCAGGCGCGCCCAAAATTTTGGAATCGCCAGCTTCGCGTCCTGATTTTGCTCTGTCTCACAATTTTCCCCTGGCTGGTGGTCGTGTCTCTCACGATTTTTGGGACGCAGGTCACCGCCTGGCTGATGTATGAGACCGGCTCGTCGTTGGCCATGCACATCGCGCTGAGGGCCGGCTATGTCGCCGGTGTGTTCCTCCTGGGCGTGGCTGTTCTCATGACCGTTTATCGCGTCGGCCGCCCCGGGCACCGGGGTTGGCGCGACGTCCTAGATGGCGCTGTTCTGGCGACAATTCTCTGGTGGGCTGTGGATTATATTTTTGGCACCTACGTCCGCCACATGCCCTACGACGTGGTGTACGGCGGCGTCGCCGCAGCCATCGGCCTTTTGATTTGGATGTACCTCACCACCATCGTCGTCCTTTTGGGCGCCGCATACAATGCCGAGCACCGCGCCGAAGAATCCCAATAACCCGCGACAACATTCAAATGAATTGTCATCCCGAACCCGGTCGCCCGCTTTTGGCGAACGGCAGCGAGGGATCTGCTTTCCTCTTTGCACTGGTCTCGGATTTTTGTGCGAGCTTGTTGTGGCCCTTGGCTTCGGCGCATCAACTGCCCTCCGCTTTGCATCCTTCGCAATCGACACAACGCGTTGTCCTTTTCGGAGAGCGTTTTTTGGAGTGCGGCGGCTCGACGCCGCTGTGCCTTTGCAGCGGCAGACTTTCCATGCATTTGCGTTTTTAGGGCGTGCCCCCGCGACTCATGGTCATTCCGAGGAGCCACGCGAGCGCGTTTTGCGTCCCGGCGGTTTTTGTCGGGAGGAGGAATCTGCTTCTTCTTCCTTGTCTTTTTGACCACCGCTCTTGCCGCGCGGTAAAATTGCATCACCGTCGAAACAGCTATGAGCGAAATACGCGTCGAATGCTACTCTGGCCATCGCGCCGATGAGCGTCCGCTAAAGTTTTCTTTCGGCGATCGCACCTATATCGTCGAACTCCTCGACGACAAATGGTACTCGCCGGGCGCGACCTATTTTCGCGTTCTCGCCGACGACGGCAACCTCTACGTCTTGAAACACGACGAATCCGCCGACACCTGGTCCCTCGACGCCTTCCGCTCACCCAAATAACCCGGGTGCCCGATCCCCGAACCTGTCCCTTCGTACAGGTTGGCACCTAAGCCGTCCCTCGGCAGCGCTCCACAACTTTTGCCCGACGGCAGGGTTAAACTTTCACATAAGGGAGAAAACTTTGCGTATCGCGCACGTTTTGCGCTCGTCGCCACAGCGAACTCTTACCAACCAGCGCCGTCGCTCAAGCAAGAATCTCCGACATCGTCTTGACGCTTTCGGAATAGCGCTCCTCAGCGCCACCTTGGCCCTTGCTCTTGCGATTATCGTCCCCGGCGTCCACGCGGGAAAGAACGACGCAGAGGCATCACGCGCGACAAGCTCCGCATTCAATCTCCCCAAATCCTTCAAGGGCAAATTGCCCATCACGCAACTCACCGAAGACGAGGCCATCTTGCACGCCCTCGACCGCCTCGCTTACGGCCCGCGCCCCGGCGATGTAGCCCGCATTCGCAAAATGGGCCTCGAGAGCTGGGTCGACCAGCAACTCAACTACAATTCAATCGATGATTCGGTTCTGGATGCCAAGCTCGCGGAATTCAAAACGCTCCAAATGTCTTCCGAGCAGTTGCTCGACAAATATCCGCCGCCCAATCAGACCGCCAAACGCGATGGCCTGACGCCCCAGGAAATGCGCCAGCAGCGCCAACAGGAAATGCAAGCCAAGCGCCGGGAAATGCGCCAGCAGGGAATCGACCCGTCCATGATTCAATACGAAACCATGCCGGGCCCGCAGCGCATTCAAGTCGAACTCGATCTTGCCACCATCGATCGCGCGATTTACAGCGATCGCCAGCTTTACGAAGTGATGTCCAATTTCTGGTTCAACCATTTCAACGTCAACGTAACAAAAGGCGCCGACCGCTGGCTGCTCACCGACTATGTCGAGCGCACGATTCGGCCC
>JBAUEX010000192.1:0-4660 GCA_049678845.1 Candidatus Acidiferrales bacterium
GCGTCAGACCGTGATCGTATGGACGAATGAACACCGTGTATTCGCGCTGGTGCATGGCAACTTTCGCGATGCCCACTCGTTTTGTGCTTTCCAGCGTTCTTAGGAGGAGTTGGTAGGCTTTACGGCCTTGCTCTTCGGGTACGGCGAAAAATGAGGAATCAAAAAAGAGCGGGTCGATCGCCGATTCTTTCACGAAAGCCAGAATTTCCATCGAGTGCGCGGATTGCGGCGCGATCTTTTTGATTTCCGCGGGATCGATCAAAACATATTTGCCATCTTCATACTCGTAGCCCTTAACCACTTCGGAACGATCGACAATTTTATTGCAGGTGCGACAAAAAAGCGGCTGGCGAAGCCGAGTGTGGCACACGCTGTGGAGTTGATGAAGCTGCATCCGAGATGCGCGGGCCGCGGCGTAAAGCCGGATGGGAATCGAGAGCAGGCCGAATGTGATAAAACCTTTCCAAGTGGAAAAAGCCATGTTTGCGCGTCTCCTTTGCGGTCTTGACCCGCAAGCTTATTGTCTTGGAGTATTGTACGCATCGGGAGAAGCCTGTAGCCGCGAAAATTTGATGTTGTAGACGTAGGTTTGATATTTGGAGCAAGGAGGCAGATTCTTATAATCCGACCATGGCTTTGCTGCAAGAATACCGTCGCAAACGCAAATTCCGTGAGACGCCCGAGCCCAGCGGGAAGGTGGCGCGGCAGGCGGGAAGCCATTTCGTCGTGCAGGAACATCACGCGCGGCGGCTGCATTATGATTTCCGGTTGGAAGTGGACGGCGTCTTGAAATCGTGGGCGGTGCCAAAGGGACCTTCGCTGAATCCCGCGGATAAACGCCTGGCAGTGCAGACGGAAGATCATCCGCTGGATTACAGAACGTTCGAGGGAACAATTCCCGCGGGACACTATGGGGCGGGCGAAGTCGCCATCTGGGATAGCGGCACATTTGAGCCGGAAGGAAGCATGTCCGCTTCGGAACAAATCCATCGGGGCGAAATAAAATTTACGTTGTACGGGCAGAAACTGAAAGGCAGCTTTGTGCTGGTTCGCCTGCGCGGGGACGGGCAAAAAAAGAATTGGCTACTCATCAAGCATCGTGACGCCGCCGCGGACATGAGCGGCGCGCCGGGTAGAGTTGCCGAGCCCATCTTGGCCGTAACGCCTGCAGGAAAAATGCCACACGCGCTACTGAAGATGCCAGAGGGCACACGACCCGCATCGATGCCGACGAAATTCCAGGCGGCGCTCGCGACATTGGCGGAGAATCCGTCTTCGGATCCGAGCTGGCTATTCGAAATCAAATGGGACGGCATACGGGCGCTGGCGTGCGTGAAAGATGGAAAACTGAAGCTATTGTCTCGGACGAACCGCGACATCACGCGCGAATATCCAGACTTATCGGTGATCGCGAACAGCATAAACGCCAAAGAAGCATGCATCGATGGGGAGATCGTGGCGCTGGGCGGCGACGGGCGCAGCGATTTCCAGCGACTGCAGAACAGAATGGGCGTGCAAAATCCTTCGACAAGAGCGATGGAAGAGATCCCGGTGGTGTATTTCGCGTTCGACATCATTTACTGCGACGGGCACGACCTGCGCAACGTTCCGTTGATCAAGAGGAAGGAGTTCCTCAAACAAGTGCTGCGCGCAGGGGCCGTGGTGCGCTATTCGGATCATCAAATTGGAAAAGGCCAAGAGCTGTTCGAGCTTGCGGTAAAGCGCGAGCTGGAAGGCATTGTAGGAAAGCAAGTCTCGGGCACGTATCCCGCGGGCCGCACGACGGCGTGGTTGAAATTCAAAACGGATAAAGAGGCGGACGCGGTGGTGGGCGGCTCGACCGAGCCACGCGGCACGCGCGCATATTTCGGCGCGCTGCTGCTCGGATTGTACGACGGAGGCAAACTGAAGTTTATTGGAGGAGTGGGAACTGGATTTTCAGTCGAGTTGCAAAAACGATTGTGGGCGCGCCTGCAGTCGTTGAAGAGCGACGATTGTCCATTTGATGAGCGGCCATCCACGCGCGAGAAGGCTAGGTGGGTGAGACCAGAACTGGTGGCGCGAGTGAAGTTTGGCGGATGGACCGAGGGCACGCATTTGCGACAGCCGCGTTTTCTCGGATTGCAGGAAGACCGAAACCCGCGCGAATGCACATTGCAGAAGGAGCTGAAACAGCCAGTGCATCAAGCGAAGGAAACGAAACAGCAGAAAGATGGGGCTGCAATCCCGCGCAAAACCATGCCAGCGAAAACAGCGCAAGTCTCCAGGGCGAAACAGGCCGCCGGAGAGCAAGTCGCACGGGAACTGACGAGCGGAAGGGGTGAAGAACTATCCGCCGAAGTCGATGGCCGCGAGCTGCGCCTGACGAACTTGAACAAAGTTTATTTCCCCGAGGATGGCATCACGAAGCGCAATTTGCTGGCTTACTACTATCGGATGGCGCCGCTGATGATTCCTTTTCTTAAGGACAGGCCACTGGTGCTGCGACGATATCCCCATGGCATTGCGGGTGAGGCCTTCTTTCAAAAAGATGCGGACAAAAACACGCCGGAGTGGGTGAAGACCGCGCCGATTGTGTCCGAGGGCAAAGGGAAGAAGATCGATTATTTTATTGCGAACGATCGCGCGACATTACTCTACCTGACGAATCTAGGCTGCATTGACCACAACCCGTGGTCGAGTCGCGCAGGATCGATCGAGAATCCGGATTACATTTTTTTTGACCTGGACCCAACGGACGGGACGCGTTTTGCGACGGCGGTCAAGGTTGGGAAGATTTTGATGGGAATACTCGAGAAGGCAGAAATGGCGGCTTTTGCAAAAACGTCCGGCGCGACGGGAATTCATATTTTTTTGCCGGTGCAACCGCGCTACACGTATGAACAAGCGCGGACGTTTGTGCAGGCGGTATCGGCGCTGGTGGACGCAAAACATCCGGGACTGCTCACGTTTGAGCGCAGCGTTGCGAAACGTCCCAGGGGCAGGATTTTAATCGATGCGCATCAGAATTCTGAAGGGCAGTCGTTGGCGTCGGTCTATTCCGTGCGGGCGTTTCCGCGTGCGCCCGTGTCGACTCCGGTGCAAACGAACGAACTCGATAGCAAGCTTCTTCCGGAGAAATGGAACGTGAAGTCGCTCGACCGGCGCCTGGAAAAAATCGGCGACCTGTGGGCAAATTTCTGGAAGCAGCGCCAGGAGCTAGAACCTGCGGTGAAGCTTCTGGAGCGAATGCGATAGTCGCAAAATGATTCCGTTGTCCGGGCGCCGCGCGAGTCAAAAAACAAGCGCGAGGAACAACAAGAAATCAGAGGTTTTTCGAACTGCTCGAAGCCGCGAGCGTTTTTGGCCTGTGCGGCGAATCGTCCCGCTTGTCAAACTTTCCGGTGGACGACGAATGGTGGTTGCGTAGTTCGGTCTCGGCGGCAAGCCAGTCTTCGACGTCTCGACCGTCTTGACCACCGCGCTTAAGATACAGCTCATAGGCACGAAGCTGAATTTGATCCCGCGTGGGCACATCTTGATGCAAATCGGCCATGATTCTTCACTCCCTGTAGTTTATGTTCCCACAGAAAACTTAGCCGCTCATTTATGGTGCTGTAACACTGTAGCGGCTCAAGCGTTGCGATATTGGCGCGGCAGGACATCATCATTGGGCTCGTGTAATGGATTGCCCGATGGCGACCAGGGACAGCTTCCGAGGCAGTCAAACTGCAAAGGCCCGCCGGGGGCTATCGTGTGCAGTCACTCCGTAAGGACAAGATCGCCACTCGGGAGTGATTCATGAACTGTTGGCAGAGTACCGCAACGGCGACAGAATTCAATCCAGTAAATCCTGTAATTGAGGACAGAGTCGGGATGCAGCACATCGAATTCTTGGGCAAGCTGATCCAGTATTTCGACTTACCGAAAGCGAGGCTTTTCTTGATTTCGACCAGCTTGCGGGTCAATAATGCCGGCATGAAAGCTACCATTCGCATCCTTTTCTCAGTCGCGGTCGTCTTGTTGGCTTCTGTTGCTTCCCCGTTCGCTCAGGTTCCCGCCCAGCGGCAACAGCCGGAGTTTATGAAACAGGGCCAGCAATTGATGCGGCAAGGAAAGTTGGAAGAGGCCCTTGCTCTCTATCGCCAGACCCTGAAGACTTCACCGGACTCGCTTCCTGCCAATATCGCCGCAGGGAGCGTGCTCGACCTGATGGGAAGAGGCGAGGAAGCCCGAACGTATTTCCAGAAGGCAATCGAGAGCGCGGACACGCCCGAGAGCAAAGCCATAACGCAAAGGGCAATGGCGATGTCCTATGCCTTCGCGGGAAATTGCAAGAAGAGCGCCGCGTACGAGCAGGAGGTCTTTGATTACTACGGTAGCGTGAAGAATTTCTACCAGCAGGGCGAAATTGCCGATGAGGCCGCGCGCATCTGTCTCGACTCCGGCGACCTTGACGCGGCCGACAAGTGGTACCAGATTGGCCACGACATGGGGCTGAACGAGCCAAATATCAAACCCGCTCGCGTGGACTTATGGAATTTCCGTTGGGAGCACGCGCAGGCCCGCATCGCGGCACGGCGGGGGAACCAAGCGGAAGCTCAAAAACATGTCGCTGCCGCCAAAGCCATCCTCGACAAAGGAGCAAACCCCGAGCAGGCGCAGTTTTTTCCGTATCTCG
>JBAUEX010000193.1:0-8317 GCA_049678845.1 Candidatus Acidiferrales bacterium
ATTTACGGGAAGCCCTTCGAGATTAATCGCGATGGATGACGGCCCAAAGGTTACGTCAGAACTGGTCAATCCAGCTATGTCGGTCGTCAGCGTGAAACCGATTAAGGACTCACCACCCAGAAAAGTCAGCCCGGTGAAATCGAAACCATTAAATGCTGCACTGGCGAAATCGCCGGAGGGGTACTGCGAAGCCGCGTAGGAAATCGAAGAAGAAGCCAAGGTGAAGCTCTCGATTCCCAGTCCAGCATACCCTGCGCAAATCGGGGAGGGACCAGGGCAGGATAGGGACGAACCGACTCCGAGCGTATCGGTCGCGAATGTTGTCGACGTGTTCGGATAAAGCCAGGAGATTTGCGCCGAGCCGGTCAAGCCATTGGCTCGAGCGCTTCCCGGAAAAAGCAGAATGCCGAAACAGACACCTACGGTCGCCAGTAAATAAACGCGCGCGCTTTTCATAGTACCCTTCCCGTCACGTCCCGATTCGCCGAATGCGCTCGGTGTGCAAGAACACTGATCTTAGACCTCATCTTCGTTTTTCCTAGTGCCTGCCGTTCAAACATAATCGAAATCTGGCTATGTGTTAGCAGCACGTAGACAGCCAAACGTTGTGCACAGAAGAATAAGATATCTGTTTATGAATGAATGCATTATGGCAGGTTGAGTCAAACGGCTGCGCTATTCGGTGTGCAAATGTATTCAGTTTTTGACAAGGACTTTTCGCACCATGCCGTCGAGGACCGTGACGGCGGAAATCGTTCCAGTCCCGCAAATCCCTTAGCACATTTGGAGGCGATCGAAGAGGGAAGAATGAGGAGGCCATCGGCTTCGTTTCAAGTAGTGCGACGGAAAACAGAGGGTTTATGCGGGAGAGTGGCCCTTGGGACCGGCACCTTCGGACCCGGCCGCCAGAAGATCCCGCACCGCCTGGATGAGTGGCAACCCGCTCGCTGTTTTCGGCAACACCCGAGACACTCCTGCTTCTTTTGCCGCGAGAGTCATTTCTGGTGAATCGTAAAGTGTGAACAGGAGAATCGGCACGGAAGGTAAAACGCGCGTGATTTCCCGCGCCGCATCCAGCCCATCCAGAAGAGGCATGGCGAAATCGAGGATCACGGCATCGGGCCTCGATTCTTGCGCTTTCAGTATGGCCTCTGAGCCGTTGGTCGCCTCAGCACAAATCTGCCATCCTTTTTGGCCTTCGAGCATGATTCGCAGTAGCTTTCGCACCAGCGCATTATCATCGGCGATTAGAATCTTTTTCGACACGTCACTCCCAATCTAGAATGATTCCCTCGAGTTTTCATATGCACATATGTTGGATAGGCTACCGAAAGGATTCGGTGGTGTAAATACAGTGTATTCCGTAGTGCGTTACTGCGGCATCTCCTTCGTTGTCAGTGTTTTGCAGCGCGAGGGTGAGTGGAATAATCCTCACAAATAAGGTCTCTGCCCGACTACGTCAGTGACATGCTTGGCGTAGCATGTGGGCGTATGAAGGCCACGTCCAGCGCACGAAGACAAATCGTATCCGGGTTCAGGTTCATAGAGCGTTCCACACAGCGGAGGTCTTCGTGGCAACCAGAGAACTGCAGGTCGTCCAATCAGGCGAACGGACAAATCCTGCGGGCAAGGCGGTAAGCAATAAGATCCTTCTGTCTATTCCAGAAGAGGAATACGGTTCTCTTCGGCCAGATCTTGAATTTATCGACTTGCCCAATCATTACAACCTGTATGAGCCGGGGCAGACATTGAAGTATGTGTATTTCCTCAATAAAGGGATGATTTCGCTAGTTGTCCCCACCGAGGACGGCAAGACCGTCGAAGCGGGTGTCGTAGGCAACGAGGGAATAACGGGAATGGCATCCACGGTCGGACTCAGACGGAGCCCCTTGCGCGAAGTCGTTCAGATATCAGGCGACGGCTTTCGGGTGACGACCACGGCGTTTCAACGTACGCTGCGATCTACGCCGGAACTGCGAACGGTCTTGAACCGTTATGCCGTGCTGCAAGGATTGCAAGTCGCGCAAACAGCGGCCTGCAATCGTCTACACGAAATCGAGCAGCGCTTGGCGCGCTGGTTGCTGATGGTGCAGGACAGAATCGACGAAGGCAAGCTCATGATTACCCACGATTTTTTGGCCACGATGCTCGGCACTGATCGCCCGAGCGTCACGGTAGCAGCGGGCACCCTGCAGAAGCGAAGCCTGATTGAGTACACACGCGGAGCCGTCAAAATTCTCAACCGCAAGAAACTCGAAAGCTTCGTCTGCGAATGCTACGGAATCATCCAGCAATTTAACGGCGAACTTGGCCTAAGATAACAACCACTAGCGTTCGACAGCCTACAGACATCCGTATTCTGCCCAGCTACAGTCCCGTTTTCCGCCAAGTCACAATGCGACGACTCGTTGACGTTAATGCTCGCGCTCAGGCCTTGCAGCCCGGCGAACGGACGAATTCTTCCGGCAAGCCCGTAGGCAGCCGCATTCTGTTGTCCATTCCCGACGATGAGTTTCGCGCCATCCGGCCGCATCTGGAATTCTACATATTGGTGCATCATCGTATCCTTCACGAACCCAGCCAGAAAATGGAATTTGCTTACTTTCCCAATAGCGGATTGGTTTCTCTGGTGGTCGCCACCGAAGATGGGAAGACGGTCGAAGCCGGCGTGGTCGGCAATGAAGGCATGACGGGAGTTCCCTCCGCGGTTGGCCTTCGGCGAAATCCGTTGCGCGAGGTGGTACAAATGAGCGGAGACAGCTTCCGCATCAAAGTCCGGAATCTGCAGACCGTGTTGGAGGATGCCCCGCAGCTCCGGATGATTTTGAGCCGCTACGCTGTTCTCCAGTGGATGCAAATCGCCCAGACCGCAGCATGCAACCGGCTCCACGAAGTTCAGCAGCGCCTGGCGCGCTGGCTGCTGATGGCGCAGGACCGGGTGGATTCAGCGGCGCTGCCTATCACGCATGATTTTCTGGCTACGATGCTCGGGACCGACCGCCCGAGCGTGAGTTTGGCGGCCGCGATGTTGCAGCGGAAAAATATCATCGCGTACACCCGCGGCGCAGTCAAAATCCTCAACCGGAAAAAGCTCGAAAACTTCGCTTGCGAGTGTTACGGCATCATTCAGCAACTGAACGGCGAACTAGGCCTCAAGTAGTTTGCGTCTTCAACACGGTCACTCGACCGCGCTTTCAGTTTTCGCCGGACAGTATTTCGTACCGGAAACTGATCTCCGCCGTCTTCCTGAGAGTGGCCGCCGCGCCGCAATATTTGTTCTGGCTCAGCTCAATCGCGCGCTTTACGGCAGCCTCGTCGAGCTTTCCGCGTAATCGATAAACCAGTTCCAACTTCACCCACGCCGACGGCGGCTCGGTCGCGCGCTCCCCGTGGATTACAATTTCAAGAGCCTCCAGTTTTTGCCGCTTCTTCGCCAATATCAGAACAATGTCAGTCGCTGTGCATGATCCCAGCGCCGCCAGCATCAGTTCCATCGGACCCGGAGCGGAATTGTGCTCGCGGTTCGCATCGATTGGCACCGCGTGACCCGAAGGCAGTGTCGCTAGAAACTGTTCTCCCCCCACCCATTTCACCGTAGCCGTTTGCATGGAAACAAAGTCCTCCCAGGGCAACGATGCAAGAGAAGCGCCAGAAAAGCAATTAGCAAGAAAATGGGTGGTAACTCAGATTGACCCGGTTAGGTTAGTTTCCGATTATTTGACGAACCGTTCGTTGGCTGGCCAGCGACCGTCAAAATGGCCCGTCGCAGGACACGGGAGCGTAGGTCGGGGAGTGATAAAATGCCGTCCATATGCCTCCTCGGTATGAACCGGCAGTTCACGGCGCACTGTTCCTCGCCCCGGGCGTTGGGGCGATTTGTTTCTTCATTTGCCTATTCATTCTAATGTGGGTAGGAATTTTCACTGGGCATGTGCGATGGCATTCGTTTCCTATCGGCCCTGCTTCCAGGAGGCCGACGGGTTGGCGGGAGATAGGCACTTTGCTCGTTTAGTTAGCCTTGTGTTGTCGGCCTTGGCATCTGAGTTTGTCTTCCGTTCCTGCAAAAAGCACATTTTGCGAGGCCGTCCTCACGCTCAGGGGAGCCCGCTCTTGGTAGGAGCAGGCGAGCATGCCTGATGAACGCGGAAATTGAATCACTGCAGAAAACGGCGGGCAAATCACTTGGGCTTTAGAGCGAAGCGTTATCGGAGGATGCGGATTGGTCGTCGGCAGAGATATGCTCGAGGACGGGATGCGGTTGCTGCCGAATCACCTCAACGAATAAGCGCACCAGCTTCGGGTCGAACTGCGCCCCGGCGCACCGTTCGATTTCCGCCAGAGCGGCGTCGGCTGGGCGCGCCTTCTTGTAGACGCGCGGCGACGTAATCGTGTCATAGGCGTCGGCGACGGCGATGATCCGCGCGCCCAGGGGAATCTGTTCCCGCTCGACCTGGTCCGGATAGCCCGAGCCGTCAAAGAATTCGTGATGGTGTTTCACCATCTCGCGCACATTTCGCAGCGCCAGCAGCGGATCCAAAATCCGCCACCCGAGAACAGCGTGCGATTTCATCGTTTCCCACTCGTCCGCATCGAGCGGTCCCGCTTTATTCAAAATTTCTTCCGGGATTCCCACTTTGCCGACGTCATGTAGCAGACCGCCCAGGCGCACTTCCTCCACCTCGATCGGTTTCAGTCCCGCCGCTTGCGCAATCAGTGCCGCGTAGGTGGACACTTTCCTCGAATGGCCATGCGTGTACTGATCCTTCGCATCCACCGCATAGGCGAGCGAAGTCATGGTTTCCACGACCGGCGTTGGCAGCCGCTCGATCGACAAGGACGGGCTTCTCTCGTTGAGCGACTGCGAGAACTGCTCAATTCTCTGGTAGATCTCGTTGAAGGCCTCTGGCCCGGTGGAAAATTGGCGATGCAACATGACTCCCAGGTAGGCCTCGAGCACATCGCGTTTCCACGTTTTTGACTCACCCGGCTCGCGGGACTCCGCTGTAAATACCGCATTGCCGCCCTGGTGTTTCGACAGGTACATCGAAGCATCCGCCACCTGGATCAATTCCTGCGGCGTTGAGCCGTGTATCGGGTAGGTGGCGATTCCGAAGCTCGCGGTGATGTTCTTATCGCGCAGCAGCGGGTCGGAGGCCACCCAGCTCCGGAGTTTTCCCGCAATCTGACGCGCTTGCTCCACGCTCGTTTCCGGCATCAAAATCACAAATTCGTCGCCGCCGTAGCGCGCCACCACGTCCGAGCGGCGGCAATTCTGTTCCAGAATCAGGCCCACGCGCTGCAGCACTACATCGCCTTCCAGATGGCCGTAGAAATCGTTGACGAATTTAAACCGGTCCAGATCCATGAGCACCAGGGAGAAAGGCCGGTTCGCGCGTGTGGAGCGTTTCCATTCCGCCGAGAGCGCCTCCATCAGGAAGCGGTGCGTTTTTACGCCGGTCAATCCATCCGTGATGGCTTGCTCCTGCGCTTTTTGGTACGTCATCGCGTTATGCAGTGCGCCGGCGAAAAGATCAGCCAAAGTCCCCAGCAACTGGATCTCTTCGTCGTCAAATTCCGACGGCTCTGACGATTCCACGTAAAGCACGCCCAGCAAGTTTTCCGCGCAGTTGATTGGCAATCCGATCGCAGAAACCGATCCCGGGAGCACTGGCCGCGGACCTGCCGGGTCGACCCCTCGCAAGATGGCGATTTTCCCGGTACGCGCCACTTGTCCCACCAATCCCTCGTCCAGTGAAATGTGCCGGCCAAGGGCATCGCGTCGTTTGCCTGCCTCCGCCTGCACTACGAGTTCTTTCGCGGAATAGTCCAGAATCGCAATACCGATATGGTCGTAGATCAGTCCTTGCTCGAGTTCTTCCGCCACCTTGGCCAGCATTTCTTCCGGATTGAGCGTGGTAATCGCGTGGTTCGAAATCTTGTTCAGCAGGGTCAGATGCCGCGACTTTTTTTGTTCCTGCGTAAATAGCCGGGCGTTTTCCATGGCGATGCCCGCCTGGCTGGCCAGTACGCGCATCAACTCCAGATGGGTTTCGTCAAACGCGCGCTCCTGCTGGCTATGAATCGCCATTACGCCAACAGCCCGGTCGTAGAGGACGAGCGGCACGCCGCAAAAACATCCGGCGGGACGTGACGTCTTGACGCCCAGCTTGTCCAGTTCCGCCGTGAAGTTTTCGCGGATCAGCAGTGGCTGTCGCTCGCGCATCATGTACTCGGTCAGGCGGTTTCCGGCGGGACGCGCGCGCTTCGGCTGCCTCACGTTTTCCACCACTTCCAGTTCGTAGCGAATCTGCTCGTGCGCGCTGTCGTATGTCGCGATGTAGAAACTCGCCAAATCAAACAAGCGCCGCATTTCGATGTAGATCGTTTCGAATAACGTGTCGGTATCGAGCGTCGAGCTCATGGCCCGGCCAATCTCATTCAGGATGTGCAATTCCTCGCTGCGCCGCGAAGTCTGTTGAATCAGGTAACTGTTCTCCACCGCCATTCCGATCTGGTATCCCAGCGCCAGCAAAAGCCGGAGTTCCGCCGGAGTGAACTGGCGACTATCCGGTGTTCCGAGCAGTAACACACCCAGCACGCGCTCTTTGGCCTGCAAACTGATTCCCACCACGGTTCGCAGATTTTGCGCCAGCAAAAGCTCGCGAATGCGTTTGAACGAAGGCTCGCGGTCGAGCGTCTGCCACATTCCATTCTTGGCAAGATCGCGCAGGACAACCAACCCGCCCAACCGGGCAACCAGCTTGACAATCGAATCTTCCAGGTTCTCTTCGAGCACCGTCGTGCTGAAGTCGTCGGTCAGTCCGGTGGTCACCACGGAGACCGGTCCGTGCGTGTCGCCATAGTGCAGGCACAGCGCGCCGCTCGGGATTCGCGCGACGTTCAGCACGCGATCCAGCGCCTGCGCCAGCATTTTCTGAATTTCGCCGCCCAGGAAACTCGAAGTGGCCAGGTTCAAATTCGAAAGCGCGAGCATGTTGCGTTCGACGCGATGGCGTTCCTCCTCGTACACCGCCATTACCATCAGCACGCCGCAGAAAAGTTGCGGCACGACCAGCGGCAAATGAAGATCGACGCTGTTCAGCCAGGCGCTTCGAGGCTGCAGCAGAATTCCCAAATCCAGCAGGCCCCACGCGACAAACGACGCAGCCAGCAGAAAATCCGAGGGGGACTCCCGTTTCCTGCCTTCCTGCCAGAAAACCCGCGCCACAACGAACAACAGCAGGGCCGCTCCTAAATACAGAGAAACCGACACCCAGTCCTTCGCGTATGCCACAGCCCACAAACCCGCCAGAGCAGCCAAGCCCACAACGCTGCGGATTCGAACCGTCGCCCTTCCGTAAAGCCGCGCTGCGGTAAGGAAGAGCAAAGCCGCCATCGCCAGCAGCCACTCTTCGAGCGCCGCAGCCCACTGCCCCTGTCCCAGCCACGACTCCATCACGCCGCTCAGCGACGTCAGCCCTACCGCCAGCCATCCGCCCGCCCACACCAGCAGGTAACTCTGTCTTTTGAGCGCGTAGACGTACGTGAAGAACGCGGCCAGAAGCATGGCTCCGGCCAGCAGAACGACTCCGACGATTCCCGCCTGAGTCAGCAATTCATAGCTCCAGTGAACAATCGGTAGGGTGCTCTGGGAGGATAGCAGAAATTGCCGCGGACAAAGCGCCGCGTGCTAGCGCGGTTGACGTTCCACGCAATGCTCTCCCCAGCGAGTTTTTCCCCTCGATTTCGCTTCAAATCAGCGCGCAGCCTGCGGCCGATTCAACCAACGCCAAAGTATAAAAACCAGAGCTCACCGGCAGCAACGGTACGACCGTACTTTCTTAGATTTTGCCCTGTTGTATCGGACTGTAAATCTTCTATTGCTTTCCCATAGGGAGTTTGTCATCCTTTCACTTGGCATCCCATAGGGGCGAGGATTATGACCGACAAACCGAGCGAGAAATCGAATGACAAATCCAGCGGTAAAACTAGCGATAAGACTGACGTCCAGCAGGGAACTCTTGCGCTGATGATCTTCAAGACCCTCGACTCCATGGGCCCTCTTCACGGCTATGGAATCGCTCGCCGTATTGAGCAGACCAGCGGCAATCTTCTGTCGTTGAACTACGGCACGCTCTACCCTGCGCTTCTCAAACTCGAACAAGAGGGCTATATCGCTTCCGAATGGGGACTCTCGACCAACAATCGCAAGGCAAAATACTACAAGCTGACACGCGCCGGCCGGAAACAACTGGAACGCGAAGCGCAAGAGTGGGAGCAAACCACGTCGATCGGCGCGCGATGTTTGTCACCGGAG
>JBAUEX010000194.1:0-30841 GCA_049678845.1 Candidatus Acidiferrales bacterium
CGTCAAAACTCTCGCGGTCCATGGGCTTGATGAATGTCGGTTCGCCCGCAGCCTCCGCCAATGTTCCAACTGGAACGCTGGTATCCAGCAGAACGACGTCCGCGGCCGGAAAATTACGGTCTTCGATGACTTGCTTTAATTCTTTTCCGCGCAATGACGATGCGCCGACAATGGCTATCCGATGGCGGGGATTTTCGCGGGACATGTTCACGCGGGATGCGAAACGGTCCGATGACGTACTTTACGCAGTAGCTCGATTACAAGGCCGTGCAAGACGTAGACGGTGGCGATGAGCAGCAGCGTCGCTTCCGAATAACGGAAAATCGCGGCGACAATCAGAGCCATGGCCACGACTGCGAGCGAGGTTCGGCGGCGGCCCCAGTTGACGCCTTTGAAATTGTAGTAGCGCACCTTGCTGGCCATCAAAAATCCGAGGAGAAAGACCAGCAGCACCCAGACAAGCGACTTGCGCCAATCCTCGATCGGATTCCACATCGCATGGACCACGGCGGCGATGGCGCCAGCGCCGGCGGGAGTCGGCAGGCCCACAAAATACTTTGAACCGCCGGCCATGCCAATGTTGAACCGCGCCAGGCGCCACGCGCAGAAAATCACGAAGACGAAACTGGCCAGCCATCCGAGTTGCACGATGTACGGCGCGAAAAATGATTCTCCGGTGACCACACCCTTGACACCCCAGCCGAAAGCGAGAAAGCCCGGGGCGACTCCAAAGCTGACCACATCGGCGAGCGAATCGAACTGCTTGCCGAATTCAGAGTTCGCATGCATCAGCCGCGCGACCCTGCCATCGAGCGCATCGAAAACAATGGCGAGGCCGATTGCTTTTGCGGCATTGTCCATGTCGCCCGCGCCGCCGCGAAAAGTCTCCAGGATTGCGTAATAGCCGCAGAGCAAATTGAGAACGGTGAACAAACTTGGCAGCATATACGCACCGCGGCGCAATTTACTGTCGCGCGCCGAACGCGGCTCGTCTGCCTCGGAATCGAGCGTTCTTATTTCGTCCGTAGCCATCGTGCGATTTGCGTGGCTCCTCCGGCCACGTGCTGCCCGCGCTTCACTAAAATTTCGGCGCTCGCCGGAAGCCATACATCCACGCGCGAGCCAAAGCGAATCATGCCGACGCGTTCGCCAAGCGCCACTTCATCTCCCACGTGCTTCCAGCAGACAATTCGCCGCGCCACCCATCCGGCGATTTGCTTGAAACTCATTTCACCAGAGGGTGTGGCAATCGAAATCACGTTCTGCTCGTTATCGGCGGACGCTTTCCCGTTCCAGGCGGCCATGAATCGTCCTGGATGGTACTCCACTTTCCGGATTTTTCCCGCCACGGGCGCGCGATTGACGTGCACGTCGAAAACCGAAAGAAAGATGCTGACGCGCTTGCCCGCGTGACCTTCCAGCGCCTCGTCCACAATCTGGACTACGCGCCCATCGCCCGGCGAAACGACCGCGCCAGGATCCGTCGGAATCTGGCGCTCCGGGTCGCGGAAGAAGTACAGGACGAAAAGCCCCAGCGCCACCAGAATGGCCACCGCCCACCACCAACCAAACGCCATCAGGATAATTCCCAGGATCAATGGCGGCAGGGCAAATCGATATCCATCCTTCACCATATCGGACGAAGCATACCTCGCACAAAGACACCTGCATTGTACGACAGAACAAGACTCTACGGTGCGGGGTTAGCTCGCCCGACTCTCTCGTCGCCGGCGCGCTAGAAGCTGCTGCATCTCGTCTTTCAATCGAAGCTTCAATTTCTTGATTTGCGTTTCGAGGAGTATGTCCTCTGAACTGCGGTAGGGCTGACGAATTAACTGGTGGAGTTGCTCTTCGTACCGGGAATGTTCTTGCGCCAGCTTGCGAAACTCTGCGTCGTTCGACATCAAGTCCCCTGGAATTTCCTGAGCCGTCTCGGGCATCCGTTCCCTCCAGGTTGAATTTGCTCTACATAATGCAAAACCTATCACAGTTTCGCACTCGACGCCAAACATCTCTCGAGAAAATTTCGGAAAACTCTTCACTGATTATCAACGGGCGTGGTTAGCAGGAGAGCGTCGTCCACGGGATCGCTGTAATACTTGGGCCGCGCGCCCATTGTGTGGAATCCATGCGACTCGTAAAACGTCTTCGCAGGCGCGTTCGAGGCGCGTACTTCGAGGTAGATCTTCGCTACTCCTTCGGCCGCGCCCCACTGCATCGCCTCGCGCAACAACCGGCCGGCAATGCCTTGCCGCCGCGATGCGACAGCGACCGCGAGATTCAAAATTTCCAATTCGTCGGCGACTTCGCGAGCCGCGAGAAATCCCGCGACTCGGCCATCGTTTTCAGCCACCCAGCACGGCGCTGTCTTGTTCGCAGACGCCGGGGCGGCCAGCAATTCGTATTCTCTTCGTGACCATTGTGACGCGTCGCGACACTGCGACTGAATTCCGATTACAGCGTCGATATCGCGGGCTTCAAGCCGACGAATCGTAACGGCCGCGCCGCTCAAGGTACTTTCCATGAGAGCTCCGCATCGGAGCGACGAATGTAATTTGCCTCCAGGCGCAAGGCATCTGTGACTTCGCCGCGGTTGGCCCGGTCGAATGCGAGTTCTCCGATCACTGGAGCGAGAAGGGGCGAGACGCGCTCGACGTCGCGGGAAATTCCAGACCGAAGGTCACGCACGGCGGCGTTTAGCACTTCCTGGATGATCTCCGGCGCGGGCGAAACGAATTGGACACTTCTCTTCCCCGCTTGCGCACCAAGCTCGGCCAAGAATTCGGCGGGCGTGCAGACATGGTCTTCACTCTCGCCCACGAGCCCGTTGCCTTCGCGACGGTAGAGCGCCGCGTAGATTTGGCCACGCCGGGCGTCCGTCACGGGTGCAATCAATTCCGCGGCACACTTGGTTTGCGCCGCCACAGCTTCAAGGCCGCTGACGGCGACGATTGGCTTTTCGAAAACCTCCGCCCAGCCCTTGACGGCGGCGAGTCCGACGCGCAGGCCGGTGAACGAGCCCGGACCCGCAACCACGGCGAAAACATCGAACTGGCGCATTTCGAGGCGCAATTCGCTGAGCAGGAAATCGAGCTGGCGGAACAGGCGCGTCGAATAGGGCTCGTCGGCAAAAGTCGAGATCACTCCCGCCAATTTGCCGTCGCGCAGAACCGCCAAACTTCCCAATCGAGAAGAGCTGTCCACGGCCAGAAGCAGCATAAACGGCCATTTTACAGGATTTCCGGCTTGACTTTTGGACTAAATAAGGGCCCAAACACACCAAAAAAATAGGGGTTTCCCCTTAGATTCTCTTGACCTTCACCTTACGCAGGCCTAAGCTTTTAGAGTAGCTTCTGGGGAGGGTACATCCTGTATGGATTTCAAACTGGGAGAAAAGGTTGTTTATCCAAACCACGGTGTAGGCGTTATCGAACAAATCAGCTTCGGTTACCTGAATGGCCGCTCCGAACGTTACTACATGTTGAAGATCGTTTCCAGCGGGCTGAAAGTCATGGTTCCCCAAACCAACATCATGAGCGTCGGTCTGCGCCCTGTGATCCGCTCGAACGAGGCAGGTGACGTCATCACCTATCTCGAAAAGGGCCGCTCCGCTTCTCATCATGACTGGAAGCACCGCTTCAAAGAAAACTCCGAGCGCATGCGCACTGGCTCGCTGATGGAAGTTGCCGCGGTCCTGAAGGGGTTGGTTTCACTCAGCCGGACTAAGCCGCTTTCCTTCCGTGAGAAGAAGATGCTCGAACGCGCCAAGCATTTACTGGTGACCGAGCTCGCTACCGTTCGGAATACTACCGAGCAGACCATGGAAACGAATCTGGTCCGTGCGCTGGCCAAGGCCCGTTTGCAAATGCCGGAAGCGCTCGAAAAGCTCGAGAACTAGCTGCATTTCCTTGCAGATTGCATAGGTTGGCGGTGAAACTCCTGCTTTCGGGAGCAGGGATGAAGATTACCTTCGGCGCTTCGGCGGCTTTCCCCAGCCGCCGCCGCCGGGACTTTCAATTCTGACAACGGCTCCTGCCGGAGCGTAAAAGCTGCCCTTTGCCAGCACCGTCTTCCGCTGACCTGCGATCACCACTTCGTTTTTCCCTGCGGTACCCGGCTTGCCGCCCGCCAGGCCATACGGTCCGAACTTGCGGCGATCTGACAGCATTCCCACCTGCATCGGCGCCAGCAATTCGATTTCGCGGATGATTCCATTGCCGCCGCGAAACTCCCCTGCTCCGCCCGAGCCGTACCGTATGCCGTAGCGCTTCACGCGCACGGGATACGCATGTTCGAACACCTCGACCGGCGTATTCAGCGAATTGGTCATGTGCGTGTGGATGCCGCTCTCGCCGTCGAGTCCCGGGCGTGCGCCCATGCCGCCGGCGATTGTTTCGTAATAAGCAAAGGGCGCGCCGCCGCAGCCCAGTCGCGTGTCGCGCCCTCCAAAAGTCAGATTGTTCATGGTGCCCTGGCTGGCCGCCGGGATTCTGTTCGGAATGGCCCGCGCCATAGCGCGCAAAAGCGTGTCCACAATGCGCTGCGACGCTTCCACGTTGCCTCCGGCGACGGCCGAGGGCGGCCGGGCATTCACGATGGTACCCTCCGGCGCGATGATCTTTATCGGGCGCAACAGGCCGGATGTGGCCGGGACCTGGTCATCGACCAGGCACCGAAAAACGTAGAACACGGCTGAGTCCGCGATGGCCTTCACCGCGTTGACGCTTCCGGCGCATTCCGGCGACGAGCCCGTGAAATCCACTTCCGCGCGTTCGCCATGAATCCGAATCGTCACGCGAATTGGGATTGGGTCTTCCGTGATGCCGTCGTTGTCGAGACAATCCTCGCCCCGATACACACCGTTGGGAATTTGGCGCAGCGTCGCGCGCATCATTTTGGCGGAATATTCCAGAAGGTGGCGTCCATAAGCTCCGGTTTCCTGCTTCCCATACTTCCGCGTAATCTCGATGAGCCGCCTTTCCCCGACGCGGCACGCTGCGACCTGGGCCGTCAAATCACCCTCACGCTCTTCAGGCGTTCGCACATTTGCCAGCAGCAGACGCAACACGTCTTGAACAATGCGGCCGTTTTCGAAAATCTTTACCGGAGGAATGCGAATGCCCTCCTGGAAGATTTCGCGCGACAGTCCCATCGAGCCAGCCTGCGCGCCGCCAATGTCCGCGTGGTGCGCACGATTCGCGACGTAGAACATCGGCGTCTTTTCGCGCGGCAGATACACCGGCATCACCATCGTCAAGTCCGGCAGGTGCGTTCCACCCGCGTACGGATCGTTCAAGAGCGCCACGTCGCCCGGCTTCAAATCGATGGCGCGAATTGCCGCATCCACAGACGCGGGCATCGACCCGAGATGCACCGGCATATGATCGCCCATCGCTAGCACGTCGCCACGACGATCGAACACGGCACAGGAATAATCTCGGCGCTCTTTGATATTGGGCGAAAAAGCGGACCGACGCAGAACGCCACCCATTTCCTCCGCGACGGAATGAAACAGGTTTTTGAAGATTTCCAGGCGCACGGGATCGAATTTCATCGGCCGCGCTCCATCAGCAGATTGCCATATGCATCGACGCGAACGTTCCAGCCCGGCAGCACGACGGTGGTCGCGCTGTACTCAGCTACAATCGTGGGACCACGGAAGCGGTTGCCTGCTCGCAGTTTTGCTCTGTCGTAGATCGTGGTTTTCGTTGCCCGGCCACTGAAAAATACGTCGCGCTGCTGCATCGCGGCGGCCGAAGCATCAGCTCCTCCCGGGAAAAGCCTTGGCAATGTCGGCTTGGGGGTCAATCCGATTGCTCGCGCACGCACGTTCACAATTTCGACCCGGCGCTTCGTGTCCGCATAGCCATATCGCTTTTCGTGCGCGCGATGGAAGCTCCGCACAAAATCCGCCGTCGCCGGAACCCTCAACTCATACGCTTGACCGACGTAACGCATATCGAGGATGCGCTCGATCTTCATCGCGCGGCTCTCAAAACCCTCCCGGCGCATCGCGGCCACCGCTTGTTTCTCAGTTTGCGCGAACGCGCGGCGCAGCACGATATTTGCCTCCCGCCCGGATCGCACCGCCAGCAGAATTGTCTTCGAGAAATCCTTCACTACGTCCGCGCGCAAAATCCCCAGAGCGGAAAGCCCACCAGGGAATTTCGGTATCAGGACACGAGGCATTTCGAGCGCCGCTGCAAGCCCGCAGGCGTGCAAGCCTCCCGCGCCTCCGAATGCGACCAACGTGTAGTCGCGCGGATCGTGGCCGCGCTCGATGGAAATCACGCGAATGGCTTTCTCCATATTCGTTTCGACCACATCGAGGATTCCCTGCGCAAATTGCGCCGTTGTTTTCATTGTTCCGCGCGCGCCAGCCATCCATTCGGTGGCGCGCTCCAGGTCCAGGCGGAAGTCACCGCCGAGAAATCCCTCCGGGATGATACGACCGAGAATAAAGTGCGCATCGGTGACGGTCGACTTCGTCCCGCGCCCGTAACAAATCGGACCGGGATCCGCGCCCGCGCTCTCGGGTCCGACGCGCAGCGCTCCGCCGCGATCAAATCGCGCGAGCGAGCCGCCGCCCGCGCCGACCGTGTGAATGTCGAGCATGGGAACGGCGACCGGCAGCCCCGCGACCTCCGATTCATTTGTGGTGCGCAAGGCCCCGTCGATCAGCGCAACATCGGTTGAAGTGCCGCCCATGTCGAACGTGATGATTCGCGGGAAGCCCGCGAGTTCCGCGACATACTGTGCGCCCAGCACGCCGCCCGCCGGCCCGGAAAGAATTGTGTGTACAGGCTCGCGCGCCGCTGTGACCGCCGAAATGATTCCGCCGTTGGATTGCATCACGCGAACACGCGCAGCGCTTTTGGCTCGATGCGACTTCGCGTGGCGGCTTGCCAGCCGGTCAATCTCGCCCAGATAGCTGCTCATCACGGGAAGCAGATAGGCATTCGCGATTGTGGTGACGGTGCGCTCGTATTCGCGAAACTCCGGAAAAATCTCCTGCGACGCGGACACATGAAATCCGGCGGCGCGTAATCGCTTTGTGATTTGCAGCTCATGTGTGGGATTTGCGAAAGAGAAAAGCAAACACACGGCGACAGCGTCCGCGTCGCTCTTTTTGACGAGGCGCACGATTCTCTTAAACTCGGCGCTCGATGGCCGGAGGATGGCGCGTCCCTCCGCGCTCACCCGCTCGCGCAGACCGAAACGCCTTGCGCGCGGCACCAACGCTTTTGGCCGCTCGACAAAAAAGTCATAGAGCTTTGGTCTGGCTTGCCTGCCGATCTCAACCACATCCTCAAAACCAGCCGTTGTTACCAGTGCAACTCTCCCGCCGCGTCTTTCAAGCAGCGCGTTGGTTCCCACCGTAGTGCCGCAGGTCAACTCCACCGCCGCGTCCGCTGCTGTTTCCGTATCGGCGCCGATTTTTTCCATGGCTTCCGCGATGGCGCGCGCGGGATTTTCGGGCGTCGAGAGGACTTTGAGGATGCGCAACTCGCCCCCGAGCGCGAAAACGCAATCGGTGAACGTTCCGCCGGTGTCGATCGCAAGGCGCATGCCGCGCGATTGTATAGAAATCGCCGTCTCGGCGCAAAATCATCTGAGAATACGCGCCCCCGTCACGCCCGGCGCACATACGTCGTAGTACTAAAGTCCTACAGGTCCTTCTTATGTGTTCTGGAAACGCTCGGCCGCGACCTTCTGGTGCGCGGAAAATTCTTAGGCATACTATTTTCGACCGCTCATCAAACTGGCCTTAGGCGGCCAGCGAGACTTTTCGTGTTCGCGGGCACTGGCCGGTAATCCATGGCGACGACTAAGCAAACCCGAGGCGTGAAGCCCGAAGAGCGCGAACTCGCTCGCAAGCGTCGCGAGCAAGAGACCCTGGAGGCAGAGCTCGCCGAATGCGAACTGCGTCTCGCGAGCATTCGCGGCGAGCTCGGCGCACTTGAACGTCGCTATTTGAAGCTTGTCGGCCTGCCTTATGCCGAGTTGGATGAGTTGCGCGCGCAGGTTGCCGAGCGCATGGCAGCGGAAGATCCGCACAACGAACGCCTCCAGCGTGCCGCCCGCGAAGCGCGTCTGCGCGCCGAGGAATCCCGCAGCGCCGCGTCGGTCAAGGAATGCGAGGAGACAAAACATTTCTCGCCCACTCCCGAACTGAAACGAGCCTACCGCGAGGTTGCCAAGCGTATTCATCCTGACTTGACAAGCAACGACGCGGACCGCGCACGACGGCAGGAATTGATGGCGGAAGCCAACGAAGCCTACCAACAAGGGGATGAAGCGCGGCTGGCGAAGATCTTGGATACGTACGAATCGAGTCCGGAGACCGTGGAAGGGGAAGGAGCGGGCGCCGAACTGATCCGTGTGATCCGCAAGCTCAGTCTGATGAAAAACCGGCTGGGCGAAATCGAAAGCGAAATGCAGAAATTCTTTAACTCGGATCTCTACTTGCTAAAGGTTCAAACGGAAGAGGCGCACGAGCAGGGGCGCGACCTGCTGACGGAAATGGCTGAAAAAGTTCGCAAACGCATCACGGATTGCAAAGAGCGTTTGGAAGTATTCGCACCAGGACGCGTGCACTGATGCCTCCGCGCGCGCGGCGTGAAAGTCGCGGAATCGTTCGCAGCCCCGCGAACGGGATCACGGGGCTCTCTTCGTCTCTCGTGCGGCGCGGGATTCGCGAATTCCCGCAAACTTCCCGGTGGAACGTCAAGCAGGTGTTCGCGGAGCCCCGCCAGCATCTTTCCGTTTCGCCGCGAGGCCACCTGGCGGCGTATTCGGCGGCGACACGTGATCTGAGCCAGCGAATCGAAATTTGTGATCTGGAGTTAACGGGAACACCGTCCGTGATTCGCGTACCCGACGAGCCGCTCGTCGCGAGGCCTGATTTTCCAGCGTCGTTCGCCTGGGCGCCCGCGGGAGAGTCGTTGATCGCGGCTTCCGGCACATGGCAACCGGAGCTTCATTACTTTGACGCCCGCGACGGGAAATTCATCGGCCGTTTCGGGCCCTTCCGCGTATTTCCCGCGCATCTCGTATGGTCAAACAGCGGGAAATATTTCGCCGCGGCATCGGACGGCTCCGAGAACGCCAACCTGATGCTTTGGATGGCCGGCGATTCTCTGGAATCGTTCGAGCCGCTTTCTCAACTCGATCGCGGCACCTTTGCCGATGTGTCGCAGGAAAATGACGATGCCGGCGATCGCGGAAGATTCTTGGGCTTTGGCGCAACGGCGTTTTGCGCAAACGACAAATCGCTCGCCACAGTTCTGGAATTTGACGGCGAGTGGTCCGACGATTCCATCGTTCTCGTTCGGCCGCCGACGCTCGAAACGATTGGGCGATTCGAGACCACGGGCCACGTCACGGATTTGTGCTGGCTGAGCGACGCGCGTCATCTGGTGTTCTGCGCTTCCGGCCAGGTCTATTCACTCGACTCCGCAGGTGAGACTCCTTCTTCGCTGCCCTTCGCGGCCGAGCTTTGCCATTGCCATCCGTCGCTTCCGATCTGCGCGTTCTACAATTCGTGGCTGAAAAGCTCAGCGAAAGGCCGCATCTTTATCGCGGATTTGCAGCGCAACACGATTGTGGATGAATGCTGGGCGGAAGGAATCGCCAGCTTGCGCTGGAGTCACGACGGGCATGCGCTCTACGCCGTTGCGCAGGATGGCACAGCTTACCTCTTCGAGAAATAGGCCAGTTCGACCTTCGGCTCTAAGCTTTCAACTCTAAACTCTCGACTCCCTTCCCCAACGGAAAATTCGGCTGCGCATTGAGCGACGCATCCGCGCGCTCACCTGAAATAAATCGCGGATACGCAGCCGCTGCAATCATCGCGGCATTGTCGGTGGAAAGAGCGCGGCTGGGGAAAAATACTTGGAGACCGTATTTCTGCGATTCCTCTTCGAATCGCAGGCGCAGTTCGCGGTTCGCCGCAACGCCTCCTGAGACCAAGACGGATGCGGCATTGAACTGCTCCGCCGCGGCAAGCGTCCGTCGAATTAAACCCTCGACGACAGCGTGCTGAAAACTTGCAATCAGATCGAGTGTTGTCTTGCTCGAAAGCCCGCGCAGCGCGTCTGCGCTTCTTTCGCCGCGAGCAAGAGCCTGCTGGCGCCCATCAATTTCGGGCTGCAATTCCGGGCGCTTCCGCAAATAATAAAGAACGGCCGTTTTGATTCCGCTGAAACTGAAATTGAATTCGTTGCCGTCCATCTTCGGCGCGCTGAAGCGAACAGCGGATGGACTCCCGTGCACGGCCAGCTTGTCGATTATCGGGCCGCCGGGATATCCGAGCGCGAGCATTCTCGCGACCTTGTCGTAAGCCTCGCCGGCCGCGTCATCGCGCGTTCCTCCGACGCGTAAATAGGAAAATTGCAACGCGTCGTTTCCTGTGGCATTGCTTTTCGCTTCCACGCGATAGAGCAGAGTGTGCCCGCCGGAGACAATCAGGCACATCGCTGGCAATTTTGGCGCGCTTCCCGCCGCGTGCGCTTCCAGCAGCACCGCATGCACATGCCCTTCGAGGTGGTTCACGCCGATCAGCGGCTTTCCGAGCGCGAGCGCCAACACTTTGCCATAAGTCAGGCCGACGAGCAGCGAGCCAACGAGCCCCGGACCTTGCGTGACACCGATAGCGTCGATGTCTCGGAGCGTAATGCCCGCCAGCAATACCGCTTCCCGCACCACGGGCACAATCTGCCGCAGATGTTCGCGCGACGCCAGTTCCGGCACCACGCCTCCGTATTTGCGGTGAATGTCCACCTGCGATGCGACGACACTCGACAGGATTGTCGCGCCATCGGCAATAACCGCCGCCGCTGTCTCATCGCACGAAGACTCAATTCCCAAGATTCGCAACGTCACTTGCCGCTTCCCTTCCCCTTCATTCGCTCATGCTAGTATAGCGCATGGACCAACAGCTGCTCGGCAGCTTGGACGCCATCGCGGCCGATCGTTCCTCTCGTGCTGCTGAGCTGGCTCTCCACAGTCGACGCGATTCGCGTCGACCGCAACGTCCCGGACGCCGAAATCTGGCCCGAAGCGCCAGCACGCCTGTCCATTTTGAATCCCTACTTCGAAAGAACGCGCTACCAGCCCGGCATTCGGATCCTGACTGAAAACGGTTGGCGCACGGCGGCACGGCCAGGCAATGAAACAAGGATACTCAAGGTGTTAGTGCTCGTCGCGTTGGCCCAGCCCCACAGGCCCAGCCCCACAGGCCCAGCCCCACATTGACAACTTCCGGCGCTCCACGTAACTTGAAGCCCTGATTTTTTTGAGGCTCGAGGGATGACAGACAAACCCCATCGCGTTCGAACCGCCGTTTTCCCCGCCGCAGGCCTTGGCACTCGTTTTCTGCCCGCCACGAAGGCCCAGCCAAAGGAAATGCTGCCCATTGTGGACAAGCCGCTGATCCAATACGCCGTCGAGGAATGCGCCGCGTCCGGGATCGAGAACATCATTATCGTCACAGGCCGCGGCAAGAACGCGATTGAGGATCATTTCGATCAGGCTCCGGAGTTGGAGCGCTTCTTGCGGGAGAAGGGC
The DNA here is from genome assembly GCA_049678845.1 of Candidatus Acidiferrales bacterium. Taxonomy (GTDB): domain Bacteria; phylum Acidobacteriota; class Terriglobia; order Acidiferrales; family UBA7541; genus DAHUXN01. Next base: position 11,569 of record JBAUEX010000194.1, read on the forward strand.
GACACGGTGCGCGCCGATTTGGTACGCGACATTGGCTCGAAAATTCATTTCAGCTACACGCGGCAGCGCGATCCGCTTGGTCTGGGCCACGCCGTCCTGGTGGCGCGCGAGCTTGTCGGAGACGAACCCTTCGCCGTCCTGCTGGGCGACGTGATCTGCGACGGTCCCAAACCCGCCACACGCGCGCTGTGCGACGTTTACGAAGAAACGGGAATTGGGGCGATCGCCGTCGAACCGGTGCCGCGCGAACTGATCCATCTTTACGGCATTGTGGACGCTCGTCCTGCCACGGAGCGCAAATGGGGCGAGCGCCTGCGGCAGATTTTGGATCTCGTCGAAAAGCCCGATGCGGAAAAAGCGCCATCGAATCTCAGCGTCACGGGACGTTACGTCCTGCCGCCGGAAATTTTCGATCACCTCGAAAAGACGAAGCCCGGCCGTGGCGGTGAAATCCAACTTACGGATGGGCTGCGTGCGCTGGCGCGCGAACAGGGATTGTGGGCGCTGATTACAGAGGGAAAAACGTACGATGCGGGAGACAAGCTGGGCTTCTTGAAAGCGACCGTGGAATTCGCGCTGAAAAATCCGGAATTCGGTGACGAGTTTCGCGCCTACCTGAAAGCCATGGAATTTTAAGCGAAACTTTAATCGGTGAACGCGCTACTTTTCTTTCGTCTTCTTCGGAGAAGATTTCGAGGATTCTGAAGTTGTCGCTGCCTTCTCGGTGGTTTTCGATGCGGCCGATTCCTTGGACTCTTTCGAATCCTTCGCTTCCTTCGCTTCTTTGGAGTCTTTCGCTCCCTTCGCATCCTTCGATGTGCCGTCGGAATTCTTGCCCGCATAGTCCGTCACGTACCAGCCGGAGCCCTTGAACTGGATGGCGGGCGCGGCAGCCATGCGCTCCGCTCTAGCGCCGCATTTCGGGCACTTTTTGACCTCCGAGGCCGTCACCTTTTCGATTTTTTCAAATCGGTGGCCGCACTTGACGCACTTGTATTCGTACAGTGGCACGTTCGCTACCCTCGTTTCAGCCGCGCAAAATCTTACCATGTCCCGCAACGCCGCCCTATTGGGGTTCTTCCGTAAGGCCGCGCGCATTGTGCTAAACTTCCCTGCGACGTCGAATTTCTACGCCTGCACCGCCATGATTTCCGCGCAAGCTGACAATTCCGGACGCGGCTGCCTGTACCTGGTGGCCACGCCCATCGGCAATCTCGAAGATATCAGCCTTCGCGCGCTCCGCGTGCTCAAAGAAGCTGATGTTATCGCTTGCGAGGACACGCGCCAGACGCTGAAGTTGCTTTCGCACTTCGACATTCATAAACCGCTCGAAAGCTACCACGAGCACAATGAAATGACCCGCGCGGCGGAGTTGGTGTTGCGCATCGAGGAAGGCGCGCGCATCGCCCTGGTCAGTGACGCCGGCACGCCGGTTATCTCCGACCCGGGCCACAGGCTTGTTTCCCTTTGCCTGCGCCACAAACTTCCGGTGATTCCGATTCCTGGGCCTTCGGCAATCATCGCCGCGCTCGCCGCTTCCGGCATGCCTTCGGAGGAGTTTACGTTCATCGGTTTTCTGCCCGCGCGTCCCGCCGAACGGCGCCGCCATCTGCGCGAGCTGGCCGCCGAGCCGCGCACGATGGTTCTCTACGAAGCGCCGCATCGCCTTCGCGCCGCGCTCGAAGACGCGCTGGAAATCCTCGGCAATCGCCACGCAGCGGTGGCGCGCGAACTGACGAAGCTCCACGAAGAATTTCTTCACGGGCGCATCGATGAATTGATCGCGGCGCTCGCCGAAAAGCCCGCCCGCGGAGAAATTACACTTCTCATTGCTCCGCCGGAGGCGACCTCCTCACAGGAATCCGTTCGCCAGACTGAATCTATTTCGCTGGCGGAGCGCGTCGCGGAAATCGAGTCTGCGCAAGGGGTCGATCGAAAGGCGGCGCTGAAGCAAGCGGCCAGGGAATTCGGTCTCGCCAAGCGCGAAGCTTACAAACGCCTGATTGCCGAGGAAAATTCCTGAATCAAGACCGGTCTACCCGCCGTGAGCGTCCGCCACCCGCGTGAAAAATGAGTCCACGCGCTCGAGGACTTCCGACGGGCTGCGCGCCGAGTGCACTTCGTGGCGCAATTCTCCGCCATTTCTCACGCCGTGCGTGAACCAGCAGGCGAACTGCTTCATTTTTCCAATCGCATCCGGCAAATCCGCCGCAACCAGGCTGCGAAAATAGCCTGAAAGCAAACCGTAACGGTCCGCCTCGCTTGGCTCGTCGAAATGCCCCGTCGCGAAATACTGTTCCATCTGCCGGAAAATCCACGGATTCGTCGCGGCTGTGCGGCCGATCATCACGGCGTCGCATCCCGTTTCAGCAATCATTCGCTCGGCATCCTGAGGAACGCGAATATCGCCGTTGCCAATCACCGGAATTTTCACCGCCTGTTTCACGCGCGCGATAATCGACCAGTCGGCCTGCCCGGAATAGCCTTGCGTGCGCGTCCGAGGATGCACGGCGACAGCCTCGACGCCAATTCCCTCGGCCATGCGCGCCACCTCGACGGCGACGATATTCGCGTCGTCCCATCCCGAGCGCATTTTGATCGTCATGGGAATTTTTGCCGCCGCGCGCACGACCCCCAGCACGCGTTCCAGTTGTTGCAAGTCTTTCAGTAAGCCGGAGCCCCCGCATTTCACCACTTTTTTTGCCGGGCAGCCAAGATTGATATCGATTTGATCGAAGCCCAAGTCTTGGACGAGCGCCGCCGCCGTCGCCATCACGCCCGGATTCGCGCCGAAAAGCTGCGCCGCAATCGGATGCTCATCCTGATCGAAGTAAAGATATCGGAGCGTTTTTGCGGCGCTGCGCGTCACGCCTTCGGCGCTGGTGAACTCCGTCATGATCAGCCCGCATCCGCCCAGGCTGCGAATCACGCGGCGAAATATCGTGTCCGTAACGCCGGCCATGGGCGCGAGGAGTGTCGCCGGGCGAATCGAGAGATCGCGAATTCTCAGTTCAGCAGGGAACATTGGAGTTTACAGAGAAGTCTTGCCGGGCAAGGAGGCGTTCGCAGCCTCTTCCGGCGCAATCGCGACGCCAGCGTCAGCACGGACGCCGGTGTGTGGCCCATTCGCCCCTGCCATTTGCGCGAGCAGCGCCTCCGTCGAGCCGCCAAAAAAATTCTCAATCACTTGCGCCACGGCGTGCGCTCGCGCGTCTTCCTTGCTCAGGTTCGCGCGGTATTTCCACGCGCGGCCCGTGCGCTGGCGCTCCACAATTCCCTTCTGCGTCAGCCGGTCCAGAATCGTCAGGATCGTCGTGTAGGCGCGCGGACGGCGCGGCGCGAGCGTTTCGCGGATTTCACGCACCGTACCTTCGCCCAGCAGCCACAGCGCCGTCATGCAATCCAGTTCCAGAGGAGCAAGCTCCAGCAAAGAACGACGCCGCGCATATTGGCCCTCCGGTCCTATCGTCTTGGGCGTGGCGCTCATCAGGACTTCTTTACCGTTTCGGGCGGCTGCGTTCCAAACAGGCCGCCGCTTGGTTTTTGTTCCCTTGGGATTGGCGCGGTCTTCGACTTCGGCTGGCCGGGATTCAGATAGGCCTGCGCATTCAGCAGATTGCGCCGCAACGCGGGATTCCGCATGCTCCACATTTCGTCCACTGCCGTTTGGCCAAGCGTCTCGCGCATGGCCGCCATCTTCGAATCGAGATCGTCCAGATGGTGCAACAACACTGCCTCCCGCACGGACGGGAGTTTTGGCGAGCCAAACTCAAGTTCGCCATGATGACTCACAATCAAATGCTCGACGAGCGCCGCAAGAGGCTTCGGAAAATCCGGAATCGCATCAATTTTTCGCTGCACCATGCCGAGGCCGATGACGATATGTCCGAGCAGTTGCCCTTCCTCCGTGTATCCGATCGCGCGCGAATAGGACAGCTCCTGCGTCTTGCCGATATCGTGGAGCACGATGCCGCTGAGGAGCAAATCAGCATCGACTTCCGGGTAATGCTCGGTAATGTGTTTCGCAAGCCCGCACAAACTGACGACGTGTTCCAGCAAACCGCCCAGGTACGCATGATGCATGGTCATCGCCGCGGGCGCACGCTTCAGCTTGGCCGCGCATTCCGGATCGTCCACGAAAGAATCGAGCAGCTTCCGCAACCACGGATTTTTCACTCCCGCGACCGCCTCACGCAATTGCGCGAACAGCTTCTCCACGTCGTGCTTCGTGTGCGGAAGAAAATCCTCGAGAGCGTAGTCCGTTTCGACGGCAATTAGGATCTGCTCAATCGTCAGTTCTTTTGCGTTGTTGTAGAGCTTCACGCGGCCGCGCACGCGCACGATGTCTTCGCAGGCGAACGTCTCCAAAAGGCCGGTGTAGTTGTCCCACATTTTTGCTTCGATTGTTCCGGTGCGGTCGGCAAGGGCGACGCGCAGCCAGGATTTTCCGGTTCGCGCCGAGGTGCGTATTTCCTTTTCACGAACAAGAAACAGAGTGGCAACGGTTTGGCCATCTTGAAAATCCGCAATGAAGGCGGACTTCATTGGCTGTCGTCCGTATCCTTCGTTTTGTCGTCTTTTTTCTTTTTCGCCTTGCCCCCGTCGGGCGAGTACGGAGTCTCGGTAATCACGCTGCTGCCTCCAACGCCGCCGGAATCCGTATATCCGGCCTTCACCACCACGTAGCTGTCTTTGCGCAATTGCGTAAGATATTTCCGCATGGCCGGCTGGATTTTTTCTTGATACAAGGCGTTTTCCACTTCCTGTTCGACTTTGCTCAGCGGCTGCAGCCCCGCGTCAAAATGCTGGTTGACGCGGATGATTTGAATGCCATTAGGAGCGGGAATTACATCGGTGATATCGCCTTTCTTGAGGCCGAATACCTGTTTCTCCAAGTCCGGAGTCAATTCGCCGCGCTTGTAACTGCCCAGTTCGCCGCCTTGCGCGGAGGTCGGACCTTCGGAAAACCGCTTTGCCATCTCACCGAAATCGTCGCCGTTCTTCAAGCGCTTCAGCACGCCGTCAGCCTTTTGCCGAATGGCAGCCACCTCTTGTGGTGTCTTGTTCTCGGTGCTGAAGAAAATCACCGACAGATCAACTTCCTCCGGCTTGACGAATTCGTTTTTGTGCGCGTCGTAATATTTCTGCACCTCGTCGCTGCCAATGCGGATTGTCGAGCCGACCTCCTCCGAAATCACGCGCTGCTGCAGAATGTTGTTGCGAATCTGATCTTTATAATCTTCCCAGCTCATTCCCTGCGATTCGACGGCCTTCTGAAGAGCTTCCATGCTCGGCAGCTTATTCTGCTGGCGGACCGAGTCGAGGCGCTTCACGACGTCCGTCTCCACGCTAATATCCATATCCTTGGCGCGCTGCACCAGCAGCGAATTGTCAATCAAGCTTTCCAGCAGATTTTTCTTCTCCTCGGCCACTATCTCGTTGATCTTTGCGTCGGAGCAGCCCTGGCAATCCTGCTGGGCCTCCGGGCGCAAAGATGCCTCGGCCTTCTGATAATCCGACATGGTGATGATGTCGTTGTTCACGCGCGCGATAATCTCCTCGACCACGGTTCCGCTGGCATGAACAAAGACGGGAAGCGCAAACACCACAACGGCGGCCGAAAGCAGAATTGATAGTTTTTTCATATAGCCTCGAATTCTATCGCTACGTTTGTAGTTCAAGCAACACGTTTCTCATCGCTTCCGCGATTCCTTCCGGCTGGCGTTTCCATTCCAGCCACAACGTCCCTGTAGGGTCAAGCCTCATATCCTTGCGCGAGCGGATGATCTTCACCAGCTTTTCCGGACGCACGGGCGTTTCCTCATGCCAGCGTATCGCCACACGGTCGCCGCGGCGGTCGATCGCGGCCACCGATAATTTCTCCGCCAGGGCTTTGAGCAGCGCATATTCCAGAAGGTTCTCCACCGCTCGCGGAGGCGGCCCGAAACGGTCGCGCAACTCCGCCAGCACTTCTTGCCGCGCCTCCTCGGAAGCGACACCGGCAATCCGCTTGTAAACGCGGAGGCGCGAGCTTTCATTTTCGATGTAGTCCGCCGGAATTCGGATGTCCAATCCCAAGTTAAGAGTGGCGCGACGTTCGCTCTGCACCACTTCGCCTTTGCGCTCCGCGACGGCGCGCTCGAGCATCTGGCAATACAAGTCGAAGCCCACCGATTCAATGTGCCCGTGCTGTTCGCGTCCCAGAATGTTTCCGGCTCCTCGCAATTCCAAATCGAGTGCGGCAATGCGGAAGCCGGCGCCCAAATCGCTGAATTCCTTGAGCGCGGCGAGCCGCTGGCGCGCGAGTCCGGAGAGCGAGCCCTCCGGCGGCACCAACAAGTAGGCATAAGCGCGCTGCGTCGAGCGTCCCACGCGTCCACGAAGTTGGTAGAGCTCCGCCAGACCGAAGCGGTCTGCGCGATTGATGACGATCGTATTTGCGCGCGGAATATCCAGCCCATTCTCAATAATCGTCGTCGCCACCAGCACGTCCGCTTCGTGGCGAATGAACTTCATCATCACTTTGCTGAGTTCGCCTTCGTTCATTTGCCCGTGGCCAACCACGACACGAGCCTTCGGCACAAGCTCCTTGATCATCATCGCCAGCGATGCAATCGATTCCACGCGGTTATGGACGAAAAATACCTGCCCTTCGCGCGCCATCTCTTCGGTAATCGCGCGGCGAATCAGCGCGGTATCAAAAGGCGCGACGACCGTCTGAATCGACAGCCGGTCCTTCGGCGGAGTTTCGATCACGGACATGTCGCGCAATCCGACAAGCGACATGTGCAAGGTGCGCGGGATTGGCGTGGCGGACATGGTGAGCACGTCCACATTTTTGCGCATCTCTTTGATGCGCTCCTTGTGGCCAACTCCGAATCGCTGCTCTTCGTCCACCACAAGCAAGCCGAGATCCTGGAATTTCACGTCTTTTGACAGCAGCCTATGCGTGCCGATGACGATGTCAATTTTTCCCGCCTCCAGTTCCGCCAGGATTTCTTTCTGTTCGCGCGGATTCTGAAAACGGCTGAGCATCGCGATGCGAACCGGGAACGCGGCGAAGCGCCGCCGAAAAGTATCGTGATGCTGATACGCCAGCACAGTTGTCGGTGCCAGGATGGCCGCTTGCTTCGAATCAGCAACCACTTTGAACGCGGCGCGCATGGCGACTTCCGTCTTGCCATAGCCCACGTCGCCGCAAAGCAAACGGTCCATGGGTTGCGCCCGCTCCAGATCGCGCTTCACGTCGACGATGGCGCGATCCTGATCGGTGGTCTCCTGAAACTCGAATGCATCCTCAAATTCCTTTTGCCACGGCGTGTCCGCGGGAAACGAGTGCCCCTCCACGGACTTGCGCTCCGCGTACAGCTTCAACAATTGCTGCGCCATATCGTTCACGGATTTGCGCACCCGCGATTTGCGCGCTTCCCAAGCTTGCGCGCCCAGCCGGTCCAGGCGCGGCTCGGCGTCGCCGAGCGATTGATACTTCTGCACCAGGTCAAGGCGGGTCAGCGGCACGTACACTTTGGCGTCTTCCGCATATTCCAGCAGCAGAAATTCGCCGTTCACCCCATCGACACTGACCTGCCGCAATCCCCGGAAGCGACCGATGCCGTGATCGACGTGGACCACGAAATCGTCTGCCTTCAGGTCCGAAAAATCGCTGAAAAAACCCGCAGTCTTTGGTCGATTGCGCGGCCGCGTTGGTGTCGCGGCGGTCTCGAACAAGTCAGAGTTGCCGAAAAGCGACAGCTTCGCGGAAACGAATTCGACGCCTGCTTCGAGCGGCGCCTTCACCAGCACCGCCGCAGGAACGCTGCCTGCGCTCGATTCATCCGCGAGCCGCGAAGCAGTCGCGCCCTGCCCTAATTCTCCCAGACGGAAAGGCAACTCGAATTCGTGGCAGAGATCGGCGAGGCGTTCGAGCTCGCCCGTGCTCGCGGCGCTCAGGAAAATTTGATCAGAGGCGTTCAACCGCGCTTTCAGTTCGGCCATGAACGCCGGAACGTTGCCATGGTATCGCGTGGTCGGGCGCGTTGGCAGAGTGAACTGCGACTCGGCGGTTTTTTCCACCGCGAGTTGCTCAAGGCCAAAGCGCGCGACCTCCTGCTTGGTGTGCTTCCATTCGTAATCGTTGAGGATGTACCGTTCCGGAGGCGCCATGTCCGGCTCCTCGGCTGCCGCTTCCGCGAAGCGCGCGCGATATTTCTCAAGCGCTGCGCCGAGCGCGGCGGGTTCATCTTCGATGACCAGGACGTTGTCGCTCAGGCGGAGCAGATTTGATTCGCGGCGCTCCGTGAGGAAGGCGCGAAACTCCCAACCGGGGAAAAATCCCGCCGGGACGTTGGGTTCTCGCTGCTCGGAATCTTCGTGGCCTGCAATCACGGGCGCGCGGAGTCGTTCGAGCTGCTCCGCGCTACGCGGACTGTCCGTGAGCGGCAGCAGCGTGATCCGCTCCACCGGGCTTGTCGAACGTTGCGTGTCCGTATCGAATTCACGCAGCGATTCCAAGGTATCGCCGAGAAGCTCCAGACGCACTGGGCGTTCCGCCTCAGGCGGGAACACGTCGAGGATTCCTCCGCGCACCGCGAACTGTCCCGGCATTTCGACGGTCTCGGCCGGCTCGTAACCGACGCTCGCCAGATGCGCGAGCAGTTCTTCGCGAGGCACGTCTTCGCCGCGCGCAAGTGCCAGGGCCAGGCTCCGATAGTATTGCGGCTCGCGAAGGCGAAGAATCGCGGCTGAGACGGGCGCGATCACCAAATCTGCTTCGCCGCTCGTCAAACGCCACAGAGCCGCCGCACGCGCCTCGGAAATTTCCGGATGGGGCGACTGGCGATCGTAAGGCAGCACTTCGTGGGAAGGCAGCACCGTCACTTGCGCGTTCGCTCGCCCCAGAGCGCGCAGAAAATAAAGCGTCAACGCCTCGAAGTCGTCGGCCTTCTGATTGGATTCGACGAGCAGAATTGTCTGCTTCGAAAGCGATTGGACCGCGAGCGCAACAAGCAGCGCCTTCGCGGGATCGGTAAGACCGGTCAGCACTACTTCACGCCCGCCCGCCTGGGAGGGGCTGCCGCGTCGCAGACGATCAAAACATTCTTCTACCGCGTGCTGGCGTCCCACGCGGGAAAGCAGCTCGCCTACCAGGGGCAGAATCATGATGGAATTTTCAAAATGCTCTCAATGATTGCAGAAGTGGAATAGCCCGGCTCGAGCGGAATCGACACGACGCGGCCACCCGCCGCCTCGACTTCCTCACGCCCAACAATTTCATCCGCGCCCCAGTCGCTTCCCTTCACCAGCACGTCCGGGAGCACGCGCGCAATGATCTCCCGCGGCGTGGGCTCGTCGAACAACACCACGTAATCGACCGCCGCGAGCGCCGCTGCGATTTCCGCGCGCTCGTCTTCGGGAATGATTGGCCGGTCCGCGCCTTTGTTTTCCCGCACGCTGCGATCGCTATTGAGCGCCAGCACCAGTATGTCGCCGGGTTCGCGCGACGCTTCGAGCAGTCGTATGTGTCCCGGATGTAGCAAATCGTAGCATCCGTTCGTGAACACGACACGCTTCCCCGCGCACTTCGCCTCCGCCACCCGCCGCGCCAACTCCTCTTGCCCCACCACTTTTCCCAGACTTTCCTCCGTGAGGATGATTCGAGCCCCTCTCTAACATCTAAATTTTAGCACGTGCGGCACGTTGATACCGAAATGCTGCGGACACTGGGAATGTTGGCCGCCAAGCGAAGGTCTCCAGGCGTGCCCACATGGAAACGCGACAGCGCGCGAACGGGTCCGTTTGCGATTGATGTTATACTTCCCTCTTAGCGCGAGGGCGAGCCCTTCCATTGCACTGGTGAACACCGAATGAAACAAATTGCCATAGTTGGCGGAGGGCCAGCGGGTGCCCTCTGCGGCGAAAAGCTCGCGAGCGCGGGGTTCAACGTCACGCTCTTTGACGAGCATCTCGCCTGGGAAAAGCCCTGCGGCGGCGGCCTTACCCACAAGGCCATCGAAAAATATCCCTTCCTGCTCAGCGGCCCGCAAGCCAAGAAAGAAATTCACACCGCGGAATTGATTTCCAGCAAGGGCCATCGAGCGCGTTTCGAGATGTCGCGTCCCATCGTGATTTACTCGCGTGCCGTGCTCAATGGACTGTTGCTCGACCGCGCCGCTGCGGCTGGTTGTGAAACTGTGCACGCGCGCGTCACGCGGGTCGAAACCCACGCTGGTGAAGATGAAAGTGCCCCGCGCGTGACCCTCACCGCGGGCGGGAAGGAACACAGCGCGGACTTCGTCGTGCTCGCGGCCGGCGCGCGAAACCAATTGCTGCCGGAAACCACTCCTCTTCGTCCACAGGATCTGGAAGTGACGCTCGGTTATTTCATTCCGGCAAAAGAGGAAACCGTCAAAATCAAATTTCTCGACCGCATGAACGGTTATCTGTGGTCCTTCCCGCGCACGGATCATTTGTCGGTTGGAATCTGCGCGACCATGGCCAAGTACACCACGTCAAAATTGCGCCAGCTCCTCGACGACTTCGTTCGCGAAGAAGAAATCGGCACCGACGGCGCGCGATTTTACAGCCACGTGCTTCCTTCACCGGAACTCGGCACGCTGCGCCACCGCAAGATCGTGGGCCGGAATTGGGCCCTCGCGGGGGACGCGGCGGCGTGCGTGGATCCCATCACGGGCGAAGGATTGTTTTACGCGCTTCGTTCCGGCGATTTGCTCGCCCAAGCAATCGTCGATGGCCAGCCAGAGAGCTATCCCGCACGCCTGCGCGCCGAGTTTGTCGCGGATCTGGAAATCGCCACGCGCCTTGTGCGCCTTGTTTTTCGCGGTCGATTCCTCGGCGGCGCGGTCACCACGCGCATGGTCCAGTTCGCGCGTCGCAGCGCAACATTTCGTGAACTGCTGCGCGATCTCTTCAGCGGCGCGCAGGACTATGGCACATTGCGCAAGCGGCTCTGGAAACAGTTCGGCGTAACCATCACGGAATTCACGAAAGATTTCTTCTATCCCCCGCATCGGCATGAATCTTCGGAACAAGGAACCCTGTGAAGAAAACGAAAGCCAGCAAACGCAAAGTGGCCGGCCAGTCCAAAGCGAAGCCGCGACAGCAGAACGCTCCCGGAATAACCAAAGGTTTGGAATCTAAGATTGAATGCGTGGTTCCGTTCGAATGGACAATCGCTGCATACGATTCCAGCCTGCCCGCTGTTTTTTCCACTCCGGCGATGATCGGCCTGATGGAACTTGCCGCCGCGCAAGCAATCCGTCCGCATTTGCCGGTGGGAACCATCAGCGTGGGAACGCGGATCGAAGTCGATCATCTCAAGGCCGTATTGCAGGGCGCCAAAGTGGAAGCGAATGCGCGCCTGGTGGGAACACGCGGAAGATTCCTGGTATTCGAAACCGAAGCCCGCGCAGGTGATGCGATTATCGGACGCGGGAAGGTTTTTCGCGCGATCGTGGCTGCCGGAAACTTCCACGAAGTAGGAGAACGAGGTTAAACCGCTGGTTCGTAGTGCGCTATCACCTGACTTCGTCCTCAATACGCAGAGCGATGCGAAGCGGAACGCGCGCGGGGAGCCGCCGCCGCCGCGCGGGGAACCACAGCCGCCATTTTGCGGATCATGGCCAGCACGAGCTTCTTGTCATCATCCGTGAGCGTGGTGCTGTACTTCTTGATATCGGCAAGAAAACGGATTTCCTCTTCGGAAAGCTCGCCAAGCATTTTCTTGGTTTCGCGGTCCTGCGGAGTGTCGGCGCCCGGGAAAAAATCCGCGAGGCTGATTTCCATGGCTTCCGCAATTTTCGCCAGCGTTTCAAGTGACGGCACGGTGTGGCCATTTTCCACGCGAGAGAGGTAGCAGCGCAAAAGGCCCGTCCGCCGCTCAATGTCGCCCTGCGAGAGGCCGCGATCATTTCGGTACGACCGAATAACTTCGCCGATATTAACTTTAGGTTTCTCTTTTGGCAATTGCGGAACTCCTTACCGCAGTTATCTTACGCATCAACACCCGACGGGCGCAAGAAAATTCTCCCCAGTTTGTGCGCAACCTCGCTACAAGAGCGCTGGCCTGGGCTGTTCTCGCGATGGGAGCCAGACTACCGAACGGGAGCGGGGACTGGGCTAGTGAATTGCCTGAGACCGCCACAATCCTTGGCGGATCGCTTATCGGTATAAAGAGCCTCGTCAGCGCGTTTCAGGAGTTCTTGTGCGGACTCTCCCGGGTGATAATCCGCCCAGCCGCAAGCAAAGGTCACGCTGACTTTCTCGCCAGCGCACTCAATTTCCAGGCCCCGGAGACGTCCCAGCACGTGACGAACTTCCTCGGCGCGACATTCCGGCAATATGACCATGAATTCGTCGCCGCCGAGACGTACGGCAAGATCCGAGCCGCGAATGGCGCGTTTCAGGCAGTCGGCGAACGCGCGGATCATGACATCGCCTGCATCGTGGCCAAACTTATCGTTGCACTGCTTGAGGTCGTCAAGGTCCAAAAGGAGGATCGTGAGCGGACGCGCGTGACGCCGCGAGCGCGCAATTTCCTCGAAAAGCCGCTGCTCACCCGAACGCCGGTTGTGCAGATTGGTCAAAGGATCCAGCACCGCGAGCTTGTACACTTCTTCGGTGAGCAATTCGACTTTTGCTACCGCTTCCATTTGATCCCCCAGTTGCCCGCGGATCTTGTTGATCTGTGATTGCTGATAAACGGAATAAACGCTGAAAAGCAGCACCAACCCGACAAGTCCGCGCACAGCCTGCGACAAATAGAAAGAATAAGTGCCTTCGCCGGCATGCATCAGCCATGGAAACGAAAAGGAGGCGACCCCGATGGTCAGCAACAAGATGATGAGTACGGAGGAGGACCACATCCACCACTGTTTGCGGTCGAGGTTCTTCAGGCTGGTGCGAATTTCATTCGCACGCGTGAGCCACGGATCTGGGGGAAGGCTCTCGTGAGCCTTCGTGGAACGCGGTTCTTCCATGCCGGAGAGAATTTGAACATGTATAAGGGGATAGATGAATAGTACTTCGCCCTAATGTGCTCAGGTTCATACCCTGGCTGTCAGGGCAGATTCTAGTTTCAATCCCTTAGTTGCGGCTATTAGACGTGATGCGGGGAGTAATGGGTGGAAAGGAGATTTGCCAGAAGTTGCCTGCGGGACCAATGAACTCGACGCCAACGGCCGATTTGCCGTCTTCGCAGGCGTCCACGTTGACCACACGACACTCCTGATGCTCGGCGGTCCGCTTGTTGACCAGGTGGAGCACCTGGCCATGGCTTACAGGGCCGCCCAAGACCAAAAGGCCTCCGTTTGCGTTCACGGACAGCATGCGCGTTGCCTCGCGAAAGGCCTCTGATTCGCCTTCAAACGCAATCACCTCGACGGGAACAACTAACCGGAGCCGCTTGCTCCGCCGCTGTGCCCTGCTGCATTGTCTGACTCGGAATTCCGGTGGATTCATGAAGGAGCAGAATAGCGGCGTGGGTGAAACACGGCAATGGTACGGAGGCGGGGATTGAATGGTACCTGCGTCCTATCGGCACAAAAATGGACGTGCCGGGGTGTGCTTCCGCCCGTCGGGTTTGGGTCAATTTGAATTTTCTTGATCGTGCCACAAGGAGTTAAAATTCAGACCGACCCATTACCGCCCGTCGATAGAACTTTACAAGTAAGCGAGCGCAAGGATTGGTGCCGGAGGAGGGGGTCGAACCCTCATGATGCTAAGCACCATTGGATTTTGAGTCCAACGCGTCTGCCAGTTCCGCCACTCCGGCGCTGTTTAGATTCAGAAGTTTAGCACAACGGGAATCTTTTATTTCCGGCTGCTTTGTCTGTACTTTGCTTTTGCCGGAACTGAGTTCTGCCAGGAAGTTCCCTTGGACGCTCTCATTGGAAACGCTGGGGCGTGGGGCATGAATCCGGGCCCCGCCATTCGCAAGATTTTGAGATTCTCAAAATCTGAGCGGCTCGCTGTCTGCGGCGAATAAGCCACTGCAGAACCGGCTTCGCGCTCAAGCTGCCACTCCCGTCCCATACCCTGCCATGCCACGAGTCGCAGGAATCTGCGACAATGAATACGTGTGCAACAGATACCGATTGACTCGCTCCCAGCGCTATCTGGCCGAGCGGTTCCAGGCGTGGGACGAAATCGACGACACGCCTCGATACAACATCGCGCCGACGCAGCCGGTCCTCACGGTGCGCCGAGAACAAGGAAAGAAAATTCGCCGATTCACGGCGATGCGATGGGGCCTCATTCCTCATTGGGCCAAAGACGTCAGCATCGGCAATCGAACCCTGAACGCTCGGTCGGAGACGGTCACGAGGACGCCCGCATTCCGAAATTCCATACTCACCAAACGGTGCCTAATCCCCGCTGACGGATTCTACGAATGGCGAAAGATGGGGCGCGTCAAGCAGCCTTATTGCTTTGAAGTCGGCGAGGGAGATGTCTTTGCACTTGCGGGTTTGTGGGACCAGTGGAGAAGTCCGGACGGCGAAGTCATCGAGAGTTGCACGATCCTGACGACGACACCAAATTCTGTTGTATCCGACATGCACGACCGAATGCCTGTCATCGTCCCGCCGGACAAGTACGAAGTATGGCTCGATCCCGACGTGACCGATTTTGATGCCGTTCGGGATATTCTCCAGCCCTACGACCCAGATCAAATGCGGCGGTATCCGGTCAGCACGAAGCTGAATAACTCAAGGAATGAAGGCGCGGAGTCCGCCGCACCGGTCACTTTGGACGTTCCTGTCGAACCCCGGTTATTCGAGGATTGATTAGGGAGGCCGTCGCTCTGTTCGCTTCGGCGGAAACTTCAGCGCCTTAGTCACAGGCGTCAGCCGAATGATGCCCCGCGCCTTCGCCCACGTTCGCTGAGAATAGCGAACTTCGCCGCGCTCAAGCATGAACAAGTATCCGTGCGTCTGCTCGCTCAAGCCATCTGAGCAATAAACGAATAGCGGACGCACATTCTCGCGCACGTTCTCGCGTGCCATTTCCTTTTCGTCGTCTGTGAGGCCCGGAAACGTGTCCGCGAGCCGCTTCAGTCCGTACGGCGACTGCGCAACTTGCGCCTCGATTATGTCGTTTTCGTCCCACCGGTCGGTCATGTGCCGGGATTGCTGAATCTCGCCCGTGTCGGAATCTGCCGCGGCCATAGCAGGAGCAACAAGAGAGCTCCTGCAACATAAAATGGCAGGGCCTGGTTCAGCGTCTCGCCGCCGAGACGTAGGGCAACGCCGAAAATAGGCATGCACTCCGCCGAAGCGAGCAAAATGACCTGCGAGGCGTACCAGCGGCGGATTGCGCGCGGGTCATCGGGCTGGGAAGCCAAGCTTTGTGAAGCCGGCAGGAATAGTTTCCGGCGCATTAAAACGATGTAAAAAATGTTGAGAATTGCAAGCGCAGAGAAAACCTCGAAAGCATATGCGAATCTTAACCATCGAAAACCGGGGGTTAGTTCACCCGCGTAGGCATAAAGCCCAATCGTTATGAGAAACATGACCCAGAGGGTCCGCAGCTTCTGAAGCGCTTCCTCTTTTGACCGGAAGGAAATTGCCAATTTCAGTGCCTCGCAAAGAACGCGCCGGGCTGCCGCTCCCACGTGAAGCGGAAATAGATGACACACAATCTAGGCGGAACATAGGTTAGGCGTCGAAGGTTGTCAAGTTCGTGGCTAGGTACCTTTTTTCGGCTGCGAGAGTCCCGTCGAGCACTAAAATAGCGTAGGCGAACAAATAGCGAATCTGCTATGCTCCGCCTCGATGGCTTCCAGGCCGATGACCGAAGCCGAGGTGCGGCAATTAACTCGCCAGCTTGCGCGGCTGAGCCCATATTCCGTGAAAGCGTTTTATCGGACTGCACACGCGGCTTGCACATTGCAATCCGACAAGCTGCCTGAGCCACGTCGAATGCAGGAGCTTGTCACCGCATGGAAGTTGCTGAGAAAATGGCGGGCGTGATCGTGCGGAACGGAGTGGAGGCGTCGCCCATCGAGGCGTAAGACGGAGACAATCCTAGGTATGAGCGGTTACATTCGCGGAGGTTCGCCCATGACAAACGGTCAAAAAGGCATCTTGCGGCGGCTAGAGAAACTGGAACGTCAGAATCGGCGAAAATTCTAGCACGAAGACAGTTACGCAAAGGTGACGTGGTCGAAATTAAATCGCCGATAAACCATCTGGCCGTTATACTTCGGGCTAGGAGGACCACGTTGCATGTGCAAGAGTTTTCTGAGAATAACCATTATCATGATCGTCTTCGCAACAATCTCGCACTCTGTTGTCGCGCAGTCCACGGAACAAGCGAAACCGGCCACTCTGACGAACCAGGACATAACTTCGATGGTCAAGACCGGCTTATCCGCTGACATCGTTGTCGCAAAAATCAAGACGTCGCCCGGAGATTATGACACTTCGCCGGCAACGCTCGAAAAATTGAAGTCCGCTGGTATCCCAGATAACGTGGTTCTGGCAATGGTGGAGGCTTCCGCCAAGACGAGCAATTCATCCGCGCCTGCAACAACTGACAAGCCTGATGCGGCCAACGAAATACCGTCCGGCAAGACCCGCGTCTATGTGTCCGATAGTCAATCATGGTTGATGGCCGGAGGATTCGGGGCAAGCAATGGGACGGCGGCAGGCGCAATGACGGGAGGATCAAGCCCGCAGACCGTGGAACTCATTAAAACCTTTGGCCAGCGTTGCCCGCAGGCAATCGTGACGAGCGATCGGGAGAAGGCGAATTATGTAGTTCTCTTTGACCGGGACTCCTTCAAGGGCGCCTTGGCTCGGCGAGACAAAATAGCCATCTTCCGGCGAAATGGCGATGTCTTGTTTAGCAATTCTGTTCGCAGTGTCGGGAATGCCGTTAAGGATGCCTGCGAAGCCATCACAAAGGAGTCAGGCAGAAAGTAAAAGGCGTCCTGAAGCTCGACCTGGCTGACGCAGAGCAATAAAAAACAGCCACCGGAGTCACAGACCTAATAACGCCGACGACGGGCGAGAAACACACAACGTCTGCCCCCCCTCTGCTTGCGCTGAAAAGCGCACGAGAAAAAATATCCAGCTTCGAGCCGTGGCAATCTGTCGAATCTTAAGATCGAGCGCGTGGGGCACACTCAAAGGACCGTGGTAGAATCCGTGCCACTGGAGGGACAGCGCGAATGGCGATGGTTGTCCTCGGTCTGGCCCTTTATTTGATGGCACTGGCAAGGTGGGGCAAAAGCCTGAAGGAGAGGAACGCAACGCTAAAACGCAGGCGCATCTACGGATTCGTTGGCGCCGCGCCGCCGCTACTTGCACCTTTCGTATTTGGCATAGGCACACTCGGAAGCTGGGAAAACCTGTTTCTATGCACCTGGTATGCCGCATGCGCGGTTTTGGACTACGCCACCGTTGTGTATGCCCCACAGTGGATTGTCGGCAAACCCAAGCCGCCGAAGATGCCGAAGATACGAATTCGTTAAGCGCGGCGAGATTCTGAAACCAAAGCAACGCGCGGAGAAAATCAAACAGAAACATGCCATGAACTGCCAATGGGTTGAAAAAGAAGAGAAAGAACGTCTGGTTACCTTCTATAAGTGTTCAAACTGCGGTTACGAGGTAACCGTGCGCGGCGACCATATGCCGCCCGCAAGAGTGTGTCGCGGGAAAAAGAAGAACGGAGAAATCCCTGACGCACGGAGGGAAGCCAAATGAACGACCCACACAAGGAAGCGATAACGACGGCTCCGGCGGCTGTAAAGCAAGGTCAAGGACGTTTGCACATCTATTCGAGTGAGCACCCGTGGCACAGGCTGACCGAACCGCTGAGTTGTCCAAAGTGCGACACCACTTTCGTGCTGACCGGCAGCTTTCCAAAAAACGAAGTTCTCGCGATTCTTGAGAAGCAACACGAAAAACACGAAGAACATCCCGACATCATTTCGTCCGACCCTGCTTTTATGACGATTGCAGACTGCGATTGTCAGAAGAAAAAATCAAAGCCTGCTTGATGTTTGTAAAAGCGCGAAATCAGCAACGTCCGGCCGGATTGCCTATCGCACTTTGGAGTGTCCGTCTTCTGTCCGGGTTCGGGGTACAAGAGCGAACAAAACGGAGCGATTCGGCATTTCCCGAGGCCGCGACCAAGGCGAAGCCGTGACCTCCTATGAATTCGTCAGTACGCTGCCAAGACCCGCCCCGGAGCTGCATTCAGTAAACAATATCGATCGAATTGCCAGCAAAGTCCGAAACATACAACCTGCCGCGAGAGTCCAGCGCAATCCCGCCCGGCTTTCCGAAAGCGTGAGGAAGGAATTCCTCGCGCCGCAGCTGGTTCTCAAATCCAATCCGCAAGATTTTTCCGGCTTGGAAGAATGCTAGGTAAATCCCACCGTCCTTAGAGACCAGGACGTCAGACACCGAGTCTTTGATTTGGTATGGGATTTCGCCAGCCAGAGTTCCATCAGGTCGGTAGATCAGAATATTCGAGGTCGCGCCGATCGGCACGTAGAGGTTGCCATCAGGGCCGGCCGCCAGATAGATCGGCATTCCGTTAATCGGGAAAGAATTTTCGTTCCCATCCGATCCTCTCCGCACGATCCATCCTTGGTTCGGGGGCCCCATCACAGCAATAAAGATCTCACCGGAAGGTGCGAGCGCGATGCTCTTCTTAGTGCCGTCGATCGACTTGGCGATTTCGATTGGATTTACATACCCTTTACCATCCCATTCAAATTTGAACGCGGCGTGCTTACTAACATCATTAACGTAGACGTTCCTGTGTGCATCTACCGCAAGGCAGTCAATTCCCGCTACGGACCTCGGGCTGCTGGATATTCTGATGACTTCCGCGAACCTGCCTGATTTATCGAGCCGAAACACCGAAGGGCCTTGATTAGAAATATAGAGGTTGTCCTCCACGTCGAATCGAATTTGCTGTAGTCTTCGGAGTCCCTGAAAGTACGTGGTTTTCTGTCCCTTTACAATGTGCTCAACGGAAATCTCAACCGATGAGACGAAACTCTCGAACTCGCATTCGGCACGCGCTTTTCCAAGCGTTTTAGATATAACAGTGCCTTTTTCCACGAACGCAATTGACGAATCGCTGTTCGTCCACTTGACTCGATCTGTGACATCCAGTTCCTGCTGCGCCGGGCCATTTCTGCCCCAGCCCGATACCCGAAGGCAACGATTTTCTCCGACCTGAGTCTGCACGGATCTCGGCAAAATCGTGATCCCTCCAAACCTAAAGTTTCCGACGGTTC